>NZ_JBXAWN010000004.1:0-388789 GCF_057291835.1 Pseudomonas sp. 1L-B-1-E-C1 | reverse complement strand
GCATCCTACAAATACGACGCCTTCGGCCGCCGCATCGAGAAAACCGTTGACGGCCACACCACTGAATTCCTCTGGCAAGGCGAACGCCTCATCGCTGAAAGCGCAGAGAACCGCTACCGCAGCTACATCTATGAACCGGGCAGCTTCCGCCCTTTGGCCATGCTTGATGGAGAGGGCCCGCTTAGAGCGGCACCGTTCTACTATCAACTCGACCATCTCGGCACGCCGCAGGAACTGACCGATTACAGCGGCGAAATCATGTGGTCTGCGAGATACCGCGCCTACGGTAATCTCGCAGCGCTGGATGTCGGCGAAATCGACAACCCGCTGCGATTCCAAGGACAGTATTTCGACGCCGAGACAGGGTTACATTACAACCGCCACCGCTACTACAATCCGGGGACTGGACGGTTCTTGACGCCCGATCCGATCAAGCTTGCGGGTGGGTTGAATAGCTACCAGTACGTACCTAACCCTACGGGGTGGGTGGATCCGTTGGGATTGAGCGGATGCCCCGGAGGCAAAGATGGCTCCTCCGGCTCAAGCACCGAAAACCCTGCAAGTAAAGCAGTTGTAAAGGAAGGATCGCCCCCACCTCCTGAACCACCAAAACATGACAAATGGAGTCGTGAACCTAAAAGCATTCAGGATCAGATGACATTGCAGGCGGCGAAAGAAGGACACGGGGTCAGGATCATTGAGGGCTTAAATGATCCAAACTTCAAAGGAATGGACAAATGGGAGCTTAAAGTAAAATCCAAAAACGGTAACGACTCGGTGGTGCACTATGTTCGTGATCCGGAGACTGGCAAATTAATGGACTTTAAATTCAAAAAGCATAGCACCGACGATATAAAACCGTGGGGAAACGACCCATCCGTACCACCCGGGAATTCTGAAAAAAAATGAAAGTTAAATGTAAAACAAACAAAATAGACCAAAGTTTCACGCAGGATACTGCAACAAGGCTTAAGCGCTATATCTCGATCGGCGACAGTGAGCTAGACATCGAAGTTGGAAAAGAATATACCGTATACGGCGTTGAATTTTGGGACAACTGCCCATGGGTTTATATATGCCCAGAGCCATATGATGAATACCCTAAACCATTCGCATTGGACTTTTTTGAAGTCACCGAAAAAAAAATCTCTTCTCACTGGGTTCTTAACTCACAGTGCACGCACAACAAAAAAGTCAAGACACAGCTCGTATTTTGCGAGTGGGCTGACGATGAGAGCTTCTATGAAAGGTTGATTAACGAAGACGAAGAATGCGTTAATACATTCGACAGCTATAGGAAAATGATGAACGCCGAATAGAAAACAACCAAGGACCAAAATCGCTACTGTTATTTTCAACGTACAAAACCTCCATCCTTGATGGTTAGAATCAAGGCAAATGGGGACAGATTTATTTTCTACTGAAATAAATCTGTCCCCATTTGTCCCAACGAGAAAACCGTCGACGGCCACACCACTGAATTCCTCTGGCAAGGCGAGCGATTGATTACCTAAAGTGCAGAAAATCGCTTTCGCAGCTACATCTACGAACCGGGCACCTTCCGCCCGTTGGCAATGCTTGACGGCGAAGGCCCGCTTAGAGCGGCACCCTTCTACTACCAACTCGACCACCTCGGAACGCCCCAAGAACTCACCGACTACAGCGGAGAAATCATGTGGTCGGCGAAGTACCGCGCCTACGGCAATCTCGCTGCACTGGACGTCAGCGAAATCGACAACCCGCTGCGCTTCCAAGGTCAGTATTTCGACGTTGAGACAGGCTTACATTACAACCGCCACCGCTACTACAATCCGGGGACTGGACGGTTCTTGACCCCGGATCCGATCAAGCTTGCGGGTGGGTTGAATAGCTACCAGTACGTGCTAACCCTGCGGGGTGGGTGGATCCGTTGGGGCTAGCCAGTAAAGACTGTGACGAACCTGAACCCTACGATAATGCCGCCCATAACGCCGCCAAATACGAGGCCATGAAACGGGACCTGAGGACGACTGAGGCCGCTAATCCCTTGGTAGAAAGCTTGCGATCTAATGGACAGCTTCCGCCCAATTACGTCACGAAGGCTCAGGCTGCTCAGAGCGGGTGGAAGCCGGGTAAAGCAGTTAACAACAGCGTTCCCGGTGGACAAATAGGTGGAGATATTTTCTACAATGATACAAATGTTCTCCCATCCGCCTCTGGCCGTACTTAGTATGAAGCCGACGTCGGACTGAGCAATACTATGTCACGGAGCAACCAACCTGAACTAGGCCGCCCTATTCGAATGATGGCCTTTTATATATCACCAGTGATCATTATGAAACTGTCAGCCCAACCGGAAAGTGGAAATAATCTTAATGCTAATTGAACTTGACGGCCTATCCATCTCCTCCGAGCAAGATTTCCATAAACGTATAGCTTCTGCATTTTCCGTGGCTCAATACTACGGGAACAACCTAAATGCTCTGTGGGATTTGCTCAGTACGGACGTAGAGCGTCCTGTTGAAATAGTATGGAAAAATTCGAAAGAATCTGAACAAAGCATGGGCGAAACTTTTAAAAAAATAATCTCTATATTCGAGCGAACAAAAAATCAGGACATATCTCTGGGTTTAGATGAAAAATTCAAATACAAATTAAAGTAAAATAACCTGATACTTGCGAGCGCTTTTGTTCAGCGCTGCAGTGAGCACGATTATCATCAGGATGATCAGAACAAAGTATTCACGATGCAACGATTCGAAGAGAGCTAATGAGATCAAAACTCGAATACAAACTCCAGCCTATCCGCATACCAAGCGGATGGACAATAACAATCAACAACCTGTTTGAGGTGGAGCTGACACCGGAAACTTGCGACTGGTTCTCTAGTTCGGTACTGATTGGAGGAGTCCGTCAGAGTACCGGGCATTGCTTTGACACGAGAGTCGAGCCCGAAGGGGATCCCGACGGAGAATTTGTGATTGATATGCTAACTATAGAATATGATAAAAAAGGTGAGCCAATCAAAAACTCCGAAAAGTTTCTAGGTGAGTTCAGAACCAAAAGCAAAATCGAATTCATTGAAAGAATTGAAGAGTTTATGATTGAGGCTTGATTACATCATTGTTCACGAATCAAAAAGATTAAAAACGGCTTTCCAACCTAAATCTGTATTGACGCCTCAATAAGCGACACAGGAAAAATCGCAGCACAACACTGCGATTTCTCACCCCATAGAATCAATCTGCCGCCAACCGCACCTGCCTCTCCAACTCCACCTTCAACCCCGGCTCCAATTTCAACTGCCGCGCCAGTTCATCCAGATAACTCTTCTCCATGAAGTTCTCCTCATCCACCAGCATTACACTGGCGATGTACATCTCCGCCGCCATTTCCGGTGTGCTCGCCGCGCGGGCGACGTCGGTGGGGTCGAGGGGTTTGTTGAGTTCGGCGTGGAGCCAGTGTTGCAGTTCCTGGTCGTTGTCGAGTTTGGTGAATTCGCCTTCGATCAGTTCGCGCTCGCGCTCGTCGATGTGGCCGTCGGCCTTGGCGGCGGCGACCAGGGCTTTGAGGATCGCCTGGCTATGTTCTTCGACTTGCGCGGGTGGCAGGCGGTCGAGGGTTTGTGGTTCGCGTTGGGGTGCGCTGCCTTTCTGGGCGTTGTAGTTGCCGTAGGCCTTGTAGGCCAGCACGCCCAGCGCGGCGAGGCCGCCGTAGATGGCGACTTTGCCGCCGACCTTGCGGACTTTTTTGTTGCCGAGCAGCAGGCCCATCGCGCCCGCGGCCAATGCGCCGCCGCCCGCGCCGGACAGCAGGCCGCCGAGGCCGCTGGAGCCAGACGAGCCACCGAGCAAGCCGCCAAGTCCGCTGGCAGCCGATTTGTTGGAAGCGCCGCCAGCCTTGTTCTGCAGCATTTCCTGCCCGGACTTGAGCAGTTGATCGAGCAATCCACGGGTGTTCATGTTCCGTCTCCAAACAAGGGTTATCCGGATCTAAGGCCCTCAGCCTAGTTCGAAAGTGCCCGAACCCGCCCCGCGAGTGTGCTTCGAGATGTTGCTCGCGCTCGGGATTGAACTGCGCAGCTGACCTGGGGAAAACCGATTTTGCACTTCAGTCCAGCGAAAAATGTCCGCCGCCGCGGTTATGGCAAGGACATGTCCATGTTTGGGCTGGCGGACTACACCACGGTTCGGCATGTGATGTTCAAGCGCTAAATGCATCGCGAGCAGGCTGACTCACATCAGGTACAGACATCCCAAACCGGGGGAGTTCCGCTGCTCGCGGTTGGCAACCGGGCTGAGCATTCAGGAGGGTGTGATTAACTGGACCGAGGGGAAGTAATTGCGATACCGCTTGGAATCCCGAGTTAACAACGGGAGCTTCTTTACCGCTGCATGTGCACCGATAAAGAAATCAGCCAGCACGTTGTGTTTTCCACCACCCACTTTTGGATAACGTACGAACGCCTTGCCGGCAAGAAAAAGCGCAGGTCGCGGAATTTCCTGGACGACCAGCCCTAGCTGGTTAACGACTTCATCCAAGGTTTCGAATGAAGAGAACGTCTGGGACAGTTCTGCGTAAACAACCGGGTTGATTACTAAATCGTGGATCAATGACTGAGACCGAAGCTGCTGAATCGACCATTCAGCCCACACGGGATCGTCCTCCAGAACATCGATCAATACGTTGGTATCGACCAATACCATCAATCATCCCCCCGGAGTAATGCCATCAAGTCATCCGTCCGCCATTTGATATCTGCCTTGCCACGAACTGCGTCAAACCGATCCGGTGTGTTTGGTTGACCTGGATCGTGTCTGGCGCTGTGCAAAACCACTTCACCCTGCTCATTGACGCTGAACTCAATAGCCGACCCCGGCGTCAGGCGCAAGGCGTCGCGTATGGGTTTGGGAATAGTGACTTGGCCCTTGCTGGTCATGGTTGTCGTCATATCGTGCTCCTTGAGTATTACTCGTGCCATCAACGCAATACCTGCTATCAGAATCCGCAACCGCCGCTTATCGTAGGATCATTCTCCTCGAATTGACGGAAACACCTTCTAAGAGGTCGCTCCTTTGCACCGTGGTGTTCCACAGCGTGTAGGACGTAGAAAAGGACGGACTTCACAGTCCGTCCTTTTTTTCAGGTTAAAACCGCGAAACACTGCGCATCGCATCCACCAGATAACGCATGGCGATCCGGTCACTCTCTGACAGCTCTCGATAACGCTCCACCAATTTCAATTCTTCGGAATTGAGGCGGCGTCTTCTGCGCCCGCCGCCCAAGCAAGGGAAGATGCCTAACATTTCGGTGATGCCTTGTATTTTTGCCATGGACGATGTCCTTCTCTATTGAGTCAAGAAACTGCTGAACCTCACATCGCCCTGCCTCTCCGAGCAGCGTCGTGTGCCCTGCCGGCACGAAGGCTTGTATCCGGTCTTGCCCATAGAATAGGAATTAAATCCGCGTTGAAAAGTGGTTTTTAGAGTAATTAATCGAAAAAAGCAGATATGCCCTCTAAATCAGAGACCCCTGTCAGAAAAATTACAGACATGTCTTGTTTCATTGCCAGATGACGCGATGCAAACAAGGCTTTTTGCCCGACAATCGAACCGATTAAGCTAGCGGGCATCTGTTTATAGTCCGTTGCGTTTGGCCGAAGGCATGACCGAACCGTAATTTCCGATCCGACAGGTGCCAGGAACGGCGCTGGATTGCACACGACAGGTTGTATTTATGCACCGCAGGAATTTGCTCAAAGCGTCCATGGCCATTGCGGCCTATACCGGTCTTTCCGCGTCGGGTCTGTTGGCCGCTCGCGCCTGGGCGGCCAATGGTGGCGCCGCCGATGGCGAGGCCCAGGCCTTCGATTTCGAGTCGCTGAAGCGTCAGGCCAAACAGCTCGCCGGCAATGCCTATCAGGATACGAAACAGGTGTTGCCGCCGACCCTGGCGACCATGACTCCGCAGAATTTCAACGCGATCCGCTACGACGGCGAGCATTCCCTGTGGAAGGAGAACAAAGGCCAGTTGGACGTGCAGTTCTTCCACGTCGGCATGGGCTTCCGTCAACCGGTGCGCATGTACAGCGTTGATCCGAAGACGCGCATGGCTCGCGAAGTGCATTTCCGTCCGGCTCTGTTCAACTACGAGAACACTTCGGTCGACACCCAGCAGCTCAAGGGCGACCTCGGTTTTGCCGGTTTCAAACTGTTCAAGGCGCCGGAGCTGGATCGGCATGACGTGGTGTCGTTTCTCGGCGCCAGCTATTTCCGTGCGGTCGACGCCACTGGCCAATATGGCCTCTCCGCACGCGGCCTGGCCATCGATACCTACGCGAAGAAGCGCGAAGAGTTTCCCGACTTCACCAAGTTCTGGTTCGAGACGCCGGACAAGAACGCCACGCGCTTTGTGGTCTACGCCCTGCTCGACTCGCCGAGCGCCACCGGCGCCTATCGCTTCGACATCGATTGCCAGGCCGAGCGCGTGGTCATGGAAATCGACGCGCACATCAACGCTCGAACCACCATCGAACAACTCGGCGTGGCGCCGATGACCAGCATGTTCAGCTGCGGCACCCACGAACGGCGCATGTGCGACACCATTCACCCGCAAATTCACGACTCCGATCGCCTGGCCATGTGGCGCGGCAATGGCGAGTGGATTTGCCGGCCGCTGAATAACCCGGCAACGTTGCAATTCAACGCGTTCGCCGACAAGGATCCGAAAGGCTTCGGCCTTGTGCAAACCGACCACGAATTCGCCAACTATCAGGACACTGTCGACTGGTACAGCAAACGCCCGAGCCTGTGGGTAGAACCTACAACCGCCTGGGGCGAAGGCTCTATCGATCTGCTGGAAATTCCTACAACCGGCGAGACGCTGGATAACATCGTCGCGTTCTGGACGCCGAAGAAACCGGTGGCCGCCGGTGATTCGCTGAATTACGGTTACAAGCTGTACTGGAGCGCGCTGCCACCGGTCGGCACACCACTGGCACGGGTGCACGCAACGCGTTCGGGCATGGGCGGCTTCACCGAGGGCTGGGCGCCGGGTGAACACTACCCGCCGGTCTGGGCGCGCCGTTTCGCCGTGGACTTCACCGGTGGCGGCCTTGAGCGCTTGCCACAGGGCACCGGGATCGAGCCGGTGGTCACCTGTTCCAACGGCAAGGTGCAGGACTTCAGCGTGCTGGTGCTGGATGACATCAAGGGTTATCGGATCCTGTTCGACTGGTACCCGACCAATGACAGCGTCGAGCCAGTGGAACTGCGCTTGTTCATTCGCACCAACGATCGCACGTTGAGCGAGACCTGGCTGTACCAGTATTTCCCGCCGGCGCCGGACAAGCGTAAATACCCTTGAGGTTATAAGGCGGCTGTTCTGGCGTCATTCGCGAGCAGGCTCGCTCCCACAGGGGTCCGCATTCCTATTGTGGGAGCGAGCCTGCTCGCGAAGAGGCCCGCCTGACAACGCAAGCTTGTGCCGAATAGAAAAGCCCCGACCATCACTGGTCGGGGCTTTTGCTTTCCAGCCTTCGATCAATCGCGCAAATCAGACTCATGAATCGGCTGATCGCGATGGGTCGCGCGCTGATACTGCGCCGGCCACACCGCTTTGCGCCCGCCCAGATCATCATCGGCATGCAGCGGCCAGTACGGATCACGCAGCAGCTCGCGGGCGAGGAAAATGATATCGGCCTGACAGGTGCGCAAAATGTGCTCGGCCTGGGCCGGCTCGGTAATCATTCCGACAGTACCGGTGGCGATGCCTGACTCTTTGCGTACACGCTCGGCGAAGCGCGTCTGATATCCGGGTCCAACCGGGATTTCCGCGTTGGCCGCAGTACCGCCCGACGACACATCGATCAGATCCGCGCCGAGGGAGTGCAGACGCCGCGCCAGCTCCACGGTCTCATCCGGATTCCAGCCATCTTCAACCCAATCGGTCGCCGAAACGCGGACGAATACCGGCAGTTCTTCCGGCCACACCGCCCGCACCGCTTCTGTGACCTGCAGCACCAGACGGATGCGATTCTCGAACGAACCACCGTACTGATCGCGGCGTTGATTGCTCAGCGGCGACAGAAACTGATGCAGCAGATAGCCATGCGCGGCATGTACCTCGACCACGCTGAAACCGGCCGTCAGCGCGCGTTTGGCCGCGTCGACGAAGGCCTGGATCACTTCAGCGATCTGCCCTTCATCCAGCTGTTTCGGCTGCGTATGCTGCGGATCGAAAGCAATCGGCGATGGCCCGACCGGGGTCCAGCCGCCGTCCTCGGGTTTGACACTGCCATGCTTGCCGATCCACGGCCGGTGAGTGCTGGCCTTGCGCCCGGCGTGGGCCAGTTGAATACCGGCAACCGCACCTTGGGCGGTGATGAAGCGGGTGATGCGTTGTAGCGGTTCGATCTGTTCATCGTTCCACAGCCCAAGGTCTTCGGCAGTGATCCGCCCGTCGGCGGTAACCGCCGTGGCTTCGGTGAAAACCAGCCCGGCACCGCCCACCGCGCGGCTGCCCAGGTGCACCAGATGCCAATCGTTGGCCAGGCCGTCAACGCTGGAGTACTGGCACATCGGCGACACGGCAATACGGTTGGGCAGGGTCAGTTGGCGAAGGGTAAAGGGTTCAAGCAGCAGACTCATGGGGCACCTCTCGAATCAGTGGGCAGGCTCCAGGGTTCTGTTTGAAAAGTCGACGAGTGACAGAAAAAGGGTGCAGCACCCGCCCCCGCGGGCAAAAAAACGACAAGACGTCACAAGGCCAATCAAGCAGTGCTTAGAGCCTAGTCGACAACCGGGAATGACGGAGGGTTCAGAGTAATTCAGTGTGTGAGGACGCTTCGCGAGCAGGCTCGCTCCCACATTTGGAATACATTCCCTGTGGGAGCGAGCCTGCTCGCGAATGGCGTCAACGCGGTTCGATGTGAGCAATCATCAACTGCACAGTCTCGTTGCCGCGAAACTCGTTAACGTCGAGCTTGTAAGCCAGTTCAACCCACTGAATCGTCGGATTCGGCCAGACATCGCGATCGATCCCAAACGCGATGCCATCGAGCTTCACCGAGCCGCATTCGCTTTTCAGCACCACTTTCAAATGCCGTTCGCCAACCACGCGCTGCTCGACCAGCTGAAACACGCCATGAAACAGCGGCTCGGGAAAATGCTGACCCCACGGCCCGGCGTGGCGCAAGGCGCGGGCCAGTTCGAGGTGGAACTCTTCGACGGCCAGCGTGCCGTCCGACAACATGCGCCCGGTGAGGTCTTCCTCGCGAAGTTGCCTACGCACTTCGGCGTCGAATGCCTCGGCGAACAGCGGAAAATTCTCCTGCGGCAAGGTCAGACCAGCGGCCATCGCGTGACCACCATATTTGGCGATCAGGTTTGGATGCTGCGCCGCGACCACGCTCAGCGCATCACGTATATGGAAGCCCTGCACCGAACGACCGGAGCCCTTGAGCAAGCCATCACCAGCATCGGCGAAGGCAATGGTCGGGCGAAAATAGCGTTCTTTCATGCGCGAAGCGAGAATGCCGATCACACCCTGGTGCCACTCCGGATCGAACAGGCACAGACCAAACGGCATCGATTCGACCGGCAGATCCTTGAGCTGCGCCAAGGCTTCACGCTGCATGCCCTGCTCGATGGATTTGCGATCCTGGTTCATGCCGTCCAGTTGTGCAGCCATTTCCCGGGCCAGATTGGCGTCGGCGGTGAGCAGGCATTCGATGCCCAGGCTCATGTCGTCCAGACGTCCTGCGGCGTTGAGGCGCGGGCCGACGATAAAGCCAAGATCGGTGGAAGTGATCCGCGCCGCCTCTCGCTTGGCGACTTCGAGGATCGCCTTGATCCCCGGCCGCGCCCGCCCGGCGCGAATCCGCTCCAGACCTTGATGCACGAGGATACGGTTGTTGGCATCCAGCGGCACCACGTCCGCGACGCTACCCAGCGCTACCAGATCCAGCAGCTCGCCAATGTTCGGTTGCGGTTTGCTCTCGTACCAGCCGAGGCTGCGCAGGCGCGCGCGCAAGGCCATCAATACATAGAAAATCACCCCGACGCCGGCCAGTGCCTTGCTCGGAAACTCGCAGCCTGGCTGGTTCGGATTGACCAACGCGTCAGCCTGCGGCAGTTCATCGCCGGGCAAGTGGTGGTCGGTGATCAGCACTTTCAGCCCGGCGCGCCTGGCCGCCGCGACGCCCTCGACACTGGAAATGCCGTTGTCGACGGTGATCAACAATTGCGGCTCACGGGTCAACGCAACTTCGACGATTTCCGGAGTCAGGCCATAGCCGTATTCGAAACGGTTCGGCACCAGATAATCGACATGCGCCGCGCCCAACAGGCGCAAACCGAGCACACCGACGGTGCTGGCGGTGGCGCCGTCCGCGTCGAAGTCGCCAACGATGAGAATGCGCTGGCGTTGCTCCAGTGCCGTCACCAGCAGGTCGACCGCCGCATCGATGCCTTTGAGCTGCTGAAACGGGATCAAGCGCGCCAGACTCTTGTCCAGTTCCGCCTCCGACTGCACGCCCCGCGCCGCGTACAGGCGGGTCAGCAGTGGCGGTAGATCACCAAGGAAAGGCAGCGTGGCAGGCAATTGACGAGGTTCGATACGCATGGGGCGACGGAGGTTTCTCTTTGATTCGTGGGAAATATCAGCGGTGTCGCGACCTCAGCCGCGCTCACCTTGCAGCCATTGCAACTGGACTTCGTGCTGACCGCGGTCGTCGGTGACGAAGATCGTGCCTTCGCTGATCATCACGTCCCACTTGATGACGCGCGGCATGTCCTTGGCCAGGGTTTCCAGCACTTCTTGCGGGACGGCGGCGATGTTGACGTTTTTCAGGTTCTTGATCGCCGGGATCACCTTGGTTTCCCACACGCGCAGACTGCCGTAGGCCAGCAGGCTGGTGCGTTCGGTGCGGCGCGAGCACCAGGTCAGGCGGTCGGCATCCGGCTGGCCGACTTCGATCCAGTGCAGGACGCGGTCATCCAGGCTTTTTTCCCACAAGGCCGGTTCATCCACGTCTGACAGACCACGGCCGAACGACAGTTGCTCGTTGTACCAGAGCGCGTAGGCCAGCAGCCGCACGGTCATGCGCTCTTCAGTCTCCGAAGGGTGACGGGCGATGGTCTGCTTGACGCTCTCGTAGACACTGCGGTCGAGGTCGGTGAGGTTCAGTTCAAATTTGTACGTAGTGGACGGCTGGGCCATGAACGGGCTTCTTGATACGAGGAAAGTCGGCAAGTCTAACCGATGGCACAGGCAATCATCGAATTGATGGCAATCAAGCTGCGGCGTCTGACAGCCGGCTATGTTAAAAACCTGTATCCGCTCAGCCTTGTCCTACAGGATTTCGCATGCCGTTCACCAGCAAACCGCTCTCGGGTCTGAAAGTCATTGAATTGGGTACGCTGATCGCCGGGCCGTTTGCCTCGCGCATCTGCGGCGAGTTCGGCGCCGAAGTGATCAAGATCGAATCGCCGGACGGCGGTGATCCCCTGCGCAAATGGCGCAAGTTGTACGAAGGCACCTCCCTGTGGTGGTTCGTCCAGGCGCGCAACAAGAAGTCCCTGACCCTCAACCTCAAACATCCCGACGGTTTGGCCATCCTGAAACAACTGCTGGGCGAGGCCGACATCCTCATCGAGAATTTCCGCCCCGGAGTGCTGGAAAAACTCGGCCTGAACTGGGAAACCTTGCATTCGCTGAACCCGAAACTGGTGATGGTGCGCCTGTCCGGTTTTGGTCAGACCGGGCCAATGAAGGATCAGCCAGGCTTCGGCGCAGTTGGCGAATCCATGGGCGGCCTGCGGTACATCACCGGTTTCGAGGATCGGCCGCCGGTGCGCACCGGGATTTCCATCGGCGATTCGATTGCCGCGCTGTGGGGCGTGATCGGTGCACTGATGGCGCTGCGTCATCGCGAGGTCAACGGCGGACTCGGCCAAGTGGTCGATGTCGCCCTGTATGAGGCGATTTTCGCGATGATGGAAAGCATGGTGCCGGAATTTGATGTCTTCGGTTTCATCCGCGAACGCAGTGGCAACATCATGCCGGGCATCACGCCCTCTTCGATCCACACCAGTGCCGACGGCAAACATGTGCAGATCGGCGCCAACGGCGATGCCATCTTCAAACGTTTCATGCAGGTGATCGGCCGCGAAGACCTTGCCAATGACCCGGCACTGGCCAGCAATGACGGGCGTGACAGTCGCCGCGACGAGCTCTATGGCGTGATTGATCGCTGGGTCAATTCGCTACCGCTGCAAGGCGTGCTCGACCTGCTCAACCAGGCTGAGGTGCCAGTCAGCCGAATCTTCAGCGCCGAGGACATGTTCAACGACCCGCAATACCTGGCTCGGGAAATGTTTCTGCATGCCAAGCTGCCGGACGGCAAGGACTTCAAGATGCCCGGCATCGTCCCGAAACTGTCCGAAACGCCGGGTTCGTCCGAGTGGGTCGGACCGCAGCTTGGCGAACACAATGCGCAGGTGCTTGGCGAACTGGGCTACGACGCGGCGCAAATCGCTCGGTTGCGTGAAGACGGAGCCATTTGAGCACCACGGGCGCGCTGGTTTTCGAGCAAGCCGCAACGCAGTGAGCAAACGCGAGGCAAAAAGAAACCCCGAGAAGTGGGGAGACGACTCGGGGTTAAACGTGGTCTGCTTCGAGACCCGTAGCAGCAAGCGACAAGCACCGGAGCACAATGCTTGATCCTGCTGTTATGGGGTCTGACTGACAGGGATGCAGGAAGGTTCCCACAAAAAATATTTCATCTTTACAGGACAGGACGCTTGTCCAGAGCCGCATTGCGCAACGCCGCGATGACGCAGGGTTCCAGCCGTCCCTCGGCGATCATGACGTCACGGTGCAGCCCGTCTACCACGTCAGTCAGCAAGCGCTTGTCGCTCAACTGGGCCTGATTGAATTCGCGTTCCACCACAATGGCGCCGCTGCTGTTCTTCAGCGTCACCAGACATTCACCATGGCTGCCGCGAGGGGTCAGCGTCACCTGATACGGGCTCAGAGCCTCACCGAGCAATAGACTGATACTTTCCATCTCGATCTCCACTCAATAGTCCGAAAACACAGTGCCTGGGGCGTGTTCACATTAAATGACCACCGGCCCGAGAAGAAAGTTCTGCCTGTCGCGACCCAATCGCAGGGGGCCGCGTCTGACAAAGCATGCACGGCGAAGATGACAGAAAAATAACCGCCGGGCTCAGGCCTCGACGAGCTCCGGCGGCGATATCAGATAATTGTCCAGCAGCGCTCTCATCAACACTGCCGAGACCGGCGTTTGCAGACGCCCCAGCAGGCGCAGGCGGCGTTGTTGCAGCATGGGCTCGAGCTCACTCAACAGGCTCTGCGCGACCGCGCCCAGCAGGATCAATGCACGCGCCTCGTGGTGCGCCGCCAGGTGATGAATCAGGGCCAGGCCATCCCCACCCTTGAGTTGCGGATCGCAGATAGCAATATCGACCGCACCGCGATGGCCAAGAGAACACAGAGCTGAGGCTAACGAAGGCGCGGTCAGCACGTCGTAGATACCGATGGCGTTGAGCATTTGATGCAACGCCATCAGCTGGAACGGGTTGGGTTCAAGAATCAGGACTTTAAGCGAGCGCATTGGCGACCTCTGGAGCGATCATCGCGGACTCTCACCGCAGTTGTCGTTCACTCTAGGGCAGGCGTCTTAAGCCTCCCATCAGAAAAGTAGCCGCGTCTTGCAGGACATTTCCCATCTTTACTGCAGACAGCGACACCCGCTTTCGGACTTGCGCTGCGTGATGTCGGTCCAGCCGCCCAACAAGCCGCGCAATTTACCGTCACCGCTGTAAAACGGCACGGTCCACTGATAGACCTCGCGCGGCCCGCCATTGAATACCAGCTGTCTTTTGCTGAAGCGCGACTTGCGGGTTTGCAACTGCGCGATGAATTCGTCGTGCAGCATCCGGGCGGTGGTTTCAGGAAATGCATCGACCTCGATCAGCAGGCGCCCCTGCATCTGATCAAGGCGCACTGACAACGCCTCCTCGTAACTGCGATTACAGATGATCAGGCGCCCTTGCAGATCCCGGACGAACACCGGATCCGGCATCGAATCGATCAGGGCGTGCTGGAACGCCAATTGATCGCCCAGTTCCTTTTCCGCTTCGCAGCGCAATTTGATCACGGCCGCCAGGCGCCTGTTCCAAACCAATGACAGTATTCCGAAAACGCCGATCACCCCCATCGCCCAGCATCCCCACTCGACCAGTTGCTGCCAGATCGATGGCACGGGCGCTGGCGAAATTCCTTCCAGCCATTTAAGACGGATCGCCCGTAACTCCGCAGCAGGGAAAGCCTCCAGCGCCTTGTTGAGAATACTCAGCAGCTCCGGCATGCCTTTTCGTACAGCCAGGTGATCGGCTTCCCACTTGCCCTCCACCAAGCCGCCGACCTTGAGCATGCCCAGCGGATAGAGCTGCGCGCCGATTTCGTTTTCGATCGTGGCGTAGGCCTCACCACTTTCGACCAATGCCCGGGCTTCGGCATAAGTCTTCACCGAGCGTATTTCGATCGCTGGATAATCGCGCCGAATCACA
Source organism: Pseudomonas sp. 1L-B-1-E-C1 (assembly GCF_057291835.1). Taxonomy (NCBI): domain Bacteria; kingdom Pseudomonadati; phylum Pseudomonadota; class Gammaproteobacteria; order Pseudomonadales; family Pseudomonadaceae; genus Pseudomonas; species Pseudomonas sp. 1L-B-1-E-C1. The sequence goes on along the minus strand of NZ_JBXAWN010000004.1, from coordinate 374,213 downwards.
TCTTCCAGCGCGTGGCGAGCCGGCAGCACTACGACGCGTTTTGCCAATTGCTCGAAAGACTCTATGGTCGGTGCACCGGCATGCCCGACGAACACCCAGCCGGCGCCGCCGAACGCATGGCTGAAATCAAGAAACAGCTTGCGATCATCGCTCATGGCCAAGGTCGTGCTAATGTCCGCGACCCCGCTTTGCAGGCGTTCGAGCATATGATCGGTGGAGAATGATTCCTGATGCTCGAATTGCAAACCGGTCATCGCGCTGACGTGTTTGAGTACGTCGTTGTTCAGGCCGCTCCACTGTCCGTGCTCGTCCTGAAACAGGTACAGCGGATATTGCACCGACGCCACCGTCACTTTGGGGTTGTCACGGATCCATTGCCGCTCGTGCGCATCCAGTTCGACAGCCTGCACATTGACTGCCGCATTCGCCTGATCGAGCGCCATTTGCGCTGCCACGCCGTTGTGCATCCAGCCCAGCATCGCCAACAAAAACAACCAGCCCAGTGCCGGTTTCAAACCTCTGTAAAACAGCATTGCCATTTCCTTCGTGATCGACTCACCCGTCCTTCGTGGGTGAAAACCCGAGCAGTGTGGCAGCAGAAACAAAAAAGCCCGTCAGGAGACGGGCTTCAAAATGTGACAGCTTTTGCAGGCTTAGAGTGGCTTGCCGCGGTTGCCATGCTGACTGACAAAGGCTTGCACGGCTTTCAGGTCGTTTGGCAGCACCGTACAGCGCTCGTTTCTCTCAAACAAATCAGAAAGATGTGCAGGTAGTTCGAGCGCTTTTCCTACACCCGCTTTCTCCACTGCCTCGGGAAACTTGACCGGATGGGCAGTCCCCAGAATCACCATCGGGATGTCCAGACTGCGACGGCATTCGCGCGCGGCTTTCACACCGATCGCCGTATGCGGATCAAGGACTTCACCGCTCTGCTCGTAGACTTCGGCAATGGTTTCGCAAGTCTGCGCATCGTCCACCGCCAGCGAGTCGAACAGTTTGCGCGCTTCGGTCCAGCGCTCTTGTTCGACGCTGAAGCTGCCGTCCTTTTTGAACGAGCCCATCAGGCCGGCAATCGCCGCACCGTTACGACCGTGCAGGTCGAACAGCAGGCGTTCGAAGTTCGACGAAACCATGATGTCCATCGACGGCGACAACGTCGCGTGCAGGGTTTCCTTGACGTACTGGTTGCCGCTCATGAAGCGGTGCAGGATGTCGTTGCGGTTGGTCGCGACGATCAACTGATTGATCGGCAGACCCATGTTGCGCGCCAGGTAACCGGCGAAGATGTCGCCGAAGTTGCCGGTCGGTACCGAGAACGACACCGAACGCGCCGGACCGCCCAACTGCAGGGCTGCATGGAAGTAGTAGACGATCTGGGCCATGATCCGCGCCCAGTTGATCGAGTTCACCGCCACCAGACGCGTGCCTTTGAGGAAGCTCTGGTCGGCGAAGCTGTTCTTGACCATTTCCTGGCAGTCATCGAAGTTGCCTTCGATGGCGATATTGTGGATGTTCTCGCCGAAGATCGTCGTCATCTGCCGACGCTGCACTTCAGACACGCGCTGGTGCGGATGCAGAATGAAAATGTCGACGTTTTCGCAGTGCTTGCAGCCTTCGATAGCGGCCGAACCGGTATCACCGGAGGTGGCACCGACGATCACTACGCGCTCGCCACGCTTTTCCAGCACGTAGTCGAGCAGACGACCGAGCAGTTGCAGGGCGAAATCCTTGAACGCCAGGGTCGGGCCGTGGAACAGCTCCAGCACCCATTCATTGCCATTGAGCTGACGCAGTGGCGCCACGGCGCTGTGGGCGAACACACCGTAGGTTTCTTCGAGAATATTTTTGAAATCGGCATCCGGGATGCTGCCGGTGACGAAGGGACGCATCACTCGGAACGCCAGTTCGTGATACGGCAGGCCGGCCCAGGAAGCGATCTCTTCCTGAGTAAAACGTGGCAGGTTTTCCGGGACGTACAGACCGCCATCGGTCGCCAGACCGGCCAGCAGGACGTCTTCGAAATTCAGGGCCGGGGCCTGGCCGCGAGTACTGATATATCGCATTTTTTTTCAAACCTTCGGTTTGAGCTGCAAGCTGCAAGCTGCAAGTCGCAAGTAAAAGCCAGACTGCTTCTCTCTTGCCGCTTGCAGCTCGAAGCGTGCCGCTGCTTTTTAGTTCAAATGTTCGACACGGATCCGTACAACCGGGCCGTCGACGCCAGCCAGTGCTTCCAGCGCAGTGATTGCATCATTGATACGCTGCTCGACCACGCGGTGGGTCAGCAGGATCATCGGCACCAGGCCGTCATGCTCTTCGACTTCCTTCTGCATGATCGATTCGATATTGATGCCGCGCTCCGACAGGATGCTCGCCACCTGAGCCAGTACGCCCGGGTGGTCCTTGGCCTGAATGCGCAGATAATAAGCGCTTTCACAGGCTTCGATCGGCAGGATCGGATGCGCCGACAGCGAGTCCGGCTGAAAGGCCAGGTGCGGTACACGGTTTTCCGGGTCGGAGGTCATGGCGCGAACCACGTCGACCAGATCGGCGATCACCGACGAAGCGGTTGGCTCCATGCCAGCGCCGGCACCGTAGAACAGCGTCGAACCGGCGGCGTCACCGTTGACCATCACTGCGTTCATCACCCCGTTGACGTTGGCGATCAGGCGATCGGCCGGGATCAGCGTCGGGTGTACACGCAACTCGATGCCGGCGTCAGTGCTGCGTGCCACACCGAGGTGCTTGATGCGATAGCCCAGCGCTTCGGCGTAGTTGACGTCGGCAGTGGTCAGTCTGGTGATGCCTTCGGTGTACGCCTTGTCGAATTGCAGCGGAATACCGAAGGCAATCGACGCCAGAATGGTCAACTTGTGCGCGGCATCGATGCCTTCGACGTCGAAAGTCGGATCGGCTTCGGCGTAACCCAGCGCTTGCGCTTCGGCGAGCACGTCTTCGAACGTACGGCCCTTCTCGCGCATTTCGGTGAGGATGAAGTTGCCGGTGCCGTTGATGATCCCGGCAACCCAGTTGATGCGGTTGGCAGACAGGCCTTCACGGATCGCCTTGATCACCGGAATGCCACCGGCCACTGCTGCTTCAAACGCCACGATCACGCCTTTTTCGCGTGCCCTGGCGAAAATCTCATTACCGTGAACGGCTATCAGGGCCTTGTTCGCGGTGACCACATGCTTGCCATTCTCGATGGCCTTGAGTACCAGCTCGCGGGCAACGGTGTAGCCGCCCATCAGCTCTATGACGATGTCGATCTCAGGGTTCGTGGCCACTTCGAAGACATCGTTGGTAATCGCAATACCGGTCGTCTGGAACTGAGGCTTTGGCGTGCGCGTGGCAATTTGTGCCACTTCGATTCCACGCCCGGCACGACGAGCAATTTCCTCGGCGTTGCGCTGAAGTACGTTGAAGGTACCGCCACCGACGGTCCCTAACCCACAGATGCCTACTTTGACCGGATTCACTGTGAACTCCCCATGAAACGGCCGACGCAGGGTCGGCCGGAAAACAACCGCGTGCTCGCGGCTCTCTGTTGATGGCCCGGCGCTGTTACTGCCGGACCACGATCGTCAACGGCTGCCCGTGACGATGCGAATTACTTCGCGCCCAGCGCCAGTTTGGCGACTTGTGGCGCAGGCTGGTAGCCCGGAATGACTTGTCCATCAGCCAAAACGATGGCCGGCGTGCCGTTCACGCCGATCGACTGACCGAGCGCAAACTGTTTGGAAACCGGGTTATCGCACTTGGCGGCTTTGATTTCCTTGCCATCGACCATTTTGTCCATGGCGGCTTTCTTGTCCTTGGAGCACCACACCGCTTGCAGCTGCTCGTCACCCGGCGAATTCAGGCCCTGGCGCGGGAACGCCACGTAGCGCACTTCGATGCCGCGCTTGTTCAGCTCGGGCACTTCAGCGTGCAGTTTGTGGCAGTACGGGCAGGTGGTGTCGGTGAACACGGTGATGTGCGATTTGGTTTCGCCCACGGCCGGGTAGACCACGGTTTCGGCTACCGGGATGGCGTTGATCAGTTTGGAAATGCCCAGGCGCTCGGTCTTTTCGGTCAGGTTGACCGGTTTGCCGTTCTCGAGCTGGTACAGGTTGCCCTGCACGATGTACTGGCCATCGGCGCTGGCGTAGAGCACGCGGCTGCCTTTGAGTTTGACTTCGTACATGCCGGGCAACGGGCTGGCATTGATGCTTTCGACCGGTACCTCGAGTTCGAGTTTTTCTAGGCTTTGACGAATGGCTTTGTCGGCCGCGTCATCGGCGACGGCAAAGGTGCTCACCAGCGCAATGGCGGCGGTGACGAAAATCTGGGTCAGACGCATGAGTACTCCTGAGGGCGGGCCAATGAAACAATCAGAACGCCCGTGCGAAACACCGGGTCATAACCGTCCATCGTGCAAACCGGCAAAGCCTAACACATAAGGCCGCGAGGGCCGAATGCGCCTGACACAAGACATCGATCTCACTCCGTAGGAGCTGCCGAAGGCTGCGATCTTTTGATTCTGGCTTCTGTAAACGAAAGCAAGATCAAAAGATCGCAGCCTTCGGCAGCTCCTACACAGGGTTTCGTGTTCAGCCGCGAGGATGGTGTTTGGCGTGCAGGTCCTGCAAGCGGGCGCGGGCGACGTGGGTATAGATCTGCGTGGTGGACAGGTCGCTGTGCCCGAGCAACATCTGCACCACGCGCAAGTCCGCGCCATGGTTGAGAAGATGCGTGGCAAATGCGTGGCGCAAGGTGTGCGGCGACAGCGATTTGCTGATCCCGGCGACCTTGGCCTGGTGTTTGATGCGATGCCAGAACGTCTGCCGGGTCATCTGCTCGCCGCGCTGACTGGGAAACAGCACATCGCTGGGGCGCCCACCGAGCAACTCGCTACGGCCATCACGCATATAACGCTCGACCCAGACAATCGCCTCCTCGCCCATCGGCACCAGGCGTTCCTTGCTGCCCTTGCCCATCACCCGTAAAACGCCCTGGCGCAGATTGACCTGCTCCAGGGTCAGGCTGATCAGTTCGGTCACGCGCAGACCACAGGCATACAGCACTTCCAGCATCGCGCGGTCGCGCTGGCCGATGGCGTCACTCAGATCCGGCGCCTTGAGCAGCGCTTCGACATCAGCTTCCGACAGCGACTTGGGCAAAGGCCTGCCGAGTTGCGGCATGTCGACGCGCAACGTCGGATCGACGTGGATCAGCTTTTCCCGCAGCAGATAGCGATAAAAGCCCCGCACCCCGGAGAGAAATCTCGCCGTCGAGCGTGGCTTGTAGTTTTGCTCCAGGCGCCAGGCCAGGTGATCGAGGATCAACTCGCGACCGGCATTGATCAGCTCGAGGTTCTTCTCCTGCAACCAGCCATTGAACAGCGCGAGGTCGCTGCGATAGGCGTCGCGAGTGTTGTCGGACAGGCCTTTCTCCAGCCATAAAGCGTCGAGGAATTGATCAATCAGCGGATGGTCGATGGCAGGCATGGATGCTCGGGGCAGGCAGCTTTCGAGCTGCGCGCAAATGGACAGTGAAGGGGGGCTAGTCTTTCATAGCCGGCCAGTTCAAGAAACAGGCAACTTCATTGAGCGCGGCGTGTGAGATTGAACCGGTAAATTCCAGGCAACAAAAAAGCAGCCCGTAGGCTGCTTTTTTCTGCATCGGAAGCTGGGCTTAAGCCAGTTTTTCCTTGATGCGAGCTGCTTTACCCGACAGGTCGCGCAGGTAGTACAGCTTGGCTTTACGTACGTCACCGCGACGTTTAACAGCCATGCTGTCGATCTGCGGGGAGTAGGTCTGGAAAGTACGTTCTACGCCAACACCGTTGGAGATTTTACGAACGGTGAACGCACTGTTCACGCCGCGGTTGCGCTTGGCGATTACAACGCCTTCGAACGCTTGCAGACGGGAACGATCGCCTTCCTTCACTTTCACCTGAACGACAATAGTGTCGCCTGGGGCGAAGGTAGGGATTTCTTTGGTCATCTGCTCTGCTTCGAGTGCAAGGATGATTTTGTTGGTCATGCTGTGCTCCTAAGGTAAATCGTTCGATCTACCATCGATACGTTGTTAACTATCGTCCCGCTCGCGGATGTATTCCTCGAGCAGCTTCTTCTCTTCTCCAGAAAGCGAGCGGCTTTCCAGAAGATCGGCGCGTCGTTCATAGGTCCGACCAAGGGACTGCTGTAAACGCCAACGCCGGATATGCGCGTGATTGCCACTCAGCAACACGTCGGGAACACGCTGATCCGCATACACCTCCGGTCGGGTGTAGTGCGGGCAATCCAGCAGACCATCCGTAAAGGAATCTTCCTCAGCGGAATCTGCATGCCCTAAAGCTCCAGGCAGCAGTCGTGTAACCGCATCGATCAGGACCATGGCCGGCAGCTCGCCGCCAGACAGTACATAGTCGCCAATCGACCACTCTTCATCGACATGAGCCTCAATAAAGCGCTCGTCAATGCCTTCATAGCGGCCGGCAATCAGGATCAATGCATCCGATTGTGCCAGCTCGCGTACCGCCGACTGAGTCAGTTGACGGCCTTGGGGGGACAGGTAAATCACCTTCGCCACCTCCCCGGCTGCTGCTTTGGCCTGGGCCAGAGCATCTTCCAGGGGCTTGATCTTCATCACCATGCCCGGACCACCGCCAAACGGGCGATCGTCCACAGTGTGATGCCGATCCGTCGTGTAATCTCGCGGATTCCAACAGGTCAGCTGCAAGAGCCCCTGTTTGACCGCACGACTGGTGATGCCGTAATCGCCAATGGCGGAAAACATCTCGGGAAACAGACTGATCACTTCTACGCGCAAGTTAGCCACGTTCAGAAGTCCGCGTCCCAATCCACCTTCATCTCGCCCGCTTCCAGGTCGACGGCCAACACGCATTGCTCCGTATAGGGCAACAGGCGTTCGCGATCATCCAGGCTGCCAGCGCAAGGCTTGACGACCATTACATCATTGGCGCCGGTTTCCAGAAGATGATCGATTTTCCCGAGCAGTTGCCCAAGAGTGTCGATGACCTTCAGACCTTCCAGCTGGTACCAGTAGTACTCGCCTTCGGTCAATTCAGCGAACAGGTTGCGCGGCACGCAGATCTCATAACCGGCCAGAAGACGAGCTTCTTCACGATCATCGAGACCCTTGAGCTTGGCGACCAGGAACTTGTCGCTCCCGCGTCCACTGACCAGCTCGACCTGTTTGACATTGCCTTCGCGCTTGAGCGTCCAGGTTTTGTACTGCAACAGGTTTTCAGTCGGATCAGTAAAGGAATAAACCTTCACTTCGCCGCGAACGCCATGAACAGAATAAATTTTGCCAATAACGATCAAATCATCGGCAGGGGCTGGCGTCGCGTTCATATTGCTCAGGCCGCAGCCTTGGCAGATTCCTTCAACAACTGAGCAACGCGCTCAGAAGGTTGTGCACCAACGCTCAGCCAGTAGGCAACGCGCTCTTGGTTCACGGACAGACGGATTTCCTGTCCACGGGCAACAGGGTTGAAGAAGCCAACCTGTTCTTTGTGGGAGCCGTCACGCGGGTTACGCGAGTCGGTTACGGTCAGGTGGTAAAACGGGCGCTTTTTGGAGCCGCCAAGGGCAAGACGGATTGTTAGCATGTGAACATCGTTCCTGTAGTCGGTGCTGCAAATCTAAATGCACAGCGGGCATGGGTGCCCGAAAGGCCGCATATTCTAAGGAATATCCGGACTTTTGCAAATGCCTTTTTCCGGCGCCCATGGCATGCCGTGCAGATTTGCATAGAGAGCCGTCGATGAAAACGGCCAGTCAGCTCCCGCCGAGTGCGGGTTTGCTGTTGATCCTGCTTCCTTGCAGGGTCTGCGCCGGTGCGACGACCGGCGCGGATCTTGTGCCCGCCTTACCCATTTCTCTCGCCATATATAAGAAGAATGGATCAGACAGAACGTCTTACATCTTCGGCATGCCGCCGCCGGGCAACATACCGCCCATGCCGCGCATCATTTTTGCCATACCGCCCTTGGCGGTGAATTTCTTCATCATCTTCTGCATCTGCTTGTGCTGCTTGATCAAGCGGCCGATGTCCTGCACCTGAGTGCCGGAACCCATGGCGATCCGGCGCTTGCGCGAACCGCTGATCAGCTCAGGGTCGCGGCGCTCGGCCGGGGTCATGGAATTGATGATGGCTTCCATCTGCTTGAACTGCTTCTCTGCGGCGTTCTGGGCATTGCCCATCTGCGACAGGTTGACGCCGCCGATGCTCGGCAGTTTGTCCATGAGGCCACCGAGGCCGCCCATGTTCTTCATCTGTTGCAACTGATCGCGGAAGTCTTCGAGGTCGAAGCCCTTGCCCTTCTTCAGCTTCTTGGCCAGTTTGTCGGCCTTGTCCTTGTCGAGGGTCGCTTCGGCTTGCTCGATCAGGCTGAGCACGTCGCCCATGCCGAGGATCCGCGAGGCGATCCGCTCAGGATGGAACGGGTCGAGCGCCTCGCTCTTCTCGCCCATACCGATGAACTTGATCGGCTTGCCGGTGATGGCGCGCACCGACAGCGCGGCACCGCCACGGGCGTCGCCGTCGACCTTGGTCAGGATCACACCGGTCAGCGGCAGCGCATCACCGAAGGCCTTGGCCGTGTTGGCGGCGTCCTGGCCGGTCATGGCGTCGACCACGAACAGGGTTTCGACCGGGTTGATCGCGGCGTGCAGCGCCTTGATCTCGCCCATCATCTCTTCGTCGATGTGCAGACGACCGGCGGTGTCGACGATGACCACGTCGATGAATTTCAGTTTTGCTTCTTTAATAGCCGCGTTGGCGATGTCGACCGGCTTCTGGCTCAGGTCGGACGGGAAAAACGTCACGCCGATGTCGTTGGCCAGGGTTTCCAGCTGCTTGATCGCCGCCGGACGGTAGATGTCCGCCGAAACAACCATGACCGACTTCTTCTTGCGCTCTTTAAGGAAGCGCGCCAGTTTGCCGGCAGTGGTGGTTTTACCCGCGCCCTGCAGACCGGCCATCAGAATCACGGCGGGCGGAACGGCGCTCAGGTTGAGGTCTTCGTTGGCCGCGCCCATCAGGCTTTCGAGTTCGGCCTGGACGATCTTCACGAACGCCTGGCCCGGCGTCAGGCTGCGCGACACCTCGGTGCCGACAGCGCGCTCCTTGACCGAATTGACGAAGTCCTTGACCACCGGCAGTGCGACGTCAGCTTCGAGCAACGCCATGCGCACTTCACGCAGGGTGTCTTTGATATTGTCCTCGGTCAGCTTCGCCTTGCCGGTGACATGGCGCAGCGTCTGCGAGAGACGGTCGGTTAAGTTTTCAAACATTGCGCGATCCTTTCAGGCCCTGTACGAACCGGGATAATGGCGGCCCAGACCGGAATCAACATGTGCTCGGCGAGCCTGCGGCGTGGGCAGGTCGCGGATTATAGCGAAGACTGCGGCCGGCGGACACCTCGCCGTCAGCTTGCGGAGTCTTTCGTGCCGTGGCGGTTCTATGCCAAACTCAGCGCCTTTCGGGCTCGCCTAACAGGATTTATGCTCCCCTTGTCACCCAGTTTGCTGACCACCCTCGCCGCCGCCCTGCTCTACGCCGCTGCGACCGTCTATCAAAGTACCCGCCTGGCCACCGGTGCCAAGGCGAACAAGCGCCTGCTGGTCAGCCTCGGCGTGTTCGCCGTGCTCGCCCACGGCGCCAGCCTGCTCACTCATTTATTGACGCCGATCGGCCTCGGCCTGGACTTTTTCAGTGCTTCGAGCCTGATTGCCGCCGCAGTCATTGCCCTGACCCTGCTCGCCTGTTCGCGGATCCCGGTGGAAAACCTGCTGGTGCTGCTGTTCCCGCTCGGCGCGATCACGGTACTGCTGGCGCAGTTCGCGCCGACCGGCACGGTGCAGATCATCGATGAAGAGCCGGGCATCCTCGCCCACATTCTATTGTCGATCCTCGCCTATGGCATGTTTACCATTGCGGTGTTCCAGGCGTTGCTGCTGTTGGTTCAGGACCATCAGCTCAAGCACAAGCACCCGTCCGGGCTGATCAAGAACTTCCCGCCGCTGCAAACCATGGAAAGTCTGCTGTTCGGCTTTCTCTGGGCCGGCTGGACGCTGCTCTCGCTGTCGCTGATTTCCGGGTGGCTGTTCGTCGACAACCTGTTTGCCCAGCATCTGGTGCACAAGACCCTGCTAGCGTGTCTGGCATGGATCGTCTTCAGCGTGCTGTTGTGGGGGCGCAACCGTCTGGGCTGGCGTGGCCACAAGGCGATTCGCTGGACCCTCGCTGGTTTCTGCCTGCTGATGCTGGCGTACTTCGGCAGCAAACTGGTTCGTGAATACATTCTGCACATCTGACGGGCGGCATAAATGGACGGTTTGCCCATAGGGCCGATGCTCGCGGTATTTGTCCTGCTGATTTTATGGTCAGGGCTGTTTACCGCCGTCGAAATCGCGCAGCAGCACCTGCTCGCGCAACGTGTTGCCTCGCGCGCCAGCGATAAGCCGCTGGCGAAGCTGAGCTTCCCGCTCGACAGCCTGATCCTCTGCAACACCCTGTGCCGCGCCCTTGCGGTGATCATCGCGACGCTGTTGGCGATTTTCCTCTGCGACGAAAACGGCCCCTGGGCGGCGTGCCTTGGGGCCGGCGCCATTCTGCTGGTATTTGCCGATTATTTTCCGCGCACTGTGGCCCGGCGCCATCCCGACGCCGTGCTGGCGTTCGGCAATGCTTTGCTGATGGTGCCGATGAAAATCGTCTACCCGCCCGCCTGGCTGTTCAGCCGTCTCAGTGCTTTGCTGATGACGCCGTTCACGCGCAAGGCTCAGGTGGTGCAACAGAGCGAGGACGAGATGCCAGCCGATCACGATGATGATCCCGAACATCCGGTCCGCGCCCACCCGGTGTCGGGCATTCATGCGCTGGACAACATCACGGTCAACGACATTCTGGTGCCGCGCAGTGACGTCGATGGCATCAACCTCGACGACTCGATCGAAGAGATCATCGAGCAACTGCGCGAGAACAAGCGCACGCGTCTGCCGGTGTTTCACAGCGACATCAACCAGGTCGAAGCGGTGCTCAACACCCGCCAGATCGGCCACCTGCTCAGTAATGGCGGACTGACCCGCGAGGCGCTGCTGGCCGCCAGTTACGAGCCGTACTTCGTCCCGGAAAGTACGCCGTTGCAGCTGCAACTGCTGAACTTCCACAAGCAGCAGCGCCGCCTCGGCATGGTCGTCGATGAGTACGGCGAAGTGCTGGGCATCGTCACCCTTGAAGACATTCTCGAAGAGATCGTCGGCGAATTCGAAAGCGAACACAGCCTGGACAACCCGCACATCCATCCTCAGGCCGACGGGCGCATGGTGATCGATGGCGCCGCGTCGATTCGCGACCTTAACAAGTGCCTGGGCTGGCATCTGCCGAGCGACGGGCCGAAGACCCTGAACGGTCTGGTCACCGAAGCGCTGGAAACCATTCCGGAAAGCGCGGTGTGCCTGAAGATCGGGCGTTATCGACTGGAAATCCTTGAGACCGAGGAGAACCGGGTGAGCAAGGTGCTGATCTGGCATACCTCTTCTGCTCCTGCTTTGGTGCCCGCCAGATAAAAATCAAAAGATCAAAAGATCGCAGCCTTCGGCAGCTCCTACAGATGAACGCGTTCCAAATGTAGCGATCTTTTGCGCTTGTTCGATTGTTAACCCCCTTCCTATAATCGAGGCGCTTACCCAAGCGCCGTCGCTCCCTGTGCTTACCCGGCACTATCCGGATCCCGACTGTTTCCGCTGCAAACCGACGACTGTTCCTACTCGAAACAGCGCTCGCGCCCTACCCCACATCCCTGGGTGTTCGACCATAATAATTCGCTCCACTGGAGCTCATGACTGTCAGGGATCACCGCATGACGACCCATACCGCTTACAGCGAAACCGCGCCTGCCCAGCCGACCAATTCTGCCACCCGCGTGGCCACGGCCAGCTTTATCGGCACCGCTATCGAGTTCTACGACTTCTACGTTTACGCCACTGCTGCGGCGCTGGTGATCGGGCCGGTGTTCTTTCCGCAGACCTCCGGCACGGCGCAGATGCTTTCGGCGTTTCTCACTTTTGGTATCGCCTTCCTCGCCCGACCACTGGGCTCGGCGCTGTTTGGCCACTTCGGCGACCGTATCGGGCGCAAATCGACACTGGTTGCCTCATTGCTGTTGATGGGTGTGTGTACAACCTTGATCGGCGTCTTGCCGGGCTACGACAGCATTGGTGCCTGGGCGCCGATTCTGCTGTGTGTGCTGCGTTTCGGTCAGGGCCTGGGCCTTGGCGGGGAATGGGGCGGCGCGGCGCTGCTGGCCACGGAGAACGCGCCGAAGGGCAAACGCGCCTGGTTCGGCATGTTCCCGCAGCTCGGGCCATCGATTGGTTTTCTGGCGGCCAACGGCCTGTTCCTGACCTTGGCGATGACCCTGGATGACGAGCAGTTCCGCAGTTGGGGCTGGCGCATTCCGTTTCTGCTCAGCGCGGCGCTGGTGATGGTCGGCCTGTATGTGCGACTCAAGCTGCATGAAACACCGGTATTCGCCAATGCGATCGCCCGTCAGGAACGGGTGAAAGTGCCGCTGGTCGAGTTGTTCAGCCAATACTGGGCGCCGACCCTGCTCGGTGCGGCGGCAATGGTGGTCTGCTATGCGCTGTTCTATATCTCGACGGTGTTCTCGCTGAGCTACGGCGTATCGACGCTGGGTTATAGCCGCGAAACGTTTCTTGGTCTGCTGTGCTTTGCCGTGTTGTTCATGGCTGCTGCGACGCCACTATCTGCTTGGGCCAGCGACCGTTTCGGGCGCAAACCGGTGCTGATCATCGGTGGCGTACTGGCGATTCTGTCCGGATTTCTGATGGAGCCGTTGCTGAGTCAGGGCTCGACCTGGGGCGTGGCGCTGTTTCTGTGCATCGAGCTGTTTCTGATGGGCGTGACATTCGCACCGATGGGCGCGCTGCTGCCCGAGCTGTTTTCGACCCATGTGCGTTATACCGGCGCTTCAGCGGCGTACAACCTGGGCGGCATCGTCGGGGCCTCGGCGGCGCCGTTCTTTGCGCAGAAACTGGTGGCGATGGGTGGTTTGGGTTATGTCGGCGGGTATGTATCGGCGGCGGCGGTGTTGAGTTTGATTGCGGTGCTGTGCCTGAAGGAAACCCGCGATAACGATCTGAATCAAGTTGCCTGAAAAGATCCAAAGCTTCGCGAGCAGGCTCGCTCCCACAGGAAAATGCATTCCAAATGTGGGAGCGAGCCTGCTCGCGAATAGCTGCCGCGACTCGGTTTACAGCTCTACAACAACCGCCTGAGCAGCACGAGTCGCCTTGGCACGCGCAGCCTCGATCGACTCATCCCGCGCCAGCGCCACACCCATGCGGCGCTGGCCGTTCACTTCTGGCTTGCCAAACAGGCGCAGCGCGGTGTCCGGCTCGCTCAGCGCAGCGCCCAGGTTGGCGAAAGCGGTCTGGGTCGACTGCCCTTCCACCAGAATCACTGCCGACGCCGACGGGCCGAACTGACGGATCAGCGGTACCGGCAGGCCGAGAATGGCGCGAGCGTGCAGCGCGAACTGCGACAGATCCTGGGAAATCAGCGTCACCAGGCCGGTGTCATGCGGACGCGGCGACACTTCGCTGAACCACACCTGATCACCTTTGATGAACAGCTCAACGCCGAACAGGCCACGGCCACCCAGCGCTTCGGTTACGGCTTTGGCAACGCGCTCGGATTCAGCCAGGGCAATCGGGCTCATGGCTTGCGGCTGCCAGGACTCCTGATAATCGCCCTTCTCCTGACGGTGGCCGACCGGCGCGCAGAACGTGGTGCCGCCGATGTGACGCACGGTAAGCAGGGTGATTTCGTAATCGAAATCGATGAAGCCTTCGATGATCACCCGACCTTTGCCGGCGCGACCGCCCTCTTGCGCGTAATCCCAGGCTTTCTGCACGTCATCGGCGCTGCGCAGCAGGCTCTGGCCCTTGCCCGACGAACTCATTACCGGCTTGACCACGCAAGGGAAACCCAAGTCCTGAACGGCTTTGCTGTAATCCTCGAAGGTGTCGGCAAAATGGTACGGCGAGGTCGGCAGGTCGAGCTCTTCGGCGGCCAGACGACGAATACCTTCGCGGTTCATGGTCAATTGCGCCGCACGCGCGGTCGGGATCACGGTGAAGCCTTCGGCTTCCAGCTCGACCAGCGTGGCGGTGGCGATGGCTTCGATTTCCGGCACGATGAAATGCGGCTTCTCGGTTTCGATCACTGCACGCAGGGCGGCGCCGTCGAGCATGTTGATCACGTGGCTGCGATGGGCAACCTGCATGGCCGGCGCGTTGGCGTAGCGGTCGACGGCAATCACTTCAACGCCCAGGCGCTGCAGTTCGATTACCACTTCCTTGCCCAACTCACCACAGCCACACAGCAATACGCGGGTCGCGGTTGGCGACAATGGAGTTCCGATACGGGTCATCTCAGGTCCTCAAAGGAAGCGGATCATCGAGGAAAGCCACGCAAGTGCGCTTTCCATGGGGAGAAAGCGCGGCATTTTACATGAACCCGAGGGTTTGGCTTCAGCTGGCGACAGCCTGTTTGCGATCACGCCAGGCCATGATCAGCCAGACAGCGGTGACGCCGGCGAACTTCGAGGCCAACGCGGTGATGATCACCGGCGGCGTCAAGGCGTCGATCATGCCGAAAAAGATGAAGGTATCCAGCGGAATGCTCAGCGCCGAACTGATCCATAAACGGTCGCGCAATGGCCGCTTGGTGATGCTGAACACCAGCCAGTCGATGCATTCGGAGACCGCGAACGCCGTAGCGCTGGCCAGCGCGATGGAAGGGTCGGACGTGATGTAGGAAAGCACCAGCGCCGCCAGCATCGCCACGATCGCGCCATGACCGAAGCGCGTTTGCACCATGTCGCGCAGCACGAACACCAGCCCGCCCCAGGCCGACCAGATGATGTCCAGGTGCGGTGCGGTGGAAAAGGCGAAGTTGATCAGCACGACGCTGCTGATGTAGGCGATGAGGAAGATCATGGGGGCGGCCTGTCGATTTGGCGCACAGGTTACTTGAGTGCCCTGAAAAGCAAAAGATCGCAGCCTTCGGCAGCTCCTACATTTGGAAATGCGTTCCCCTGTAGGAGCTGCCGAAGGCTGCGATCCTTTGA
Organism: Pseudomonas sp. 1L-B-1-E-C1; assembly: GCF_057291835.1. Lineage (NCBI taxonomy): Bacteria > Pseudomonadati > Pseudomonadota > Gammaproteobacteria > Pseudomonadales > Pseudomonadaceae > Pseudomonas > Pseudomonas sp. 1L-B-1-E-C1. Next base: position 359,044 of record NZ_JBXAWN010000004.1, on the reverse strand, counting down.
TCTATTGGCTCGGCGTCTTGCCAATCATCCAAACCAACCCACTCGCCTTCGCCCGCTCATGACACAACCCCAGCACCACCCGACGCTCGTCATTGCTCATGCGGCCCCAGCGGGTGATCTCTGCGACCGTGCGCTGGCAACCGGTGCAGATATCGTCTTCATCCAGCGCGCAGATATTCACGCACGGCGAGGCAACAGGTCGTTCGACAGCGCTCATTCTTCCTGCTCGACCAGATCGCGGGCGTAACGCTGCGAGTTATGCACATAGTGCGCGGCGCTGGCTTCGAGCATCCTTTTCTGCGGCTCGGTGAGTTCGCGCACAACCTTGCCCGGTGAGCCCATCACCAGCGAACCGTCGGGAATTTCCTTGCCTTCGCCGATCAGCGAATTGGCGCCGATGATGCAGTTCTTGCCGATCTTCGCGCCGTTGAGAATCACCGCATTGATGCCGATCAGGCTGTAATCGCCGACCGTGCAACCGTGGAGCATGGCGTTGTGGCCGATGGTCACGCCGGTGCCGATGGTCAGCGGATAGCCCATGTCGGTGTGCATCACCGTACCGTCCTGCACATTGCTGTTCCTGCCGATGAGGATCAGTTCGTTGTCGCCCCGCAACACAGCGTTGAACCAGACGTTGGCGCCCTCTTCCAGGCGGACCTTGCCCACCAATACGGCATTGGGCGCGACCCAGCTCTGCGGATGGGTTTCGACACGGGCGTCGCCCAGGCGGTATTTCATTTTGTTTTCCTCGGGCTCACGGCCGTTCGAACGACGGCTCAGGTATCGATAAAACTTTTCGGCGGTCGGTGCAGGCTGATTTTGGCGTCATAGAGCAGGTTGATCAACTCGACGATCATGATCGCCGTCAGGCCCCAGATCTTGTACTCGCCGAAGCGATAGCTCGGCACGTACCAGCTGCGGCCTTGATAGTCGATGCGATGGGTATGCTCGCGCGGGTCTTTGCGGAAAAATTCCAGCGGTACGCTGAAGACGGCAGCGATCTCGGCATCATTGGGCTGGTATTCGACAAAGTCGGGAATCACGCCGACATACGGCGTTACCTTGATGCCGTGCAGGGAAATCAACGGACTGAGCGGGCCGATGACTTCGACCAGCCCCGGCGGCAGGCCGATCTCTTCTTCGGCTTCGCGCAGCGCGGTGAAGATCAGGTCCGGGTCTTCCGGGTCGCGGCGCCCACCGGGGAAGGCGACTTCGCCACCGTGGGTCGAAAGCCCGCTGGCGCGCAGGGTCAGGACCAGTTCCGGTTCGTCACTGCGGGTGATCGGCACCAGCACGGCGGCTTCGGGGAAACGTGCGTCGGTCTCCAGCGTGCGCGGTGTGTGGTTGCTTACCCTATGCAGTAGCTCGTCCAGCATGAGTGTTCTCGATCGGTGCCTTGCTCCGCATCATGCACCAATCAAAGCGAGCGCCCAAGCCCCCGAAACCGGTCGTGTCGCGAAACGACAACTTGCCGACCGGCCCCGCTGCACGCCAAGATAGGCGCAGCATTCAGGAACCCGAGCATGAAATTTTGCAGCCACTGCGGTAACCCGGTCACCCAGCGCATTCCCGAAGGCGACTCGCGGCTGCGATTTGTCTGTGACAGCTGTCAGACCATTCACTACCAGAACCCCAATATCGTTGCCGGTTGCGTGCCGACCTGGGGCACGCAAGTGTTGCTCTGCCGCCGCGCCATCGAGCCGCGCCTCGGTTACTGGACACTGCCCGCCGGTTTCATGGAAAACGGCGAGACCATCGAGCAGGCGGCCATCCGCGAAACCGCCGAGGAAGCCTGCGCCCGGGTGCGCAACCTGAGCATCTACACGCTGATCGACGTACCGCACATCAGCCAGGTGCACGTGTTTTTTCGCGCCGAACTGGCCGATCTCGAGTTTGCCGCCGGCCCTGAAAGTCTTGAGGTGCAGTTGTTCGACGAAGCCGACATCCCCTGGGACGAGCTGGCTTTCCGCACGGTCGGGCGCACCTTAGAATGCTTCTTCGCTGATCGGCGCAGCGAGACTTACCCGGTGCGTTCGGAATCGATCCCGCCACTGGTGCAGCCGGCGATCACTTGAGCTTCCCGGTAGCCGGCCGATAACCACACCTGCATCTATCAATATGTGTCTGCGTCATTCTTGGGGAATCGTTTCAATGCGCTGGTTGCTTGCCCTGTTCTGCCTGTCGTTCGTCAGCGTTTCGCAAGCGTCATTCGTGACCACCGTGACGCCGTCGAATACCCCCCTCATCGAAAAGGTCCTGGTCCTCAAATCAGCCCACCAACTGCAGTTGATTGCCGACGGCAAGCCGTTGAAGACCTATCGCGTGTCCTTGGGCAAGGGGGCGAAGAAAGGGCCGAAACTGATCGAGGGCGACAAACGCACACCCGAAGGTTTCTATTGGATCGACTGGCGCAAGACCAGCGAGAAATTCAACCTGTCGATGCACATTTCCTACCCGAACATCAGCGACGCCGCCCGCGCACGCCGTGAAGGTGTCGAGCCCGGCGGGATGATCATGATCCACGGCACCCCGGACTCGGAGGACAACCCGGAGCAGTTGTTCCACACCCTCGACTGGACCGATGGCTGCATCGCCATGCGCAACGTCGACATGCGTGAAGTGTGGAATCTGGTACCGGACGGCACGATGATCGAGATTCGCCCGTAATCTCGACCGCTGGTCACCGCAAAAAAAATAAATCAAAAGATCGCAGCCTTCGGCAGCTCCTACAGGGTTGATACCACTTCCCACTGTAGGAGCTGCCGAAGGCTGCGATCTTTTGCTTTTCGACGTCCACCGCTAATACCACTTAAGACCACTACCCCCTGAAGCCCCGATATTCGCGGGTTACAAGCCATTTACCTGCGTTGACATGGTATTCAAGTGGTATTAGTTTCCGTCCCACAAGCGAGCCACAACAATCCTATACTCGCGGCGGAAACGACCTACATGAACGACCTCCAATCCCTACGTCCTGACGACGCCCAGCCGACGCCGCTGTACTTGCAGCTGGCGCGCAATCTGGAAGCGGCGATTCATGCCGGGCAGTGGAAGGCCGAACAGGCGATGCCGTCCGAGCGCAACCTCAGCGACCAGCTCGGCATTTCCCGGGTCACCGCGCGCAAGGCGCTGGAAGTCTTGCTTGATCAAGGCCTGATCCGCCGCCTGCAAGGCTCGGGCACGTTCATCACCCCACGCCTGGAACAACCGCTGTCGCGGCTTTCCGGCTTCAGCGAAATGCTGCGTTTGAAAGGCTTCGTACCCAGCTCGAAATGGCTGGAGCGGGAAATCACTCTTCCGACCCACGAAGAACTGATCCGCCTCGGCCTGTCGCCCAACGACAAAGTCGCGCGGATGAAACGCTTGCGCAAAGCCGATGACACGGTCATGGCGATTGAAATGAGTACCCTGCCCGCGTCGATCATGCCCAAACCGCAAGCGGTGGGTGACTCGCTCTACGAATACCTCGACGGCATCGGTAAACCCATCGTCCGCGCCCTGCAGCACATCCAGGCGATCAACGCCTCTGACGAGTTCGCCGCACTGGTCGGCATCGCCCCCGGCACCGCCATGCTGCTGATGACCCGGGTCGGCTATCTGGAAGACAACACGCCGATCGAAGTCACCGACACCTATTGCCGCAACGACTACTACGACTTTGTTGCAGAGCTTCGTAGATAAAGAGCCGCGCCGTTAAGCGCGGCCCCAAGCGAGAACGAAAATGTCCGAAGACAACATCCTCACCGCCAGCGGCTGGGTTCGCGGCCGGCTGATTCACGAACACGGCAAGGTCGTGTCGATCGAAGGCGTACCCTGCGATCCGGCCGATAACGATCTGCCTTATCTGCTGCCGGGGTTCATCGATCTGCACGTTCACGGCGGCGGTGGCAAAGACATCATGGAAGGCGCCGATGCCTTCGAAACCATCAGCAAAACCCACGTGCGTTTTGGCACGACCTCGTTGCTGGCCACCACCATGACCGCACCGAGTGCGGAGATCTCCAGCGTCCTCAAAGAGGTAGGAGAATTCTGCGAACAGCGTCCGAAAGGCTCCGCGCGAGTGCTTGGCGTGCACCTTGAAGGCCCGTACATCAACCCGGGAAAACTCGGCGCTCAACCGAACTTCGCCCACACCGCGTTGATGGCCGAAGTCGAAGAGTATCTGGCGCTGGCGCCGATCCGCGTGATTACGATCGCCCCGGAAATCGCCGGTCACGATGCGTTGATCCGTGAACTGAGCAGCCGTGGCATTCGCATGCAGATCGGCCACACCCTCGGCAGTTACGAGGAAGGCGTCGCTGCGTTGGCTGCCGGTGCGACCAGTTTCACCCACCTCTACAACGCCATGAGCCCGCTGCATCACCGCGAGCCTGGCATCGTCGGCGCGGCACTTGCCCATGCGCAGTACGCCGAGCTGATCCCCGATCTGTTGCACGTGCACCCCGGCGCCATTCGCGTGGCCCTGCGTTCGATCCCGTGCCTGTATTGCGTGACCGACTCGACCGCCGCCGCCGGTATGCCCGACGGTGAATACAAGCTCGGCAGCCACACCGTGACCAAATGCCTGGGCGGCGTGCGTCTGCCCGACGGCACGCTGGCCGGCAGCACCCTGACCATGGATCAGGCCCTGCGCAATCTGGTGAAGATCGGTTTGCCGATCAGCGAAGCCTCGCAGCGTCTGTCGCAATTTCCCGCCGATTACCTCGGCCTCACTGAACGCGGGCGCCTTGCCCCAGGTGCCTGGGCCGACTGCGTGCGGCTCGATCGCTCACTCACACTGACCGCCGTCATGGTCGAAGGAGAAGACATTGACTTCAAAAATGCTTGAAGAGGCGCTGTCCTCGTTCGAGGCCGTGCAAGCCCAACTGCAACAGCTCGACGCGCCGATGATCGAGATCGCCGGGCGCCTGCGCCGGCAGCCACCGCAAGTGGCGATGACCGTTGCCCGTGGCAGCTCCGACCACGCCGCGAGCTACTTCGCCTACCTGACCATGCAGCAACTGGGGGTGCCGGTAGCCTCACTGCCGATGTCCGTGGTGACCATGCAGCAGGCGCCGTTGAAAGTCAGCGGTCAGGTGGCGTTCGCGTTTTCGCAGTCGGGACAGAGCCCGGATCTGGTCAACAGCCTGCGGCTGTTGCGCAAGCGCGGCGCGCTAAGTGTGTCGATGGTCAACGCCGCCGACTCGCCACTGGAAGCGGCCTGTGAATTCAGTCTGCCGCTGCTTGCCGGTACTGAAAGCAGCGTCGCCGCGACCAAGAGTTTTATCGCCACCCTTAGCGCCAGCGCGCGCTTGATCGCGCACTGGAAAGAAGACAGCGAATTGCTCGAGGCCGGCAACGCCCTGCCTGAAGGTTTGCGCAAAGCCGCAAAACAGGACTGGAGCGTTGCCATCGAAGCGCTGCGCGATTGCGAGCGTTTGATGGTGATCGGCCGTGGCGCCGGTTTCGCCATCGCCCAGGAAGCGGCGCTGAAATTCAAGGAAACCTCGGCGATTCAGGCCGAAGCGTTCAGCAGCGCCGAAGTCCGTCACGGGCCGATGGCACTGATCGACGAACACTATCCGCTGCTGGTTTTCGCCCCACGCGGTGCCGAACAGGCGGGTCTGCTGAGCCTGGCGGCAGAAATGCGTCAACGCGGCGCCCGGGTATTGCTCGCCGCCCCGGATGACGTCAGCGAACGCGACCTGACCCTGACCCGCGCCGAGCACCCGGTCCTCGACCCGATTCTGGCGATCCAGAGTTTCTACGTGATGGCCGCAGGCCTGGCCGTGGCGCGCGGCATGGACCCGGATCAGCCGCGTCATTTGAGCAAAGTGACCCGCACGCACTGACCACCGAAGTCCGACCTGTAGGAGCTGCCGAAGGCTGCGATCTTTTGATTTTGACGTAGCCAAAAACAAGATCAAAAGATCGCAGCCTGCGGCAGCTCCTACGAGGGGACATCGAACCGAGATTCAACTGATGAGACCCAGCCATGCCCGACAACAATAAAGAGCTGACCCTCAGCGCCCCGCTCAGCGGCCCCGTGCTGACGCTCGCCAACGTCCCGGACGCAGTGTTCGCCAGCGGCGCGATGGGCGACGGCATCGCCATCGACCCGCTCAACGACACGCTGTATTCGCCCTGCGCCGGCGTGATCATCCACGTCGCGCGCAGCAGCCATGCGGTGACCGTGCGCGCCGATAACGGCGCGGAAATTCTTCTGCACCTGGGCCTAGACACCGTCGAACTGAACGGTGAAGGTTTCGCCATGCTGGTCAAGGAAAGCGATCGCGTCAGCCTCGGTCAACCGCTGTTGCGCTATGACCTGGACAAAGTCGGCCAGCAGTGCAAAAGCCTGGTCAGCCTGCTGATCCTGACCAACAGCGCGGACTTTCAGGTGCGGCCGATCACCCTCAAAGCGGTGAAAGTCGGCGAGCCGTTGCTGCACATCATCGCGCGCAACGTTGTCGCGGCGAATACCGAAACGCTCGGCGGGCCCGAAGCTCATGGCCAGGTGCGCGTCGCTCATCGCGGCGGTTTGCATGCGCGCCCCGCTGCGCTGATCCGCCAGACCGCGCAGGGTTTCAATAGCCGATCGCAGCTGCATTTCGCTGGCAAATCGGCGCCGTGCAACAGCTTGATCGGTTTGATGGGGCTGGCGATCGGCGAGCAGGATGAGGTGCAGGTCAGTTGTCAGGGCCCGGACGCCGATGCCGCACTGCAAGCCTTGCTCAGCGCATTGGCCACGGCGCTGCCGGACGACCATCACGCGCAAGCGCCGGTCAGCACTGCGGCGCTGGAACCCCCGGCCGAGGCTGGGGTGTTGCATGGTGTTTGCGCGGCGCCGGGGCTGGTCGCCGGGCCGTTGTTTCGCTTGAACGCAATCACGTTGCCGGCGGATGCGGGCAATCACGATCCGCTGCAACAGCAGCAGATTCTTGAAGCGGCATTGAACGCGGTGCGCAGCGAAATCGCTGCCACCCTCGCCCAAGCGAAAAAACACAAGAACGCCGATGAAGAAGCCATCTTCGCTGCGCACATGGCGCTGCTCGAAGACCCGGCCCTGCTCGACGCCGCGCAGCAATTCATCGAACAAGGCACCGCAGCGACGCACGCCTGGAGTCAGTCGATCGACGCGCAGTGCGACATGCTGCAAGACACCGGCAGTCCGCTGCTGGCCGAACGCGCCAACGATTTGCGCGACCTCAAGCAACGCGTCCTGCGCGCCTTGCTTGGCGAGGCCTGGCAATACCAGGTGCCGGCCGGCGCAATCGTCGCCGCTCACGAACTGACGCCGTCGGATCTGCTGCAACTCAGCGCGCAAGGTGTCGCCGGGTTGTGCATGGCCGAAGGCGGCGCCACCTCGCACGTCGCGATTCTGGCGCGCGGTAAAGGCCTGCCGTGCATCGTCGCTTTGGGCGCTCAATTGCTCGATCAACCGCAAGATCAGCCCGTGGTACTCGACGCTGATGGCGGTCGTCTCGAACTGACGCCAAATACTCAGCGCCTGGCTGACGTGCAGCAAGCGCAAATCGAGCGCCAGCAGCGCCGCGAAAGCCAACAAGCCAAAGCGCATTTGCCCGCCGAAACCCGTAATGGCGTGCACATCGAAGTGGTCGCCAACGTCGCCTCCAGCAGCGAAGCGGCAGACGCTTTTTCCAACGGTGCCGATGGCGTCGGCCTGTTGCGCACTGAGTTTCTCTTCGTCGATCGCCAGACTGCACCGGACGTCGAAGAACAACGCAGCGCCTATCAAGCGGTCATCGATGCCATGGGCGACAAGTCGGTGATCATCCGCACCATTGACGTCGGCGGCGACAAGCAACTCGACTACCTGCCGCTGCCTGCCGAAGCCAACCCGGTGCTCGGCCTGCGCGGCATTCGTCTGGCGCAGGCGCGCCCGGACATTCTCGATCAGCAACTGCGCGCGCTGTTGCAGGTCAAGCCGCTGCAGCGTTGCCGGATCCTGTTGCCGATGGTCACCGAGGTCGACGAGTTGCTGCACATCCGTCAGCGCGTTGACGGCTTGTGCCTTGAATTGGGCATTGCCGAGCGCCCGCAGATCGGCGTGATGATCGAAGTGCCCGCCGCCGCGCTGCAGGCCGAACAACTGGCCGAGCACGCCGACTTCCTCTCGATCGGCACCAACGATCTGTCGCAATACACCCTGGCCATGGACCGCGACCACGCCGGGCTGGCGGCGCGGGTCGATGCCCTGCACCCGGCGCTGCTGCGCCTGATCGCCATGACCTGCGAAGGCGCGGCGGTGCATAAGCGCTGGGTCGGCGTCTGCGGCGCCCTCGCCTCCGACCCGTTGGCGACGCCGGTGCTGATCGGCCTGGGCGTCACCGAACTGTCGGTGAGCCCGGTGCAGATCGGTGAAATCAAGGACCGCGTGCGCCAGCTGCACGAAGCCGAATGTCAGCGCCTCGCCCGTGACCTGCTCAAGTTGAGCAGCGCCGCAGCGGTGCGTGAGGCCTGTCATCAACATTGGCCACTGCGCTAACAAAAACAACAAGGACAAACGCCATGTACCAACTCTTCATCGAAGGCCTGCAACGCCTCGGCCGCGCGCTGATGCTGCCAATCGCGATCCTGCCGATCGCCGGCCTGCTGCTGCGCCTGGGTGACACCGACCTGCTGAACATCGCGATCATTCACGATGCCGGGCAAGTGATCTTCGCCAACCTGGCGATGATCTTCGCCATCGGCATCGCCGTCGGTTTCGCCAAAGACAACAACGGCACCGCCGGCCTGGCCGGGGTGATCGGTTATCTGGTGATGATCTCCACGCTCAAGGTGCTCGATTCGACCATCAACATGGGCATGCTCGCCGGGATCGTCAGCGGCCTGTTGGCCGGCGCGCTGTACAACCGCTTCAAGGACATCAAGCTGCCGGAGTATCTGGCGTTCTTCGGTGGCCGGCGTTTCGTGCCGATTGTCACCGGGTTTGCGGCGGTCGGGCTGGGCGTGCTGTTCGGTTATATCTGGCCGCCGATCCAGCAGGGCATCAATGCGTTCGGCGCGCTGATGATGGAAAGCGGCAGCCTCGGCGCGTTCGTGTTTGGTGTGTTCAACCGACTGCTGATCGTCACCGGTCTGCATCACATCCTCAACAACATGGCGTGGTTCGTCTTCGGCAACTTCACCGACCCGACCACTGGGGCGCTGGTGACTGGCGATCTGTCGCGCTATTTCGCCGGCGACCCGAAGGGCGGCCAGTTCATGACCGGCATGTTCCCGATGATGATCTTCGGCCTGCCGGCGGCATGCCTGGCGATGTATCGCAATGCCCTGCCGGAACGGCGCAAGGTCATGGGCGGGATTTTTCTGTCGATGGCTTTGACTTCGTTTTTGACCGGGGTGACCGAGCCGATTGAGTTCGCCTTCATGTTTCTCGCGCCGCTGCTGTTCCTTCTGCATGCGCTGCTGACCGGGCTGTCGATGGCGATTACCAACGGCCTGAACATTCATCTGGGCTTCACCTTTTCCGGTGGCTTCATCGACATGATCCTCGGCTGGGGCAAGTCCACCAATGGCTGGTTGGTTGTGCCTGTCGGTCTGGCTTACGCGGTCATTTATTACCTGGTTTTCGACTTCTGTATCCGCCGCTTCAACCTGAAGACGCCGGGGCGTGAAGACGTGGCCACGGCCGAAAAAGCTGTGCTTTCGGAAACCGAACGCGCCAGTGCATATATCAAAGCCTTGGGCGGCGCAGAGAATCTGCTGACCGTCGGCGCGTGCACGACCCGACTGCGCCTGGAAATGGTCGATCGCAACAAGGCCTCGGACGCCGAGCTGAAAGCGCTGGGCGCAATGGCCGTGGTGCGCCCGGGCAAGGGCGGCAGCTTGCAGGTTGTTGTGGGTCCGATGGCGGACAGCATTGCTGATGAGATTCGCCTCGCCATGCCGGCATTGGGCCGAGCGGTCATCGCTGAGACTGTTGCGCTTGTCGATGAGCCGAAAGCCGTTTCGGTCTCGGGTCCAGAAGCTCAGCAATGGCTGAATGCACTGGGTGGCGGCGACAACGTGCTGCAACTGGATTGCATTGCCATGAGCCGGATTCGCTTGTTGCTGGCGGATAGCAAGGCTCTGTCCGACGCGCAGTTGAAAGAGCTGGGTTGTCAGGGTGTCAGCCAGTTGGAGGGTGGGGTTTGGCACTTGTTAGTGGGTGACAAAGCTGCGAGTTTGAGTGGAGCACTTCAAGCTCTGCTCAATCGTAGTGAAACAAGTGCGAAGGTTTTACCCGCAATAAAAGTCCAACAGCCTTACTGACCCATGAAAAGCCGCCGGGCTATGAAGCTCAGCGGCTTTTTCAATCGGCAGTTACTTTGCTGCAACAACGGTAAACGTACGAATAGATGACATACCAGCGCTTCCTTTGGCCATAACCGAATGAGCACCCAGCATCAGACTCGTCAGGCGAAAATCCCAGCGTCCTGCAGCACTGACAACTACTTGCCCCCTCAAAACAGCAGCGTCGAAGATTTCAACTTTTTCTCCAGCAGCTGCAACCCCGCTCAATTGCACAGAAGTTGCCGAGGTGGCGCCACCGTTGGGAATCTCTCCCTTATCGTCTCTCACAGAGGTGATTACTGGCACAATTTCAGCAGACATAGTCAAGTTCCTTCTTAGCCGTTTTGGATGTAAGGCTTATGTGACAGGAGTTGGAGGTATCGCGCCACTGTCAGAAATTACAGGTTAAGGGGTGTTTCCGATGAATGGTCAATGCCACATCTGCCACTGGGGTGGGAGCGCAGCGACCGTCCGACGCAGTCGAACACAGCGAGAGGAGGTGCAGCGAAGCAAACCGGAGCCGCTGCGCCAGGATCGATCCCGCAGCGAAGGACCCCGAGCCTGCGAGGGCCGAACGCAGGAGCAAGCGTTTTTTGCTTACTTTTTTAGGGGCGCGGTAAAAAGCGAAATCAAAGGATCGCAGCCTTCGGCAGCTGCTACAGCTTATGCGAACAACCCGGAATCAGGTCATTTAGCAAACGCCATCGCTGACAAACCGGCTGGGTGGAGGGATCCACTCGGGCAGACGCTATAACTATGTACCACCATCGTCGCGGACACGGTCCCCATGCTGAGGTCTTTTCCACCAGCATGAAGACGATGCCAATGAACGCACACACCGCCCCCTCGGGCGAAGAAATCAGGGGCGATCTCAATCAGATCGCTCACCATCTGTTCAAGATCGAAAAGCCGCTACTCGCCGAGAGCCTCCCTACTACCGAACAGGCCTATCTGAAACGTGTGAACGGTTTGCTGAAAACCTACCGCGAGCACTATCTGCAAGCCAGCCGCGCGCTTTACCAGTCCCTGCACGGCGCCGATCTGAACAGCATGGTGGGCCAGAAGCTGCTCGCCACCCTCAAGACCCAACTGCTGGCGCAGTTGCAAAACATCGACCAGCGCGAGCGGATTGATGGCAAACCGGCCAAATCTTTCCTCATCTACGATGCCGGCTTCACCGCCATCGAAAACGAGGCGCGTCAGGCCGTCAAGGATCGCCTGCTGTCCGCCGAGGCCGGCGCCTTGCTGGAGAAACTGGCACTGGCGCCGATGCTGCGCCCCGCAACCTACGCACTGCAGTTCAGTTATCAGGCAACCACCGTGGAACTGGCGGGGGCCTTCGTGATCACGGAAAAAAACAGCACGTCAGTCAGTGATTTGCTGACCGAGCAAAACACCGGTTTCGCGGTGCTGTTCACCCCGGTCAGGGGCATCGAGTTCTTCAATTCTCTGGCGGAGCTGGACGGGCATTTGCTCCAGTGTCTGAAGCACGACGCCGATCGCGACGGCTTCCTGCAGATGCTGCCCGTGAGCTATCACGGTGTCGGGGCTGCCGGCATCTGGCCGCTGGAGCTGTCACCGATTGATAGCACACCGCTGTTTGAACACCTCTACGAGGCATTGATCGAAAAGCGCACGCAGGATATCGAACGGGCATTGAGCCTCATCGATAACCCGCAACACGACGCGGGCCTGTTGCGCACAGCACTTGATCTGGCCATCGCCGGCGCCTTGCCGGATCTCACACCGCGTCTGGCGCTCCAGGCGCAAGCGCTGTTCGAACGCCAGCTGTACCTGAGCGCACCGGATTGGTATCGCAGTGCGAGTAGCGCTCGCAAGGCCGAACTGGCGGGGCACTTGAATCAATATGAACAGGCCCGCCAGACCCTGTTGCAATTGATCGGAGCCGCCGCCAGCCCGCTGACGCTGGCTCGTCACCAATGGCTCGAGCGCCTCAGCGATGAGCTTGAAATCGATGACCTCGAACCCGAGCACCTGACGCTCAAGACCAAACGCCACGTGAGTGGTTTCGGTGTATTCGAGCACCGCCGCAACCTCATCGAACTGGCCTTGCTCGGGCCGCACACCGGTGACGAATTGGCCGGTTCCAGTTCCCTCCGAGCCACGACCCTGAGTTACAAGGACGCGCCGCTACCCGAAGCCTACGTGGATGTCACGCCGGCCTGGATCGTCCAGCAAGCGCTGACCCTGCGACCGCGAATCGACTTCAACCAGGTGCAGCAACGCCTGCATGGCCTGCCCTCCTTCAGTCTGGCCGTCGCCGACATGCTTGATCAGCGGATCGTTGCCTCGGCCTACACCGCCAGGCTGCAGAGCGACCTGGTGGACAGTGACCTGCAACTGATCCAGCAACTGCGTGCCGGTAACGATGCTCGACTGCGAGCCGCGACACTGACCTTGCACGGTGCACAACTTCTGGATCTCTGGGTGTTGCGCCAGTCCGACGATAAAGGCGCCCTCAAGCGGATATTGCTGTGTACGCCGGATGCGCCCGACAACAAGCGGTTCCGTGCTTTCGACAGCGAGCGTGCCTGTCAGGCGCACATTCTCGGCTGGGCCAAACACAGCGAGGATACCGAAGGCATGGTCGCCTATCTGGTCAGCCGCGCGCCGCTGCGCTTTCGCCAAAGCATGCAGAAACTGTTGTCCGGCCTGAGTTTCAAACCCGAGGCTGAGGAATACAGCAAACTCACATTCGCCAACACCGGGCCGCATAGTGACTGCCTGCGGGCAATGACTGTGCATGTACTGGCTACGCGCACCGATGACTACGACTTCAGCACCCCGCTGTGGTACCGCTCGACCAGCACAGCCAACCGCAGGAAGCTGTCGACACTGGCCGAAGAAGCCGAAGGCACCCTGCAAGCGTTCAACGCGCATACATTGTCGGGCAGCGGGTTTCCACCGTTCGACACCTATGTACATGAACAGGCGAAAAAAGCCCTGAATGCGCTGCTCAAACGTCCGGCCAACGATGTCGATCCGGATACCGTATGGGCGTATTCACAGACCTCGGTGGTGCCTTCATGGACCGCCGCACCGATGACTTATACCCGCCTGTATCGCGATGGCTACCCGGACAGCTTCGGCCTGATCGATCCCAAATTCTCTCGTTCGGCACGCTTCAAAGGCCCGGACGGGGTTGATTTGAGTGCGCTGACCGCGCAAAACGTCGCCCGCTCTGTCACCGGCGTATGGATCGGCGAACGTTACACCAACAAGGTTCGCGCTGAGCTGCAAAGCTCCGCCAGCCGCGGATATGGCTTCAGACGCAACACGACGCTGGCGGTGATCCAGCGGCAAATGCGCGGCGCCGCCCTCGAAAGCCAGTTGAAAGGGCACATTACCCAAGCCGATCAACAATGGCTGGAAAAGAGCATCGCCAGCATGGGCGACAGCTCCGCCAGCAAGCGCAACGAATTCATGCTGCACCGGCTGATGATCGACGGTGAATGGGTGATCGACACCTGGCTGTTCAGCCACGGCAACGATCCGGTGCTGCTTTACACTCCCGAGTCGCCGGACGGCATCGGTTTCCGCGAAGCCAGGCTGTTCAACTACCTGCTGAAACAGCAGCCCGGCATGATCGAATACCTCACCAGCCGGGTCTCGGTGCAATCGCGAACCCGCATTCGCACGTTTCTCGAGACGGCGAAAAAACGTTTACCACAGGAACTCAACAAGTCCACGCCCAGCGAGGCGCATTACGATTCAACGCGTTCCGTGGCGCCTGTCAGTGACTTGCGCTACGCCCTTTACGACATGAAGTTGCAACGCAAGATCGACGACGTCCACGCGACCACCGTCAATCGCAACGAGATGATCATGGGGTTGCTCTGGACGTGCGTCGAGATCGTTACCGCCATCGCAACCATGCCCTACCCTCTTTTAAGCCTGAGCAGCGGTCTGCTGCTGGCCTTCAAGGACGCCATGCTCGCGCTCGCCGCTTACCAGCGAGGCGACAACGGTGCCGCGCTGCAGTATCTGGTGGGTTACCTGTTCAACAGCGCCGGCGCGTTGTTGACCGATCTGCGCCCGGTTGTGCGCTCACTCAGGTTCCATGTGAAAAGTGCGCGTCTGAGCACCGCCGGAAGCCGTGCAGAGCAAGCGCTGAAGTTGATCGCGCCGCTGGAATCCGATACCTCTCTGACACAAGGTCTGCGCCCGGTGTTTTTTGACGGGCGGGCCCTGTGGGCCCCGGACAAGCCCGATGCCTTGGGTCGCTACTTGTTGCATCGCCCTGACCCGAATACCGGCCGTTTGCTGTCGACCGGTATTGTGGTCGTGCCCAATGCCGATGGCGTGCTGGTGCGCAGCGGTGTGGCCGGCGGAGCCCCGAAGTACGACGCCGTATCGGAAACACCCGGCCCCCATAAAGATTACGGTGTTCCGACCAAATACCATGCGCGCATCGAAGCGGCCATGAACCCGGAGACAAGGCTACAACTCGTAAAACGAGCCGAGGACTACATGGCCCACCCCAATACGATCCTCGCTGGCGCGGTCGATGAACTTGGCACTACCCGCAGGGTATACCTGAGCCAGGCGGCCAAACTGACCACGGACGCCAGGCTGCATTTCGCAGACCTGGCTGCCCTCCCCGCCCGGACCGAGGTCGCTTCTGTCGGCGCGGACACCTCCTTCACGCAGTTGATCGCCAGCGAAGCCTTCACCGGCAAGAATCTGGTCATCGGCGCCCGCCCTGGATCCATCGCGAGCAAACAGGTGCTGATCACCTACATCGACGCGCTGATCGCCAACGGCTTCAAGCGTCTTTATCTGGAATATCTGCCGGGGGATGTCTTCGCCCTCAAGCTGGAGAAGTTCAACCAGGGCAAGTCATGGCGGCACATCAAAAAGCATCTGCAAGCTGTGGATAAAGCCCTCGGTCATGAGGCCGACGCGGCATTCTCCTATCTGGCACTGGTGCGCAAGGCTCATGAAAAAAACCTGAAGATCGGTGCACTGGACGCCTCCACCTGCTATGAGCTGGACGATGTCCTGCTGATGTCGGACGTCTCGCCGCTCACCCCACGTAGCAATGAGGTCAGAAACTTCTATTCGCACCAGGTCATTGCCGACGATGTTGCCGATGCACCGGACGAACGCTGGGTAGCACTGGTGGACGACTCGCGCATGACCACCTTCAACGGCACGCCAGGTCTGGCGGATCTGCACGACGCCGTTGCCGTGCGCATTGAAGACATCGGCCTGAACCAGCCCACACGGGTCGGTCTGGATTCGCCAGGTTCAATCGCCGGGGACACAACGGCGAGGGGCGACTATCTCGTGCAAACGCCGACCCCGTACAAAGCTCCCCCACCGGTCACAAAGCCAGAGGCACCTGCCGCCGTTGTCGATCATTTCAGCGACTACGACATTGCACCCTCACTGCGTGACGATATTGCGCAGATGTTAAATAAACCCTACTCCCTGGATTCAAACTACCGCCCGGTCGCGTCGAATGAGCAAACGGCCTACGACGCCTTCATTTCCATACGCGAGCGTCTGGAAAAAACTGCCAGAGACACGTTCGCCGATTACATCCCTCCCGAAGCGCCGGTCCTGCCGTCGCTCGCGTCCGATACTACGTTCGAAGCTTTTTTAAAACAGCTGTCCGATCAACGCTTGAACCTGCTGATTGGCGAAGCACATGCAGGTGTATCGAGCAAAGCGCTCCTGAAAAAGCACATGAAAGCGCTCAAGCAAGCCGGTTACGACACACTGTATGTGGAGCACCTCTTGACCGATGTGCACCAGGCTGATCTGGATATCTTTCGTCAGACCCAACGCATGCCGGAGAGGCTCAAGAATTATCTGCACCGTCAGGATGCAGGGCACATGCCTACCTATAAAGGCAGCGATACGTACACCGAGCTCTATCAGACGGCAGCCAAGTACAACATTCGAATCAGGGCGCTCGATTGCACAGCCTCTTACCACTTGAAGGGTATTCATGACCCGGATATTTCCCGAAACGAGATGTTCAGTTATTTCGCAACCCGAGTGATCGAGGCTGACCAGCTTGCCAACGGGCCGCATAAATGGGTTGCCCTCATCGGCAACTCCCATACCAATTACAACCTCGGTGTGCCGGGTCTGGCGGACACCCTGTCTGCTGTCAGTCTCCACGTGCGTGACACCGCTCCTGAACTGGCCAGAGGTGTCCACCGCGGCACAGCGGAAATCCTCGCCGACTCGACTGAAAAGGGCGGAACCAGCCAGCGCGCGGTGCAAAGTGATTTTCTTGTCAAAGTCGCTGTTGCCGGCAAGAAAAAACCTTCCCCGGCGCCGTCGGTCAGTCGCAGCAAACTGACACACCCCGGTATGTTCCTGGTTGAATCTGAAGGCACGAGCGGAACCCGTCTGGTGCATAAATCCAAAACCGGTGAAATTGTTGTCACGCCGATCCAGGTCAATGACAAAGGCTTGTTGTTCGTTGACCGTTGGGAGAAGAAAGATCAGGGATTCAAATACCTGCGGACGCTGATCGAGATGCTTGAAACAGATGTGAAGTTGACGCAGGTGAAATAACGCAGGTTCGCTTGAACGTTGTGCAAAACCACTGAGTCTGACAGCCCAGTGGTTTTTTTATGACCAAGAGCAAGCGAACTGCGAGCGACCGGATTTCAGACTTGCGAATCGACCCGATCCAGCGCCCGATTCACCGCCAGCTCCGCGAGCATGATGATCTGCTGGATCGCCAACGCCGTATTGCGCTGCGGCCGCCCCAGTTGATCGGCAAAATCACTGGCCAGGGTGTTGGCCGAAGCGAGTGACTCACAGGCATGGGCCAGCAGGGTTTCGGTGTCGATTTCCGGCTGGATCACAAACATCGTGCTGGGTGGGTGCGGTTTGGCTGGCTGCGGGCACAGGTAAAAATCCAGAGCACGCTTGATCGCTTCGCGGTTTTTGGCGAGGTCGTCGGCGCGGATGGTTTGTTCGAGGGGGGTGGGTTCGAGGGGTGGGTCGGGGACAGGTTTTGACATTGATACGTTCCTAATCAATAGCCAATCACTTGCCGTTTCTCACGCGGCGGAGTGGTGGCAGCAGTGTGCGGGGTGAGAAACCGGTAGGAACAAGCCCGGCCGGACCGAAGCCCGCCCGCACACAGCCGCCATAACAATGCAGACAGCAGAAATGCCGGCGGCGATTATGGTGGTACTGACTGTGGATTAACAGTTCCTAAGGGTTCTCACACCCGATCGCCGAAGTTTCGGCGACACCAAGAGACTAGAGCTCGCACGTCCGACGGACAACCTGAAAACATTGTGGGAAGGTTCTGCGAACTAAGACACTGCTTTAAACACACTCCAGATCGCCACCCTCACCCTAGCCCTCTCCCGGAGGGAGAAGGAACTGACCGAGTTGTACAGGCGAGGTACGCCGACCTGAGATACCGAGTCGATGCAAATATGCAGAAAATCAAAAGCCCCTCACCGTAACCCTCTTCCGGAGGGAGAGGGGACTGACCGGGTTGTTTGGGCGACATAGGCCGACGTGCGATACCGCGTCGAACACAGCTTTGAAAAGCCCAAAAAACGGCTCCCTCTCCCTCGGGAGAGGGCTGGGGTGAGGGGCAAATCCAATACAAAACTCAAGCCAAGCGCACGCTCTTCACCACTCAACACAATGAGCGTTAGCTCGAGTAAGGCTTTTGATCTTGATCCACGGGCGACGTCGGAAGGCTGAGTGGAGGGATTGATCCGGGCGTGGGAGCGCAGCGACCGTTCGACGAAGTCGAACACAGCGGAAGGAGGTGCAGCGAAGCAAACCGGAGCCGCTGCGCCAGGATCGATCCCGCAGCGAAGGAACCCGAGCTTGCGAGGGCCGAACGCAGGAGCAAGCGTTTTTTTGCTTACTTTTTTAGGCGTTTGTAAAAAAAGTGAGTCGCCGTCAGGCGAAACCGCCAGCAGCCGCTACCGAAGCAACGGATATTCACTTAAATCAACATAAAACCAAGACCAACAAAAAACCCGCAGACAATCACTCATCTGCGGGTCTCCCGTTCAAGCAGCAAAGAAGATCAGAAATCCTCCAACCGCCACACCTCATAAGCCGGCGTCTCATACGGATGACTGAGCTTCAACGCTGCCACAACAGCAACAATCAATTCATCCGCCACCACAAGCTCAACCTTCCATTCCTCAACCCGCTCAACCTGCCCCGCCTCACCGATAAACGGCTGACTGCCATCCAAAGGCCGAAACTGACCAGAGCCAAGCACCTGCCAGGCACAGTGGTCATAGTCACCGATCCGCCCACCACCGGCAGCGAATACGGCCCCTTTGACCACCTCGACATGGCTGTCAGGAACAAAAAACGCCAGCTTGTACACGACGCTTAGTTAACCCAGACGCGAGCATTACGGAACATGCGCATCCACGGCGCGTCTTCGTTCCAGTCTTCCGAACGCCACGAGTTCTGCACCGCGCGGAATACACGCTCCGGGTGCGGCATCATGATCGTCACGCGACCGTCACGGCTGGTCAGACCGGTGATCCCGCGCGGCGAGCCGTTCGGGTTGGCCGGGTAGGCTTCGGTGACCTTGCCGTGGTTGTCGACAAAACGCATCGCCACGCAACCGGACAGATCGGCTTCCAGCAGCGCTTCTTCGCTGGCGAACTCGGCATGTCCTTCACCGTGGGCGATGGCGATCGGCATGCGCGAACCAGCCATGCCCTGCAGGAAGATCGAGTTCGATTCCTGGATCTGCACCATCGCCACGCGCGCTTCGAACTGCTCGGAACGGTTGCGCACGAAGTGCGGCCAGAACTCGCTGCCCGGGATCAGCTCGTGCAGGTTGGACATCATCTGGCAACCGTTGCACACGCCCAGCGTGAAGCTGTCGTTACGTTCGAAGAAGCCCTGGAACGCGTCGCGGGCGCGGCTGTTGAACAGCGCCGACTTCGCCCAGCCTTCACCGGCGCCGAGCACGTCGCCGTAGGAGAAACCACCGCAGGCCACCAGGCCCTTGAACTCGTTGAGGTCGACACGACCGGCGAGGATGTCGCTCATGTGCACGTCGATCGCGCTGAAACCGGCGCGGTCGAATGCGGCGGCCATTTCCACCTGACCGTTGACGCCCTGCTCACGCAGCACGGCAACCTGTGGGCGGATGCCTTTCTTGATGTAAGGCGCGGCGATGTCCTGATTGACGTCGTAGCTGAGCTTGACGCTCAGGCCCGGATTGTCTTCTTCCAGCAGCGCGTCGAATTCCTGCTCGGCGCAGTCGGCGTTGTCACGCAGACGCTGGATCTGGTAGCTGGTCTCGGCCCACTGACGTTGCAGCAGACGACGCTGGCCTTCGAACACGGTGTCACCGTTGAAGGTGATGTTGATCTGGCCATTGTTGATCGGCTGACCGATCACCGACACGCAGTCGCCCAGCCCGGCGGCGCTGAACTGCGCAAGGATGTCCGGGGTGGCGTCCTGACGCACCTGGATCACTGCGCCGAGTTCTTCGTTGAACAGGATCGCGGCGATTTCCGAGGCGGATTCGGCAACGCTGTCCAGGTTCAGGCTCAGACCGCAGTGGCCGGCGAAAGCCATTTCCACCACGGAAGTCAGCAGACCACCGTCGGAACGGTCGTGGTAGGCCAGCAGGTGACCGTCGGCGTTGAGGCCCTGGATCACTGCGAAGAAGGCTTTCAGGTCTTCAGCGTCATCGACGTCCGGCGCATGCTTGCCGAGTTTGCCGTGTGTCTGAGCAAGGATCGAAGCACCCATACGGTTCTGACCGCGACCGAGGTCGATCAGGATCAGGTCGGTGGTGCCCTTGTCCATGCGCAGTTCCGGGGTCAGGGTCTGACGGATGTCAGCCACTGGCGCGAAACCGGTGACGATCAGCGACATTGGCGAGGTAACGGTCTTGTCTTCGCCGTTGTCGTTCCAGCGCGTGGCCATGGACATCGAGTCCTTGCCCACCGGAATGGTGATGCCCAGCTCAGGGCACAGCTCCATGCCGACCGCTTTCACGGTGTCATACAGACGCGCGTCTTCGCCCGGGTGGCCGGCCGCCGACATCCAGTTCGCCGACAGTTTGATGTCGGAGAGCTTGTTGATGCGCGACGCGGCAATGTTGGTGATGGTTTCGCCGATGGCCATGCGGCCCGACGCCGGCGCGTCCAGCAGAGCCAGCGGAGTACGCTCGCCCATCGCCATCGCTTCACCGGTGTAGACGTCGAAACTGGTGGCGGTGACGGCAACGTCGGCCACCGGCACTTGCCATGGGCCGACCATCTGGTCACGGGCAACGAGGCCGGTGATGGTGCGGTCGCCGATGGTGATCAGGAAGCTCTTGCTCGCCACAGCCGGGTGATGCAGAACGCGCTCGATGCTTTCGGTGATGTCGAGGTTCGACGGATCGAAGTCATCGCCCAGCTCGGCTTCGCGAACCACCGAACGGTGCATGCGCGGCGCCTTGCCGAGCAACACTTCCAGCGGCATGTCCACCGGGTTGTTGCCGAAGTGGCTATCCGTGACAGTAAGCTGCGGTTCGGCAGTGGCTTCACCGACGACGGCAAAAGGGCAGCGCTCGCGTTCGCAGATCGCCTGGAAGCGCTCGAAGTCTTCAGGACCGACCGCCAGCACGTAACGTTCCTGGGATTCGTTCGACCAGATTTCGTGCGGGGCCATGCCCGGCTCGTCATTAGGGATGTTGCGCAGTTCGAAACGGCCTCCGCGGTCGCCATCGTTGACCAGTTCCGGGAAGGCGTTGGACAGACCGCCCGCGCCGACGTCGTGGATGAAGCTGATGGGGTTCTTGTCACCCAGCTGCCAGCAACGGTCGATGACTTCCTGGCAACGACGCTCCATTTCAGGGTTTTCACGCTGTACGGAAGCAAAATCCAGATCCGCCGAACTGGTGCCGGTGGCCATCGAGGAAGCGGCGCCGCCGCCCAGACCGATCAACATCGCCGGGCCGCCGAGCACGATCAGCTTGGAGCCGACGACGATCTCGCCTTTCTTGACGTGCTCTTCACGGATGTTGCCCATGCCGCCAGCGAGCATGATCGGCTTGTGGTAACCGCGCACTTCGTCACCGTGCGGGGTGCTGATCGACTGTTCGAAGGTACGGAAGTAGCCAGTCAGGGCCGGACGACCGAATTCGTTGTTGAACGCGGCGCCGCCGAGCGGGCCTTCGATCATGATGTCCAGCGCGGTGACGATGCGCTCAGGCTTGCCGTACGGCACTTCCCACGGCTGTTCGAAGCCCGGAATCTGCAGGTTCGATACGGTGAAACCGGTGAGGCCAGCCTTTGGCTTGGCGCCGCGACCGGTTGCACCTTCGTCACGGATCTCGCCGCCGGAACCGGTGGATGCGCCCGGGAACGGGGCGATCGCGGTCGGGTGGTTATGGGTTTCAACCTTCATCAGGATGTGCACCGGCTCCTGCACCGCGCCGTACTGGCGGGTTTCAGGGTTCGGGAAGAAGCGGCCGGCAACGTTGCCGACGATCACCGAAGCGTTGTCCTTGTAAGCGGACAGCACGCCTTCGCTGTGCATCTGATAGGTGTTCTTGATCATGCCGAACAGGCTTTTTTCCTGGCTCTGGCCGTCGATGTCCCAACTGGCGTTGAAGATCTTGTGGCGGCAGTGCTCGGAGTTGGCCTGGGCGAACATCATCAGTTCGATGTCGTGCGGGTTGCGCTTGAGACCGTTGAAGGCGTTGACCAGATAGTCGATCTCGTCTTCGGCCAGGGCCAGGCCCAGCTCGGTGTTGGCCTTCTCCAGCGCGGCGCGGCCGCCACCAAGAATGTCGATGGCGGTCAGCGGCTTCGGCTCGGCGTGGCTGAACAGACCGGCAGCCTGCTCGAGGTTGGCCAGCACGATCTGGGTCATGCGGTCATGCAGGGCGTCCGAAATCAGCCGGGCTTCGGCTTCGCTGAACTGGCCGGCGACGTAGAAGGCGATACCGCGTTCCAGGCGCTGGATCTTGCTCAGGCCGCAGTTGCGGGCGATGTCGCTGGCCTTGCTCGACCACGGCGAGATGGTGCCGAAACGCGGCAACACCAGAAACAGACGACCGGCCGGCTCTTGAACTGGAACACTTGGGCCGTACTTCAGAAGGCGCGCTAGCACCTGCTGTTCGTCGCCGGTCAGGACGCCGGTGACCTCGGCGAAGTGAGCGAATTCAGCATACAGGCCACTGACAGCTGGAACCTTCTGGCTCAGTTGCTCAAGGAGTTTGCTGTGGCGAAAGGCAGAAAGGGCAGGAGCGCCGCGCAGGATCAACATCTTCGGGACAGCCTCGGGAAGGGGTGTGCTTTGAGGCCGTGCATTCTAGCCTAAACCGACCTCAACATCACCCGAAACGCTACGCACGGTTGCACTCGGGTAGCAATCTGTGTTTCTGCCTTCGGGGTCAGGTAAATCGAGGGTTTCAGCGCGGCTTATTTTTACTGTAACAAAATGCCCTGAGGCCCCGTATTCAAGGGATTTCGCTCGGATTTGTGATCGCTAGCAGACTCGTCCTACGCTGTCGAGATATGGCGCCCGTGGCCGTTTGCGTATACTGCGCAGATGTTTTTCCCAACGGCTTTGCGTCCGCGATACGCCAAATGGCTGATCGCAACCGGACTCTTCCTGATGCTCGGTGGTTGTGTTGATAAACCCAACACACTCGAGCGCGTAAAGGAGGACGGTGTGCTGCGCGTGGTTACCCGCAACAGCCCCGCCACCTACTTTCAGGATCGCAGCGGTGAAACCGGCTTCGAATACGAGCTGGTGAAGCGCTTCGCCGACGATTTGGGCGTTGAGCTGAAGATCGAAACCGCCGACAACCTCGACGACCTGTTCAATCAGGTCGGCAAGCCGAACGGCCCGGTGCTCGCGGCGGCCGGGCTGGTCAGCAGCGACGAGCGCAAGAAGCAGGTGCGGTTCTCCCACTCCTATCTTGAAGTCACTCCGCAGATCATCTACCGCAATGGCCAGTCGCGGCCAACCGATCCGGCGGATCTGGTCGGCAAGAAGATCACCGTGCTCAAGGGCAGCACCCACGCCGAGCAACTGGCCGAGCTGAAACAGAAATATCCCGGGATCGAATACGAAGAATCCGACGCGGTTGAAGTCGTCGATCTGCTGCGCATGGTCGATGAAGGCCAGATTGACCTGACGCTGGTCGACTCCAACGAAGTGGCGATGAATCAGGTGTACTTCACCAACATCCGCGTGGCCTTCGATCTGGGTGACGCGCGCAGCCAGAGCTGGGCGGTTGGCCCGGGCGAGGACAACAGCCTGCTCAACGAAATCAACGCTTACCTGGACAAGGTGCAGAAGAACGGCACCCTGCAACGCCTGAAAGACCGCTATTACGGCCACGTCGATGTGCTCGGTTACATGGGCGCCACCACCTTCGCCCAGCACCTGCAGCAGCGCCTGCCGAAATACGAACAGCACTTCAAGAATTACGCGAAGAAAGAGAAAGTCGACTGGCGCCTGCTCGCCGCCATCGGTTATCAGGAATCCCTATGGCAGCCGACGGTGACGTCAAAAACCGGCGTCCGCGGCCTGATGATGCTGACCCAGAACACCGCGCAGGCGATGGGCGTGTCCAACCGCCTCGATCCCAAGCAGAGCATCATGGGCGGTGCCAAGTATCTGGCTTATATGAAAGATCAGCTCGACGATTCGATCCAGGAACCGGATCGCACCTGGTTCGCCCTGGCGGCGTACAACGTCGGCAGCGGCCATCTGGATGACGCGCGCAAACTGGCGGCGAAGGAAGGCCTGAATCCGGACAAGTGGCTGGACGTGAAAAAGATCCTGCCGCGCCTGTCGCAGAAGCAGTGGTACAGCAAGACCCGCTACGGCTACGCCCGCGGCGGTGAGCCGGTGCATTTCGTGGCGAACATCCGGCGCTACTACGACATCCTGACCTGGGTGACCCAGCCGCAGCTGGAGGGCGATCAGGTAGCCGAGGGCAACCTGCATGTCCCGGCGATCGACAAATCGAAACCGGCGCAAGAGCCCGCCCCGCTCTAAAAGCAAAAGATCGCAGCCTTCGGCAGCTCCTACAGGTGTACACATGTCCCTGTAGGAGCTGCCGAAGGCTGCGATCTTTTGATCTTCAACCCTTCAAAGCGGCCGCGAGAATCAGCGCTTTCATTTCGGACACCGCGGACTTGAACCCTACAAACAGCGCATGTGCCACCAGCGCGTGGCCGATGTTCAGTTCGTTGATGCCCTTGATCGCCGCCACTGCCTCGACGTTGTGGTAATGCAGGCCATGCCCGGCATTGACGATCAGGCCCTGGGTCAGACCGAATGCCACGCCATCAGCGACACGCTTGAGCTCTTCAGCCACTTCGGTGGGGGTTTCGGCATCGGCGTAGCGCCCGGTGTGCAGCTCAATGGCCGGCGCTCCGACGCGCTTGGACGCAGCGATCTGGCGCTCGTCGGCGTCGATGAACAGCGACACTTCGCTGCCGATTTTCGACAACCGCTCGACCGCAGCTCTGATGCGCTCCTCCTGCCCCGCTACATCCAGACCGCCTTCAGTGGTCAGCTCCTGGCGGGTTTCCGGGACCAGGCAGATGTGCGCCGGGCGAATGCGCTCAGCGAATGCCATCATTTCTTCGGTGACGCCCATTTCGAAATTCATGCGCGTTTGCAGCACATCCTTGAGCAGCAGCACATCGCGCTCCTGAATGTGCCGGCGATCTTCACGCAGGTGCACGGTGATGCCGTCGGCGCCCGCCTCTTCTGCATCCAGCGCTGCCTTGACCGGATCCGGGTAACGCGTGCCACGGGCCTGACGCAGGGTGGCGACGTGGTCGATGTTCACGCCGAGAAGAATGCGATTGCTGCTGGTCACGGATGCGCTCCTGAATTGAGAGATTCGGCGCACAGCATATCAGGGCTTGCGAAACAGCTCGCGACTGACAAGCGGACGCCCGCCCAAATGCACCGCCAGCGCCTGGCGCATCAGACGCTTGGCGGCAGAAAGTGCACCGGGCGCCGACCAGTCGGCTTCGGCCATGGCCAGCAGTTCAGTGCCGTTGAACACGCCCGGCTGCAGCAGATAAACCCGCTCGAGTCCGGCGTCAACTTGCAACCGGTAGAGACCGTCCGCAGCGACGGGCTCACCGTGAATATCGGTATTCATGGAAAAACCGTAGCCGAGATCATCAAGCAATCGCCATTCGAAAGAGCGCAGCAACGGTTCCAGTGGTCGCCCCTCGGCCAGCGCCAGCAGGGTCGCGGCATAGTGGTCGAACACTCCTGGGTGCGGATCTTCCGCGGGCAGCAGTCTAATCAGCAATTCATTGAGATAGAGACCGCTGAACAGCGCCTCGCCATTGAGCCACGCCGAGGTGCCGGAGCTCTCCATGCGCCCGACATTCTTCAGCTCGCCCTTGCCACGGAACTCGACCTCCAGCGCCACGAACGGCCGCGCCAGCGTCCCGGCCTTGCCCCGCGCACTGCGCAACACCGCCCGCAGCCGCCCTTGCGGCGTGAGGAAATCGACCAGCGCACTGGTTTCGCGGTAGGCACGCGAATGCAGGACGTAGGCGGGTTGGGCGGGTGGTGGGGTTTGCGACATGAATGTAGTTTCCCGGTCGGGATTGCAAAAAAGATCGCAGCCTTCGGCAGCTCCTACAATGTCTTGTGTACACCTGTAGGAGCTGCCGAAGGCTGCGATCTTTTGATCTTCGAGTCGATTACAGGTCGCCGTAACCCAGCGAACGCAGCGCGCGCTCGTCATCGGACCAGCCGCCCTTCACCTTGACCCACAGGTTGAGCATGATCTTGGAGTCGAACAACAACTCCATGTCCTTACGCGCTTCGGTGCCGATGCGCTTGATGCGCTCGCCCTTGTCGCCAATGATGATTTTCTTCTGGCCGTCACGCTCTACGAGAATCAGCGCGTGAATGTGCAGGGTCTTGCCCTGTTGCTTGAACTCTTCGATCTCGACGGTGATCTGGTACGGCAGCTCGGCACCCATCTGGCGCATGATTTTCTCGCGCACCAGTTCGGCGGCAAGGAAACGGCTGCTGCGGTCGGTGATCTGGTCTTCCGGGAAGAAGTGATCATTCTCCGGCAGGTGATCGGCGATGACCTTTTCCAGCGCCTCGAGGTTGTGCCCGTGCTGCGCGGAAATCGGGATGATCTGCGCGTTCGGCAGTTGTTCCTGCAACCAGCTCAAATGCGGCATCAGCTCGGCTTTGTCTTCGATCCGATCGGTCTTGTTCAGCGCGACGATCAGCGGACCGGTCACATACTGCACACGCTCGAGCACCATCTGGTCTTCGTCGGTCCACTTGGTGCGGTCGACGACGAAGATCACCACGTCGACGTCTTTCAACGCCGCCGAAGCGGTTTTGTTCATATAGCGGTTCAGGGCCTTTTCGCCGCCCTTGTGCATGCCCGGGGTGTCGACGTAAATCGCTTGCACGTCACCCTCGGTCTTGATGCCGAGCATGTTGTGCCGCGTGGTCTGCGGCTTGCGCGAAGTGATCGCAAGCTTCTGCCCGAGGATGTGATTGAGCAGCGTCGACTTCCCGACGTTGGGACGGCCGACGATGGCAACGTAGCCACAGCGAGTTGCGTTTGTATCAGTCATTGCCATTCTCCACGCCCAGGGCAATCAGTGCTGCGGCGGCCGCTACCTGTTCGGCAATACGACGGCTCACACCCTGACCTCGGCTTTTTTCATTCAGTAAGACCACTTCGCATTCGACGAAGAAGGTTCGGCAGTGCGGTTCGCCCTGGATATCCACCACTTCGTAGCGTGGCAGTTCGCAACCGCGCGATTGCAGGTGTTCCTGCAAGCGGGTTTTCGGATCCTTGTTGGTGTCGACCAGCGTCAGGCCTTCGAACTCGCCGGCCAGCCAGGCCAACACGCGCTCGCGGGCAACGTCCATGCCGGCATCGAGGTAGATTGCACCGATCAGGGCTTCGAGGGCGTCGGCGAGAATCGATTCACGGCGAAAACCGCCGCTCTTCAGTTCACCCGAACCCAGGCGCAAATAATCACCGAGGTCGAAACCGCGAGCCAGTACGGCCAGCGTCTCACCTTTCACCAGGCGTGCGCGCAAACGCGACAACTGGCCTTCGCGGGCCAGCGGAAAGCGATCGAACAGCGCCTCGCCAGCGACGAAATTGAGGATGGCATCACCGAGGAATTCCAGACGCTCGTTGTTGCGCCCGGCAAAACTGCGGTGCGTGAGGGCCAGCAGCATCAGCTCCTGGTCCTTGAAGGTGTAACCGAGCTGGCGCTCGAGACGGCTTAGAGAAACGCTCACGGTTTACCCACGCTGAGTTCGTGGCTGGTTTCCACTGCCACCGCCGGGGTACGGCGCAGGCCTGGGACAATTAACGCTGTGTTCAAAAATTAGATCCTGGCGATTGCGAAGCCGATTGTGCCGGCTCCAGAAATGCATTCGGCGCTGTGGTCAACAGCGCCGTGTGTAATTTACTTGATCAGGCCGACCCGCGAGAAATTCGGCAGGTGGCTGAGTTTAGGCTCCGGCCAGCTCATCCAGACCGCGAAGGCCTTGCCGACAATATTCTTGTCGGGAACCATGCCCAGCAGATCCTTGGGAATGTTCGGATCATCCCAGTAGCGGCTGTCGTTCGAATTGTCGCGGTTGTCGCCCATCATGAAGTAGTGCCCGGCAGGCACCGTCCACGAACGATCCGGAGTGGCGCGGTAGCGGCTCATTTCCTTGCGGATCAGGTGCTCGGCTGCGCCGAGTTTTTCCTGATAGAGCTCAGCGCTGCCCAGCGAACCCGCTTCGGCGCCGACCATCTTCTCGGCAATCGATTCGCCGTTGACCAACAGACGCTTGTCGGCGGTATAACGCACCGTGTCACCCGGCAGGCCAACCACACGCTTGATGTAGTTGACGTTCGGGTCGCTCGGATAACGGAACACCATGACATCGCCGCGCTGCGGGTCACCGACTTCGATGACCTTCTTGTCGATCACCGGCAGACGGATGCCGTAGGAAAACTTGTTCACCAGAATGAAGTCGCCGACGTCCAGGGTCGGTTTCATCGAGCCGGACGGAATCTGGAACGGCTCCACCAGGAACGAACGCAGCACCAGCACGATGAACAGCACCGGAAAGAACGACTTGCCGTATTCGACCAGCAGCGGCTCTTTGTTCAGTTTCTCGACCACCACAGGCTCGGGCTGGCTGACACTGCCTTGATACGAGGCAATGGCAGCCCGCCGGCGCGGCGCCAGGAACAGCAGATCGAGCAACGCCAACAGGCCGCAGACGAACACGGCGATGACCAGCAACAGCGGGAAATTTAGCGACATAGGACCTGATTATTCCAACCTGAGCACGGCGAGGAAGGCTTCCTGTGGAATTTCCACGTTGCCGACCTGTTTCATGCGTTTCTTACCGGCCTTCTGCTTCTCGAGCAGTTTCTTCTTACGACTGACGTCACCGCCGTAGCATTTGGCCAATACGTTCTTTCTGAGCGCCTTGACGGTTGTCCGGGCTACGATCTGACCACCGATGGCGGCCTGGATCGCCACGTCGAACATCTGACGAGGAATCAGTTCTTTCATCTTCTCGGTCAACTGGCGACCTTTGAAGTGCGAATTGTCACGGTGCACGATCAATGCCAGGGCATCGACCTTGTCGCCGTTGATCAGCACGTCCAGTTTCACCAGATTAGCCGATTGGTAACGATCGAAATGGTAGTCCAGCGAAGCATAGCCGCGGCTGGTGGATTTAAGACGGTCGAAGAAGTCCAGGACCACTTCGTTCATCGGCAGGTCGTAGGTGACTTGCACCTGATTGCCGAGGAACAGCATGTCGACCTGAACGCCGCGTTTCTCGATGCACAGGGTGATGACGTTGCCCAGGTGCTCCTGCGGTACGAGGATATTGGCGCGTACGATTGGCTCGCGCATGTCCTCGATCGCCGACACATCCGGAAGCTTCGACGGGTTGTCGACGTAAATCGTTTCACCGGTTTTCAGCACCAGCTCGAAAATCACCGTCGGCGCAGTGGTGATCAGGTCCAGGTCGTATTCGCGCTCGAGGCGCTCCTGGATGATTTCCATGTGCAGCATGCCGAGGAAGCCGCAACGGAAGCCGAAGCCCAGGGCGTCGGAGCTTTCCGGGGTGTACTGCAGCGACGAGTCGTTCAGGGTCAGCTTCTGCAGTGCTTCGCGGAAATCCTCGAAGTCGTCGGAGCTGACCGGGAACAGACCGGCGTAAACCTGCGGTTGAATGCGTTTGAAGCCGGGCAGTACCGGAACGTCTGGCGTTGAGCTCAGGGTCAGGGTGTCACCGACCGGCGCACCGTGAATGTCCTTGATGCTGGCGATGATGAAGCCCACTTCGCCGGCCTTGAGGTCAACGGTAGCGGTGTGTTTCGGGTTGAACACGCCAACGCTGTCGACCAGGTGCACCTTGCCGGTGGACTTGACCAGAATCTTGTCGCCCTTCTTCACCCGGCCATGGCGTACACGTACCAGGGAGACAACGCCCAGGTAGTTGTCGAACCAGGAGTCGATGATCAACGCTTGCAGCGGATCTTCGATGTTGCCGGTCGGCGCGGGAATGGTGTGGACCAGACGCTCGAGCACTTCGTCGACACCCAGGCCGGTCTTGGCGCTGCAGGTGACGGCGTCGGTGGCGTCGATGCCGATGATCTTCTCGATCTCGTCCTTGACGCGATCCGGCTCGGCCTGTGGCAGGTCGATCTTGTTAAGCACCGGCATGACCTCGAGGCCCTGCTCGATGGCGGTGTAGCAGTTGGCCACGGACTGGGCTTCCACGCCCTGCCCCGCATCGACCACCAGCAAGGCGCCTTCGCACGCGGCCAGGGAACGGCTGACTTCGTAGGTGAAGTCGACGTGACCCGGGGTGTCGATGAAGTTCAGCTGGTAGGTGATGCCATCTTTGGCTTTGTAATAGAGGGTAACGCTGTGGGCCTTGATGGTGATCCCGCGTTCACGCTCAAGATCCATGGAATCCAGTACCTGGGCTTCCATTTCACGCTCGGCCAGGCCGCCGCACATCTGGATGAAACGGTCAGCCAGCGTCGACTTGCCATGGTCAATGTGGGCGATGATGGAGAAATTGCGGATATGACTCAAATCACTCACGGATCAACACTCAAAAAGGCTGCAGGCTTGGCCCGCCGAAAAATAGCCGGGAATTGTACCTGATACACGGCGCAAGCGTCACGTTCGCCTGTCACCCGGATCGCATGCAAAAACGCCCCGGTCTGTTGACCGAGGCGTTTTCGAGGTTCAAGGCAAAGATGAACAGATGTTCATCAACCGGCCCTGCGCAGCAGCCAGACACCCGCCAGCGCACACACGCCGGCCGGCACCAGCACCGCAAACAGCGGCGAGAAACCGAACACCAGGCTCGACGGCCCCAACAGATCCTGGACGATGCGGAAGGTGAACCCCACCAGCACACCCGTGAAGACCCGCTGACCGAGGGTCACCGAACGCAGCGGACCGAAGATGAACGAGATCGCCATCAGCACCAGCGCCGCAGTCACCAGCGGCTGCAACACCTTGACC
This sequence comes from Pseudomonas sp. 1L-B-1-E-C1, assembly GCF_057291835.1. Classification (NCBI taxonomy): domain Bacteria; kingdom Pseudomonadati; phylum Pseudomonadota; class Gammaproteobacteria; order Pseudomonadales; family Pseudomonadaceae; genus Pseudomonas; species Pseudomonas sp. 1L-B-1-E-C1. Next base: position 328,235 of record NZ_JBXAWN010000004.1, on the reverse strand, counting down.
CAAAATGCCAGCCAGTAACGGCCATTGCTCAGGCCTTGCTCGGCCAGATAGTGGATGTAGCCCCACAGACCGCTGATCGACAGCGATTCCGGCGCCATGACCACGGTGCTGAGCAGTTGCGGGCTCAACGCCACGTCCCATTGCTCGCTCGGGGTATTGACGACTTCAGTACTGCGCTCCTTGAACAGCGTGGTGGCAACGTCGGTAAGCTGCCACTTGGTGCCGTCGAACTCGGCCTTTTTGGCGAAGCTGGAGCTGAGCAGATGGCGCTCCTTGTCGAAGTGATAACGCGTCACGCCATACAAGAGACCGTTCGGCTGCACGGCGTTGATATGGATGAATTCTTCACCCTGACGGTGCCACATACCGTGCTTGGCGCTTTGCGCATCGCCGCTGCCCTGGGCCAGCGATCGATTGGCCTGAGCCATACTCTCGGTGGCCGGAGCGACGTATTCGCCGATAAGCACGCCAGCGAGCATCAGCACCAGCATTGGCTTCATGACAGCCCAGACGATACGGCCGATCGACACACCGGCAGCACGCATGACGGTCAGCTCACTGCTGCTGGCCAGACTGCCGAGACCGATCAGGCAGCCGATCAAAGCGGCCATCGGCAGCATTTCATAGAGGCGGCGCGGTGCAGTCAGCAATACGAAACTGAGCACATCGACCAGAGTGTAGGTGTCGCTGACGTCACCCATTTCATCGATGAAGGCAAACAGCGTCGCCAAACCGAGGATGATCGCCAGCACAGCGATGATCGCCATGAACACGCTGCTGCCGATGTAGCGGTCGAGTTTAACCACGGGCCACCTCCAGCGCGGCGCTGCGACGGCTGGCCAGCTTCAGGCGCATCGGCTCCCAATAGAGCAGGCCAAGGCCGATGACCAGGAAGATCGCGTGTACCCACCACAAGCCCAGGGCCGGCGGGATCTTGCCTTTTTCGAGGGCGCCGCGGGCGGCAATCAGGATGGTCAGGTAAGCCATATAAAGAAGAATCGCCGGCAGCAGCTTGAGGAAACGCCCCTGACGCGGATTCACCCGCGACAGCGGCACCGCCATCAGGGTCACGATGAACACCAGCAACGGCAGGGACATGCGCCATTGCAGTTCGGTTTTCGAACGGATGTCATCACTGCCCCACAGGGACGAGGTCGGCATCGCGTCACGGTCGGTGACTTCTTCGCTGACATCCGGCTTGGGCAGCAGCACGCCGTAGGTTTCGTAATGAATGGCACGATAGTCGGCCTGACCCGGACTGCCGTCGTAGCGATAGCCATTGTCGAGGATCAGGTAGCGATTACCGTCGGGGCGAATTTCCTGACGGCCCGACTCGGCCACCAGCACGGAAATCCCGCGGTCCTTTTTATCGGCGCCGAGGTTCTTCTGCGAGATGAACACGCTGCCGAGATTGACGCGATCGTCGCTCAGAGTTTCGGTGTAGGTCACCCGAGTACCGTCACGCAGCGCCTGGAAACGGCCTGGCTCAAGGGTATCGAACTCGGTCAGCGCGTCCTGCTTGTTCAGCAGCAGCTGAAACTGGTTGGCGCCCTGCGGAGCCAGACCGAGGCTGAGCCACGCCACCACCAGCGCCACCAGCGTCGCCGGAAACAGGGTCATGCGAAACAGCTTCTGCTGACTCATGCCGGTGGCCGAGAGCACGGTCATTTCGCTTTCGAGATACAGGCGACCGTAGGCCAGCAGGATCCCGAGGAACAGGCCCAGCGGCAGAATCAGTTGCAGGAAGCCCGGCAGACGAAAGCCCATGATCAGGAACAGCGAGCCCGGATCGAGCTGACCGGCCGCAGCCTGCGCCAGGTATTTGATGAAGCGACCGCTCATGATGATGACCAGCAGCACGGCACTTACGGCGCTGAGGGTCAACAGGACTTCGCGGGACAGATAACGGAAGACGATCAAACCAGACACTCCAGGGTTGTCAGGCTAAGGCGGCCAAACAAGCAAACACATCGACCGGCCCGCCATGCAGAGCGGTCGAAAAAAGATGCGGCATTATCCTGTGATTGGGTGCGCCTGTCACTGCGCACACTCATCCATCGCTGTAATCCTTTGCTGATCGTACAACCTGGGGGCGTTCTCAATTAGTTTTCACACCGCGCCGGGTCTGCTGTTGTGCAGGACAAGGCGCGAGAAGCGTGGTTTGGTCATTCCAAATAAGCTTCGAGCAACGCAGCCCTGCACAACAGCAGGCCCGGCCCTTCGGGTTGTGCCTTAAAGCCGGCCAGTCTGCGTTGCAGGCCTTGGAAAGGGAACAACCATTCCCAGCGGCCTGCGCCTTGCCTGGCTGGCTTTAAGGCGACAACGCGGTGTGAAAACTAATTGAGAACGCCCCCTAGGGTTGTCAGGCGCGGGGAGCGAGGTTCAAACTGCGGCCCTTGTCGCGGGCTTTGGCCTGCGCCTCTTCTATTTATTAGCAGGCGACTGCGGACAGCGTCGAACGCCTGCATGTTGACCATTCATTAGGGATCCGGACATGGAACTGGTTGTAAAAAGCGTTAGCCCAGAAACGTTGAAAACCGCCACCCTGGTGGTTGCCGTCGGCGAAGGCCGCAAACTCGGTGTCGCCGCCAGACTGGTCGACGAGTCGAGCGGCGGTGCGATCAGCGCCGTGCTCAAGCGTGGCGACCTGGCCGGCAAGGTCGGTCAGAGCCTGCTGCTGCACAGTCTGCCAAACCTGAAAGCCGAGCGCGTGTTGCTGGTCGGCGTGGGCAAGGACGAAGAACTGGGCGACCGTCCATTCCGCAAGATCGTTACCGGCATCCTCAATACCCTTAAAGGCCTAGGCGGCGGCGATGCCGTACTGGCGCTCGATGAAATCATCGTCAAAGGTCGCGACAGCTACGGCAAGACACGTTTGCTGGCAGAAACCCTGGTCGACGGCGGCTACACCTTCGACCAGTTCAAGAGCCAGAAAGCCGAACCCCGCGCCCTGAAGAAAATCACCCTGCTGACCATCAAGGCTGCGCAGGCCGAAGTGCAGCGCGCCGTGAATCACGCCACCGCAATCGCCAACGGCATGGCCTTCACCCGCGATCTGGGCAACCTGCCGCCGAACATCTGCCACCCGACGTTCATGGGCGAACAGGCGAAGAACCTCGGCAAAGAGTTCAAAGATCTGAAAGTCGAAGTGCTCGATGAAAAGAAGATCAAGTCTCTGGGCATGGGCTCGTTCTACGCCGTTGGCCAGGGCAGCGCCCAGCCGCCGCGCCTGATCGTCATGCAGTACAACGGTGGCAAGAAATCCGAGAAGCCGTACGCGCTGGTCGGCAAGGGCATCACTTTCGACACCGGCGGCATCAGCCTGAAGCCGGGCGCCGGCATGGACGAAATGAAGTACGACATGGGCGGCGCTGCCTCTGTGTTCGGTACGCTGCGTGCGGTGCTTGAGCTGAAACTGCCGATCAATCTGGTGTGCATCCTCGCCTGCGCCGAAAACATGCCGAGCGGCAACGCGTCGCGTCCGGGCGACATCGTTACCACCATGAGCGGCCAGACTGTGGAAATCCTCAACACCGACGCCGAAGGTCGTCTGGTGCTGTGCGATGCGCTGACCTACGCCGAGCGCTTCAAGCCACAAGCGGTGATCGACATCGCCACTTTGACCGGTGCTTGCGTGGTAGCCCTGGGCGCCCATACTTCCGGCCTGCTGGGCAACAACGACGAACTGATCGACCAGTTGCTCAGCGCCGGCAAGGCCGCCGACGACCGCGCCTGGCAACTGCCGCTGTTCGATGAGTATCAAGAGCAACTCGACAGCCCGTTCGCCGACATCGCCAACATTGGCGGGCCGAAGGCTGGCACCATCACCGCCGCCTGCTTCCTGTCGCGCTTCACCAAGAACCTCAATTGGGCGCACCTGGATATCGCTGGCACCGCGTGGACCAGCGGCGGCAAGGACAAGGGCGCCACTGGCCGTCCGGTTCCGCTGCTGACCCAGTACCTGCTGGATCGCGCCAAGGCCTGAAACCGCTGAAAGGTGGCGTCACTCTCGGGTGACGCCACTCGCCGCTCTGGAACCGCAATGACCAAAGTCGACTTCTACATCCTGCCCAGCGCCGATCCTTCGGCGCGCCTGGATTTTGCCTGCAAGCTCACCGAGAAAGCCTGGCGCATGGGCCATCGCATCTACCTGCATTGCAGCGATGCAAGCCAGCGGGACGATCTCGATGCGCGCCTGTGGGCATTCAAGGGCGAAAGCTTCGTGCCCCATGGCCCTGCCGACAGTGAACCGGACGGCTTGATCGTGCTGGGACTCGGGGAAGACTGCGGTGAGCATCAGGATCTTCTGGTCAACCTCGACCTGAAAGTCCCGGCCTTCGCCAGCAACTTCGCCCGAGTGGCGGAAGTGGTGGTGGAAGACCCGACCATCCGAGCGGCGGCGCGGGAGAGTTTCCGCTTCTACCGCGAACAGGGCTATTCTCTGCAAGACCACCGTTTACAGCGACTCTGAGCATTCCAATGGACACTCCGAAACCGCAACAGAAATCCGCACACCTGCTGGACGATCTTGAATCGATCCGCCAGTTGCTCGGCGATGACAACCTGCAACCGCCGCTCTTGACCGATACGGTCGATGACGGCGAACAGGAACAGATTCCAATGCTGTTCGATTCCGTAGGCAACCAGCCGGCAGCTGTCGAGCCGCCACCAGCGCCGCCGGCTGCCCCGGCTGCCGCACCGGTCGATAAAGGCCCCGACGCCTTGCTGCATCTGGACAGCGAACTGCGCGCCGCCGCGCAATTGATCATGCAAGACGTGATCGACGACTTCGCTCCGCACATCGAAACCGAAATCAAACGCCGCCTCGATGCACGGATGGAGCGGCTGCTCAGCCAGTACGAATAACACACCCCGTGTAGGAGCTGCCGCAGGCTGCGATCTTTTGACCTTTTTTTAAAGACAAGATCAAAAGATCGCAGCCTTCGGCAGCTCCTACATTTAGATCTCCATCCGGCCTCCCCCGCTCGCCCTCGGCACCATGCCCCGCTATACTTCCCGGCTTTTCCTGAATAAATGCCAATAGGGTCCCGCCGCGCATGGATAAGACCTACCAGCCGCACGCCATTGAAACTTCCTGGTACAAGACCTGGGAGTCCGAGAACTACTTCGCCCCGCAAGGCGCGGGCGAGTCCTACACCATCATGATCCCGCCGCCGAACGTCACCGGCAGCCTGCACATGGGTCACGGCTTCAACAACGCGATCATGGACGCCCTGATCCGTTTCCGCCGCATGCAAGGTCGCGACACCCTGTGGCAGCCGGGCACCGACCACGCCGGTATCGCCACGCAGATGCTGGTGGAGCGCCAACTCGAAGCCCAGGGCCAGAATCGTCACGATCTGGGCCGGGAAAAATTCCTCGAGAAAGTCTGGGAATGGAAGGATCAGTCCGGCGGCAACATCAGCCGACAGATCCGTCGTCTCGGCTCGTCCGTCGACTGGAGCCGCGAACGGTTCACCATGGACGACGGTCTCTCGGAAGCGGTCAAGGAAGCCTTCGTGCGTTTGCATGAAGACGGCCTGATCTACCGCGGCAAGCGCCTGGTCAACTGGGACACCAAACTGCACACGGCGATTTCCGACCTCGAAGTGGAAAACCACGAAGAGAAGGGTTTCCTGTGGAACCTGAAATACCCATTGGCCGACGGCGTAAAAACCGCCGAGGGCAATGACTTCCTGATCGTCGCCACCACCCGTCCGGAAACCATGCTCGGCGACTCCGCCGTCGCGGTTAACCCGAACGATGAGCGCTACCAAGCCCTGATCGGCAAATTCGTCGAGCTGCCCTTGGTTGGCCGCCGCATCCCGATCATCGCCGACGATTATTGCGACCCAGAATTCGGCACCGGCTGCGTGAAAATCACCCCGGCCCACGATTTCAACGACTACGAAGTCGGCAAGCGCCACAACCTGCCGCTGCTGAACATCTTCGACAAGAACGCCAACGTGCTGCCTGCCGCACAGGTGTTCAACCTTGACGGCACGCTGAACGAGAGCATCGACGGCAAGATTCCGGCCGAGTTCGCTGGCCTGGAGCGTTTCGAAGCGCGCAAACAGATCGTCGCCGCGTTCGACGCCGCCGGCCTGCTGGTGAGCGTCAATGATCACAACCTGAAAACGCCAAAAGGCGACCGCTCCGGCACCGTCATCGAGCCGTGGCTGACTGACCAGTGGTACGTATCGACCAAGCCTTTGGCCGAGCCGGCGATTGCTGCCGTTGAAGACGGTCGCATCCAGTTCGTGCCCAAGCAGTACGAAAACATGTACTTCTCGTGGATGCGCGACATCCAGGACTGGTGCATCAGCCGTCAGCTGTGGTGGGGCCACCGGATTCCGGCCTGGTACGACGAGTCGGGCAAGGTCTACGTCGGCCGCGACGAAGCCGAAGTGCGTGCCAAGAACAACCTCGGCCCGGACGTGGCGCTGCAACAGGACAACGACGTCCTCGACACCTGGTTCAGCTCCGGCCTGTGGACATTCTCGACCCTGGGCTGGCCTGAGCAGACCGAGTTCCTGAAGAAATTCCACTCCACCGACGTGCTGGTCACCGGTTTCGACATCATCTTCTTCTGGGTTGCCCGGATGATCATGATGACCATGCACCTGATGAAGAACGAAGACGGCACGCCGCAGGTTCCGTTCAAGACCGTTTACGTACACGGCCTGGTGCGCGACGGCCAGGGCCAGAAGATGTCCAAGTCCAAGGGCAATGTCCTGGACCCGCTGGACATCATCGACGGCATCGACCTGGAAACCCTGGTGCAGAAGCGCACCTCGGGCCTGATGCAACCGAAACTGGCGAAGAAGATCGAGAAAGCCACCCGCGAAGAATTCGCCAACGGCATCGAAAGCTATGGCACCGATGCCCTGCGCTTCACTTTCTGCTCGCTGGCGTCCACCGGTCGCGATATCAAGTTCGACATGGGTCGCGTCGAAGGCTATCGCAACTTCTGCAACAAGATCTGGAATGCCGCGCGCTATGTTCTGGACAAGGGCGAAGACTGCGGCCAGAACGGCGAAGCCTACGAGCTGTCGCTGGCCGATCGCTGGATCATTTCGCAACTGCAACGCACCGAAGCCGAAGTGACCCGCCAACTGGATCAGTTCCGTTTCGACCTCGCCGCGCAAGCGCTGTACGAGTTCATCTGGAACCAGTACTGCGACTGGTACCTGGAGCTGTCCAAGCCCGTGCTGTGGGACGAGAATGCGCCGGTCGAACGTCAGCGTGGCACTCGTCGTACGCTGGTTCGTGTACTGGAAGTAGCACTGCGTCTGGCGCACCCGTTCATGCCGTTCATCACTGAAGAAATCTGGCAGCGCATCGCGCCGCTGGCCGGCATTCAGGGCAAGACGATCATGCTGCAGCCTTGGCCGGTGGCCAACGAAGAGCGCATCGATCCGGCGGCGGAAAACGACATCGAATGGCTCAAGGAACTGATGCTCGGCACGCGCAACATTCGTGGCGAGATGAACATCGGCCCGGGCAAGCCACTGCCGATTTTCCTGAAGAACGTCAGCGCTGACGACCAGCGCCGCTTGACCGAGAACGAAGCGCTGCTGAAGAAGCTGGCGCGTCTGGAATCGATCACCGTACTCGCCGCTGGCGAAGAAGCACCGCTGTCTGCCACCGCACTGGTGGGCGAAATGGAAGTGCTGGTGCCGATGGCCGGTCTGATCGACAAGGGCGCGGAACTGGCACGTCTGGACAAGGAAATCCTGCGCCTGCAGGGCGAAGTCCAGCGTGTTGGCGGCAAGCTGTCCAACGCCGGATTCGTCGACAAGGCTCCGGCTGAAGTCATCGAGAAGGAACGCGCCAAACTGGCTGAGGCCGAACAGGCTCTGGGCAAACTGGCCGAGCAGCATGCGCGGATCGCCAGCCTGTAACGGTGAACCGCAATGAAAAAGGGAGGCCGCAATGGCCTCCTCTTTTTATTCATTTGATTTCATCGCAGGTTTGTCCGACCCCGTTGAGCAAATGCACCCGGACACTAGCCTGAGTAAGTTGGTTACCATTAATCGCGTAAGACGCTTTTCCCCATCCAATTCGAATCGGCTTAATGTGCTGATAATATTCACCTATTGTTTTTATCAATCCGTTGTCGATGTCATCCTGTTGAACAAAATGATTGAGAGATGTCAGTGTTTCCGGCACAGGCTTAGTCAGCTCCGGGTCTGAAAATCCTTCCCACGAAAGATTCAGTACATCCCCCACTCTAAACCCGTTCAGCGGCCCAATTGCCACTCTGATCCCCTCCATCGGATTCGAACTGCAATTAATGCCGAACTCTGGATGGACATCTGGAAACGAAATAGATGATTTCATGTTAGCTCTCCATAACTAATTTGATGGTCTTTTCCGAAGTCTTAATGTGCCCGCGATAAAAAGATTCAATTTAAATCGAAACAGGCACGGAATAAGTAGACATGCAATCAAGCGGGCTAACCACTGTCATAAATGACAGTTTTTTAGATCAATTTTGCATATTAAAAATTGATAGCCAAGCAATGCAGACCAACATGAGAGTAGATGTGGGACAATACCCGCCACTTTCAGCCATACCCGAATCGACCACGCCATGAACGCCCCCCGCACACCTAAACCTGCGCGCAAGAAGCCTGACTCCGCGACCCCGGCCAAAGCCGTTGAGCCGCGTGAAAAGGCCAGCCTGCACCCGCGCAATCGCCATCAGGGTCGTTACGACTTCCCGGCGCTGATCAAGACCACGCCGGAACTGGCCAGGTTTGTGATCACCAACCCGTACGGCAAGGAAAGCATCGACTTCGCCAGCCCCGACGCGGTGCGCGTGTTCAACCGTGCGCTGCTCAAGTCGTTCTATGGCATTCAACATTGGGACATTCCGGCAGACTACCTCTGCCCACCGGTGCCGGGCCGTGCCGATTACGTGCACTTTCTCGCCGACCTGCTGGCGAGCATGAACGACGGCAAGGTGCCGCGCGGCGCGATCGTCAATGTGCTGGACATCGGCATGGGCGCCAACTGCGTGTATCCGCTGATCGGCAACAGCGAATACCGCTGGCACTTCCTCGGTTCGGAAATCGACCCGACCGCCGTGGCGGCGGCCAAAGCCATCGTGCAGTCCAACGATCTGAGCAAGGTCATCCAGCTGCGCCAGCAGGAAAACCGCAAGCACATCCTGATCGGCTTGCTGGAGCCGGGCGAACGCTTTGACCTGACCATGTGCAACCCGCCCTTCCACGCTTCGATGGAAGAAGCGACCAAGGGCAGCGAGCGCAAGTGGCGCGCCCTGGGCAAGGCCGATCCGAAACGCAAGCTGCCGGTGCTGAACTTCGGCGGCCAGTCGGCGGAGCTGTGGTGTGAAGGTGGCGAAGCACGTTTCGTGACGCAATTGATCGCCGAGAGCGCGAACTTCCAGCACAAGGTGTTGTGGTTCAGCACGCTGGTGTCGAAAGCTTCGAACCTGCCGGCCATTGAAACCGCGCTGAAGAAGGCCGGTGTGCTGGAGAGCCAGGTGGTGGAAATGTCGCAGGGGCAGAAGCAGAGCCGCTTTGTCGCCTGGACCTTCCAGACCAAGTCCGAGCAGCAGATCTGGCGGCGCGAGCGCTGGACGCGCTAGCACAGCGGATTCCCCCTGTGGGAGCGAGCCTGCTCGCGAAAGCGGCCTGTCAGTCAGCTTCAATATCGACTGACCCACCGCTTTCGCGAGCAGGCTCGCTCCCACATTTGCCCGCGACTTGACCGTCAAATCACAGACACAAAAAAACCGTGCCCCGGATCACTCCGAAGCACGGTTTTTTTATCGCTGCGTCTTACTTGTTCACAGCGTCGGTCAGGCCTTTGGCCACAACCAGCTTGATCACTTTCTTTGCAGGGATTTCGATGGCAGCGCCGGTCGAAGGGTTACGGCCAGTGCGGGCAGGACGCTCGGTCACTTTCAGCTTGCCGATACCTGGCAAGGTGATTTCGCCGCCGTTTTCCAGCTGATCGGCAACGATTTGGCCCAGTTGGTCCAGAGCGTTACGCGCGGTGGTTTTCGGCGCGTCGATAGCTTCAGCGATGTCGGCGATCAGTTGGTCTTTAGTAAGAGCCATGTAGTGTTCCTTCCCTATCAAATTCATATGGATTGCAGAGTGCAGTGTCAGCCATCGAGCCCGATCTTCTGGATCTGGCACCCTCGGCGATTACCACGACGAGTCGGGTTATAGATGCCGAAATCAGGGTTTGGTTCGACCTGACAAATGCTGAATGCACGCTTAACGCAGTGACTTCGCGTAAGACCGCGCAAAACTAGCACAGCGACAAGGAAATATCCGCCTCTAGCTACCCATTTGGTCAGCTTTATTGCGCTAAATCGGTAAAAAATCGCTTAAGGCCGGGCGCGCGCCCCGGTTTTGCCGTGCAACCCGCGCCAAAACCAGTGGTTGCGGTACACTGAGCGCTTTTTCGGGGGAGCCTGCCTTCCTCCCTTCCAACAGCCGAGAAGCCCATGCCGATCCGTCATTGCATCGTCCACCTGATCGACAAAAAACCCGACGGCACGCCCGCAGTTCTGCACGCCCGTGACTCTGAACTGGCCGAGTCCGCCGCCATCGAAAACATGCTTGCCGACCTCAATGAAAGCTACAACGCCAAACAGGGCAAAGCCTGGGGCCTGTTCCATCCGGAATCCGGCGCGTTCCCCTTCAGCGGCTGGCTGAAGGAGTACATGGAAGGCGGCCGTGACTTCACCGCATTCAGCAAAGTCGCCGTCGAGCATCTGCAGAAGCTGATGGAAGAATCCAACCTGTCGGTGGGTGGCCACGTGCTGTTCGCCCACTATCAGCAAGGCATGACTGACTACCTGGCCATCGCCCTGCTGCACCACAGCGAAGGTGTGGCGGTAACCGACGAGCTCGACGTAACGCCATCGCGCCATCTGGACCTTGGCCAGTTGCATCTGGCAGCGCGGATCAACGTTTCCGAATGGCAGAACAACAAGCAGTCGAAACAGTACATCTCGTTCATCAAGGGCAAGAATGGCAAGAAGGTCTCGGAGTATTTCCGCGACTTCATCGGTTGCCAGGAAGGCGTCGACGGCCCCGGCGAAACGCGCACCCTGCTCAAGGCCTTCAGTGACTTTGTCGAAAGCGAAGACCTGCCGGAAGACTCGGCCCGCGAGAAAACCAAGACCCTGGTCGACTACGCCAGCAGCCAGGCCAAGCTCGGCGAACCGATGGGCCTTGAAGAACTGTCGGAGCTGATCGACGAAGAACGCCCGAAAGCCTTCTACGATCACATCCGCAACAAGGACTATGGCCTGTCGCCAGAGATTCCGGCGGACAAACGCACCCTCAATCAATTTCGCCGCTTCACCGGCCGCGCCGAAGGCCTGTCGATCAGCTTCGAAGCGCACCTGCTGGGCTCGAAGATCGAGTACGACGAAGAGAACGGTACCCTGATCATCAAAGGCCTGCCGACTTCGCTGACCGACCAGCTGAAGCGGCGTAACTGATGCTCGGCAATGTACTGAAAAAAGTCGCCCTGGTGCTGCTGGTGGTCGTGGTCTATCAGAACTGGGGCAAGATCGAGCGGGTATTCAATCCCTCGCAGATGGTCTCGCAGCAGACGCAGGCGCAGGCCAATGTCGTGCTCTACGCCACCGACTGGTGCGGCTACTGCAAACAGACCAAACGCTTTCTCGACAGCAAGGGCATACCGTTCAAGGAGTTTGATATCGAGAAGGATGCCGATGCGCGCAAGGCGTACGAGGCATTGGGTGGACACGGCATTCCGCTGATCGATGTGAACGGCACGTTGATTCGCGGGTTTGATCCGGACGAAATCCTCGCAGCCCTGAAATAAAATCAGGATCAAAAGATCGCAGCCTTCGGCGGCTCCTACATGAGATCGGTGTAGGAGCTGCCGAAGGCTGCGATCTTTTGCTTTTAGCGCGCTTCGATACGGAAACCAAAACGCGGAAAGTGCACATGCACCACACCGCCACGTTCGTCTTCACGGCGAATGATCAGCTCTTCACTGCCAGCAAACAGCAACTCACCCAGCACCGGATCAACCCCGTAATCCGTCGCTGCAATCGCCACTTGCTGCCCCGCTTGGAACCCGTTCGGATCAACGAACTGCTCATCCGGCAATACAGCTGGCGTCGCGTTGCGCGCTACCTCTAATGCCTCGGCGGAAGACATCTCGCTCGCCGCACCATGGCCGAAACCCAGCACCCGACCCAGCCACGCCGCAACCGCCGGATACTCATCCACCAGCGGCGCCGTCACGTGGGTCGCCTTGAGGAACCATAGCGGATGCGCCAGGGCGAAGTCGGCAATCGATGGTTCGCCAAACAGGAAGTCACCCTGCTCGCGCTGCAACTGCTGCTCCAGCCGCGCCATGATCGTCGGCCACTGGTGCTTGGCCTGCTCGGCGGACAGACGCGTGGCACTCCCACCACTGAACAACCCGGCACGGTCGGCGAGAAACGCCTTGATCGCTTCCGGCGGCAATTTGCCGAAACGCACGGCCACCGATTCCGGCTGGAATACGAGGCTCACCGCGTGTTGAAACACCACCGAGTCGGCCCACGCCGCAAAACTGGCGCTGGTCATCTCCTGGCCTTCGGGGAAGAACGCCGGCAGGGCTTTTTCCTGTTCCAGGCGTCGAGCGATCAGTGCGGTGTCGCAATAAATGTCTGCGCCAATCTGCAGCACCGGCGTCTTGCGGTAGCCGCCGGTCAGAGCGGTCAGATCCGGTTTCGGCATCACCGGCGAGATATGCACCGAGCGCCACGACAAGCCTTTGAAGCCCAGCAGCAGGCGGGCCTTCTCGGCAAATGGAGAGGTCGGGTAATGATGGAGAATCAACTCGGACATGCTCGGCTCCGCCGCTGGAAAAGTGAATGCGCAGCTTAGCGCGCATTGCCTGACAGGCCTACCGATCTGCCTGATGGGAACCAATCAGTCAGATTGATAAGAGGCGACGAGGCATTCCTTGGCGCTTTTCCTGAGTTTCTTGATCAGCCGCTCCTGACGCAGAGCATCGCTTTTGTCGCGACAACGTTCAGTGTAGACCAGCGCCATGGCCGGACTGGAGAGGAAGAACCGCGCGCCTTTGCCGCTCTGGTGCTTGGCGAAACGACGCACCGGGTCGTCGCTGATTCCGCAGTACAACGAGCCATTGGCAGCACGCACGAGGTAAACGAACCAGGATTTGCACACTGGTTCGGCAGCGTCTACGGATTTTTCGCTCAGGCTGGTCACTTCGGGATATGAACGTGTAGGAAAACAGGCGGCGATCTTATCAGCGCCCGGCCTGAAATGCCTTCAGTCCCTTGCCCGCCTGGGCCCGCACGGCGTTGCGCACCAGCGGCGTCCAGCCCAGCAGCAGGCCTTTGAAGCCCAGCGCTTGCCGCGACCAGCGCCACAGATCGAAGTGATCGTGGTGCTCGCAGATCTTGCCGTCGCGGAAGACGAAGCGCGCCTGGATATCGTTGACCACGACATTGCCGGTCTGGCTGAACAGGTAAGTCGCGACCCAATGTGCGCCACCGGTACGCTCGTCGGCGCGGACGTTGTCGAAGGTTAACGAAAAGTCTTTGGCGCGGGTGGTGAGCATGCGCCACATGTCGCCGGCATCGCGCCCGCGCAGTTCACCAAAGGCCGGATCGCTGAAGACCACGTCATCGGTGTAGCACGCGGCCATGGCGTCGGCGTCGAGGCGCTGGAAGGCCTGGTAGAAGCGGGTGATCAGGGCGCTGTGGGCTTCGCTCAAGGCAATCTCCAAAGAAATAGGTACAGATTGCCAGCACCATAATCCGCCGCGCGAAGAAACACTATCGGCAATACGCAAAACCCTTGTGGGAGCGAGCCTGCTCGCGAAGGCAATTCAACATTCAACATTCGTGTTGACTGAAATACCGATTTCGCGAGCAGGCTCGCTCCCACATTTGCAACCAGTGCATTCAGATCTTTTCGCTTTGCACCTGGACGTACAACGCGCGCCCTGCACCCAGCCCGGCAATGATCGCACCGGCGCCAATAATGCCGAAGATCCAGCCCAGCGCATTCCAGCCCCCGGTCCAGTCATGCACCACGCCCACGGCGAACGGCCCCATGGACGCCAGCGTGTAGCCAAAGCCCTGGGACATGCTCGACAGGTTTGCCGCAACATGGGAATCGCGCGAGCGCAGCACGATCAGGGTCAGGGCCAAACTGAACGTCCCGCCCTGCCCCAGCCCGAGCAGAATCGCCCAGCCCCACAGACCTTCGATCGGTGCGTACAGGCAACCGAACAGGCCCGCCAGGGTCAGCGCCATGACCACGACGATCGCTAGGCGCTGATCCTTGCCCCGGGTCGCCAGCCACGGCGCGGCCAGCGAACTGGCCAGCTGAATGATCACCGAACCGGACAGCACCAATCCGGCCTGAGTCGGTGTCAGCCCGCGCCCGATGAGGATCGACGGCAACCAGCCAAACACGATGTAGGCCAGCGACGATTGCAGGCCCATGTACAAGGTCACCTGCCAGGCCAGCGGATCACGCAGCAACCCGCGCACGCGATAGGCGACGTTGTGTGCGCCATGTTTGGAGCCGACTTGTGGCAGCCAGAAAACCGCCGCCACCAATGCCGGAATCACCCAGAAGCCCAGGCCCATCGCCCAACTGTTGCCGAAGTGTTCACTCAGCGGCACGGTCGAACCCGCCGCCATCGCCGCGCCCAGGCACAGGGCCATGGTGTAGACGCCGGTCATGGTCCCGGCGTGCTTGGCGAAGTCGCGTTTGACGATGCCCGGCAGCAGCACGCCGACGATGCCGATGCTGGCGCCGCCGAGCACACTGCCGGCGAACAGACCGATCTCACCGAAATTGCTGCGCAGGATAATCCCGCAGGCCAGCGTCAGCAGAATGCCCAACACCACCCGTTCAGCGCCGAAACGTCGCGCCAGGATCGGCGCCAGCGGCGCGAACAAGCCCAGGCACAGCACCGGCAAAGTGGTCAGCAAGCCCGCCTGCGCCGCAGACAGTCCGAGACTTCTAGAGACTTCGCTAAGCAGCGGCGCCATGCTTGACAGCGCCGGACGCAGGTTCAGCGCCACCAGAATCAGCCCGAGCAGCAACAGCCACGGGCGTTTTACCAACGGATGGCTTTGCTGCACCTGCTCGTCATCAGCCTCGGCATCGATCAGCAACTCATCCAGCTCGGGGGTGCGTTTCGACCCTGTGGATAACTCAGTGCGGGACATGGTTTTCTCGGTTTCAAGGTTCATTGATCAACTGCCTCGACAAGGCTTTGGCCCGTTCCGGGTCGCGTTGCTCGACCGCATCGAGCAAGTCGATATGCAAGTCGAACACTTCCTGACGGCGCGGGGAGATATTCAGGGTCTGGCGCAATTGCGCGCCGACGATGCTGGAGAAATAGCGATACAGCTCGCTGAGGGTCGGGTTGTGCGCGGCGTCGACCAGACGCCGATGGAACACCAGATCGCAGGCGATGTAGGTGTCGAGATCGCCGTGGTAGTGGCTGCCGCTGGTGCCGAGCGCTTCACGCAGCGCCGCCAGATCCTCATCGGTACGACGCAACGCCGCCAGGCCAATGGCCTCGACTTCAAGGATGTGCCGGGTCTCCCGGGCCTGCTCCAGGGAACAGCGGGACAACGCTTTCAGCGTATCCAGCGGATCGACCACTGCACGCAGATAACTGCCGTCGCCCTGGCGAATTTCGATCAGCCCGGAAAACGCCAGGACGCGCATCGCTTCGCGCACCGTGTTGCGGCTGATGCCCAGCTCGGCGCATAGCTCAGGCTCCGTCGGTAGCCGCTCTCCGACCTGCCACGCACCGCTGTTGATGCGCTGACGCAGTTGGTCCAGCGCCTGATCGACCAGGGATCGCTTGATCAAAGGGAAAATTTCGGACATGAGCCTCGCCTTTTCATCCAATCATAGGATGAATTTTCCGACATGTTAGTCAGACCCATGTAGGACGGCAACCACCTAGGGTCAATCGGAGACACATGGAGCGGCATTTTCGATTGGTCAAAATTACCCTTTAAGGGTAATTTCAGGGACAGGGTTTGGGCTTCTTATGGAAAAGAACACACCCCATTACGACTTGGCGGTGATCAAGGCGGACGTCAGACGACTTGGCAGACAAGCTTTCACCAAGACCGCGGAAAAAACCGGTCTCGACCTCGGTTTTAGCTTCACAGAAATGCAGGAGATCATTTTCGAGTTGCAGAACTGGATGTTGTACAAATCGATGACCACCTATGACGATCACCGAGTCTGGCAGGACGTGTATCACATCAACTCAAAAGGCCTGGAGATTTACATCAAGGTGACATACCGCCCTGCCGGCGGAGCACCGGTAATCTCCTTCAAGGAGAAAAACCCATGAAAACCCGGCAATGTTTCAGCTGTGGTGCCCGTGAGGGAATGAGGCATTTCGAGGGTCGCGGTGAGACCCTGAGTGTCAAAGGCATGGAGCGCCGCGTAGATGATCTTGCTGGCTGGGAATGCCGGCAGTGCGGGGAGGTCGAGTGGGATGACAGCACCGATAGCGCTGATCGTTACACGGAAGCGGGCGATGAACTGGTCATCGCTGCTCGGCAAATGATCGGTTCCGAGATGAAGCGCATCCGGCGCAAATTGCACTTAACGCAAAAAGAGACGGTGCAACTGCTGTCAGGTGGAGGCCACAACGCATTTTCAAGGTACGAACGAGGCGAATTGCTGCCGCCAAAGGCGTTGATGCTTTTGATGCGGTTGCTGGATCGTTACCCGCACTTGCTTGCCGATGCGAAAGTCTTGGCCGAAGGAGCTGACTTGAGAGGTGCGTTCAAGTACACCATCCACAAAGAACACGAAACCCTGACCGTATCCTGACCCACAAAAAAACAAACCCGGCACAAGGCCGGGTTCGTTTTTACCCACAAACCATCAATGCAAAATCTGACTCAAGAACAACTTGGTCCGATCATTCTGCGGATTGTCGAAGAAGTCGTTCGGCGCCGCCTGTTCAACGATTTCGCCCTTGTCCATGAAGATCACGCGATTGGCCACGGTGCGGGCGAAGCCCATTTCGTGGGTCACGCAGAGCATGGTCATGCCGTCTTCGGCCAGACCGATCATGGTGTCCAGCACTTCCTTCACCATCTCCGGATCGAGTGCTGAAGTCGGTTCGTCGAACAGCATGATTTTCGGCTTCATGCACAGGGCGCGGGCGATCGCCACACGCTGTTGCTGACCGCCGGACAGTTGCCCCGGATACTTGTGCGCCTGCTCCGGAATGCGTACGCGCTCCAGGTAATGCATGGCGATTTCCTCGGCCTTGCGCTTGGGCATCTTGCGCACCCACATCGGCGCCAGGGTGCAGTTCTGCAATATGGTCAGGTGCGGGAACAGGTTGAAGTGCTGGAACACCATGCCGACTTCGCGGCGGATCGCTTCGATCTGCTTGAGGTCGTTGGTCAGTTCCACGCCATCGACGACGATGCGGCCCTGCTGGTGTTCTTCCAGACGATTCAGGCAACGGATCGTGGTGGATTTACCGGAACCCGACGGGCCGCACAGCACGATGCGCTCGCCCTGCCTGACGTTGAGGTTGATGTCTTTGAGTACGTGAAACTGGCCGTACCACTTGTTCACGCCCTGCATCTGGATGATGCCTTCCGGACCCACAGGCTTTTTGATTGCTTCGCTCATTTACAGAGAACTCCTAACGCTTGTGGCCAGTGTCGAGCTTGCGTTCCAGATGCATGGAATAGCGCGACATACCAAAACAGAAAATCCAGAACACCAGGGCGGCGAACACGTAGCCTTCAGTGGCCATGCCCAGCCATTTCGGGTCGGCGGCGGCTTGCTTGACGCTGTTGAGCAGGTCGAACAGGCCGATGATGATCACCAGGCTGGTGTCCTTGAACAGCGCAATGAACGTGTTGACGATGCCCGGGATTACCAGCTTCAGGGCTTGCGGCAGAATCACCAGGCCCATCGAACGCCAGTAACCGAGGCCCATCGCCGCAGCCGCTTCGTACTGCCCTTTGGGAATCGCTTGCAGACCGCCGCGCACCACTTCGGCGACGTATGCCGACTGGAAGAGGATCACGCCGATCAGCGCCCGCAGCAGTTTGTCGAAGTTCATGCCTTCGGGCAGGAACAGCGGCAGCATGACCGAGGACATGAACAACACCGTGATCAACGGCACGCCGCGCCAGAACTCGATGAAGGTCACGCAGACCACACGAATCGCCGGCATGTTCGAACGCCGTCCCAGCGCCAGCACGATACCCAGCGGCAACGCCCCGGCGATGCCGACGGTGGCAATCACCAGGGTCAGCATGAGCCCGCCCCACTGGCTGGTCGGCACGGTGGTCAGACCGAAACCGCCGTGCAGCAAGGTGAAGGCGATGATCGGGTACAGCACCAGGAAGCTCAGGCCATAGACCGCTTTACGCGGCATGCGCGAGATGAACAGCGGTGCTGCGCCGATGACCGCCAGCCACACGGTCAGGTCGACGCGCCAGCGCAGTTCGGTCGGATAATAGCCGTACATGAACTGGCCGAACCGCTGCTGGATGAACACCCAGCAGGCGCCTTCCTTGGTGCAGTCGGCGCGGGTGGTGCCGACCCAGTTGGCATCGACGATGGCCCAACTGAGGATCGGAGGTACCACCAGATAAATCAGGTAGAACGCAAACAGCGTCAGCAGGGTGTTGAGCCAACTGGAGAACATGTTCGCGCGCATCCACGCCACCACGCCGATGCTGCTGTTGGGTGGAGGCATGTCGGGTTTGAAAGTATGAGTACTCATGCGCTTTTCCTTACCGCTCGATCAGCGCAATGCGCTTGTTGTACCAGTTCATCAGCAGGGAAATGCTGATACTGATCGCCAGGTACACGCTCATGGTGATGGCAATCACTTCGATGGCCTGCCCGGTCTGGTTGAGCACGGTGCCAGCGAACAGCGACACCATCTCCGGATAACCGATACCGGCGGCCAGCGAAGAGTTTTTCGCCAGGTTGAGGTATTGGCTGGTCAGCGGCGGAATGATCACGCGCAGGGCTTGCGGGATGATCACCTTGCGCAGGGTCGGGCCGTTGCGCAGGCCGAGGGAACGCGCCGCTTCGGTCTGGCCATGGCTGACCGACTTGATCCCGGAACGCACGATCTCGGCAATGAACGCTGCGGTGTACACCGTGAGTGCGAGGGTCAAGGCCAGCAGTTCCGGGATCAGCACCCAGCCGCCGACAAAGTTGAAGCCCTTGAGCTCAGGCATTTCCCAATGCAGCGGAGCACCGAAGATCAGCGCGGATAGGGTCGGGATCACCAGCAGAATCGCCAGGCCGGCCCAGAACTTGTGGAACGGCACGCCGGTTTCTTCGAAACGCTTGTTGGCCCAGCGGCACATCAGCACGATGCCGACGATCGCCAGCACGATACTGACCACGAACGCCCCGAAGCCGTCAGCTGCGAGTGCGGCCGGCATGTTCAGGCCACGGCTGCTGACGAAGAAGGTGTCGCCGAAGTTGTGGCTGTTGCGCGGTCCTGGCATGGTCAGGAACACCGCGAAGTACCAGAACAGGATCTGCAGCAGTGGCGGAATGTTGCGGAACACTTCCACATACACCGTCGCCAGTTTGGCGATGATCCAGTTCTGCGACAGCCGCGCCACGCCGACGATGAAACCGAGAATCGTCGCCAGAATCACGCCGATAAAGGTCACCAGGAGGGTGTTGAGCAGGCCGATGACAAACACCCGGGCGTAGCTGTCCGCTTCGGTGTAGTCGATCAGGTGTTGAGCGATGCCGAACCCGGCACTGCGCTCCAGAAAGCTGAAGCCGGAGGTGATGCCCCGGTGCTGAAGGTTGGTTTGCGTATTGTCGAACAGGTACCAGCCAAGCGAGACCACCGCCACAACTGTGATGATCTGGAATAGCCACGCACGCACTCGTGGATCGCTGAGGCTGAGCCTCTGCTTTGGTGCGCCGATAGAATTTTGCATGAAGTGCCCCGAAAGAAATGGAACAAGAACATCACCCGGCGGTTGGCCCGCCGGGTGATAGAACCATTAGCGCACTGGTGGTGCGTACTGAATGCCGCCGTTGTTCCACAGGGCGTTCAGGCCACGGTCGATTTCCAGCGGAGTGCTCTTGCCGAGGTTTTTCTCGAAGATTTCACCGTAGTTGCCGACTTGCTTGACGATCTGCACGACCCAGTCTTTCGGCAGTTTCAGGTCTTTGCCGTACTCGCCGTCAGCGCCGAGCATACGGGCCACGTCCGGGTTCTTGGTCGACTTGGCTTCAGCTTCGACGTTCTTCGAAGTGATGCCGGCTTCTTCGGCATTGAGCAGCGCGTAGCCAACCCAACGCACGATCGCCAGCCACTCGTCGTCACCGTTACGTACGACCGGGCCCAGTGGTTCCTTGGAAATGGTTTCCGGCAGAACCACGTAGTCCTTCGGCGAGGCCAGCTTGCTGCGCTGGGCGAACAGCTGGGACTTGTCGGAGGTCAGCACGTCGCAACGACCGGATTCCAGCGACTTGGCGCTTTCATCGGAGGTGTCGAAGGTGATCGGGGTGTATTTCAGACCGTTGCCACGGAAGTAGTCGGAAACGTTCAGTTCGGTGGTGGTACCGGCCTGGATGCAAATGGTAGCGCCGTCGAGCTCTTTGGCACTTTTCACGCCCAGCTTGTTGTTCACCAGAAAGCCGATGCCGTCGTAGTAGGTGATGAAGCCCGGGAATTTCAGGCCCATGCCCGCGTCACGGGAGCTGGTCATGGTGGTGTTGCGCGACAGGATGTCGATCTCGCCCGATTGCAGCGCGGTGAAGCGCTCCTTGGCGTTCAACTGGCTGAACTTGACCTTGTTGGCATCGCCGAAAACGGCTGCGGCCACAGCGCGGCAGACGTCGGCGTCGATGCCGAGGATCTTGCCGGTCGCATCCGGTACCGAGAAGCCCGGCAGGCCGTCGCTCACGCCACACTGCACGAAACCTTTTTTCTGTACCGCATCCAGGGTTGCACCCGCCTGAGCGAACCCGCTGACGCCGAGTACTGCTGCAGCAGTCACGACCGCCAGAGTGGATTTCAACATCTTCATTCAAACCTCCAGTTTTGCTCTTGTTGTGTCGGAGCTTGAGCCCTGTCGCACCCTTTTGAGGCGTTGTTGACCCGTGTTGGCTTTTTTTGGGGTCAACCGACGTAAGACCTTCGCTATGAGTCTAGTAGGAGAAAATCCACATCATGGATCACTCACTTCTCACCAATCGGCCGAACGGGCTGTAGCCCTTTCACGTTCGCTAAGCCCGTAGCGGCCATTGGCGAACATCCATCACCGGATTCGTTGCTGTCCCATCGCGCGACGTAGACTGATAGTGTTACCGACACGCGTAGGACGCTTCGTACGGAATCCTCCATAGCAAAGGCCGTACCACACCGCTTGCCAAAGTGAATGCGCGACACGTCAATAGCTAAACTTGTAACCTTGCGACAACTTGTTAACGGATCAGCCGGGCGCGCACTTTCATCACGCACTCAATGAGAGCGCCCGCACATTTTTGGAGCAGACATGACCGAGCCCTTGATTCTTCAGCCTGTCAAGCCCGCAGATGCCTGCGTAATCTGGCTGCACGGCCTCGGCGCCGACCGCTACGACTTCCTGCCGGTTGCCGAGGCGCTGCAGGAAACTCTGCTGAGCACACGTTTTGTGCTGCCCCAGGCACCCACCCTTCCAGTGACGATAAATGGCGGATATGCCATGCCCAGCTGGTACGACATTAAAGCGATGAGCCCGGCGCGGGCGATTGACCGTGACCAGTTGGAAGCGTCGGCAGATCGCATCATCGAACTGATCGAAGGCGAGCGCGCCAGCGGAATAGACGCCTCGCGGATTTTTCTTGCCGGGTTTTCCCAGGGCGGTGCGGTGGTGCTGCATACCGCATTTGTGAAATGGCAGGGGCCGTTGGGTGGGGTGCTGGCGTTGTCGACTTACGCACCGACTTTCAGCGATGAAATGGAATTATCCGCCAGTCAGCAGCGCATTCCGGTGCTCTCACTGCATGGCCAGTTCGATAACGTGGTACAGAACTCGATGGGCCGCAGCGCTTACGAGCATTTGAAGAAGCATGGTGTCACCGTGACATGGCAGGAATACCCAATGGAGCACGAAGTGTTACCTGAAGAGATTCGCGACATCGGCGCCTGGTTGAGCGAACGTCTGCGCTGATTGGCGACCAATCCCTGCCCTTTGATCCCTCCTACTACGCCGCGCCCGATTCTTGCATTACACTGGCCGGCGTACATTCCTTAACCAATTGATGAGATGACCGTGCTCAAAGCACTCAAGAAGATGTTCGGTAAAAGCGAGGCTGAGCAGCTCGCGCCAGTTTCCAGCGCGCCGTCGCACGCCCCCGGTCATCGCACCGATGCCCCGCAGGCCGACCGCCCCGCTCCCGCAGCCACACCGAAGCCAGAAGAAAAACCCGCTACGGCCGCGCCAATTGCCGTCGAGCCTGCGCGCAGCGAAGCGCCGAAACCGGCCAGACCGCGTCGCGAACCGAAGCCCAAGGCACCGGTAATTCCATGGAAACTCGAAGACTTCGTCGTCGAGCCACAGGAAGGCAAAACCCGCTTTCACGATTTCAAGCTTGCTCCGGAACTGATGCACGCCATCCAGGACCTGGGCTTTCCGTATTGCACGCCGATCCAGGCGCAGGTGCTGGGCTTCACCCTCGCCGGCAAAGACGCCATCGGCCGCGCGCAGACCGGCACCGGCAAGACCGCCGCGTTCCTGATCTCGATCATCACCCAATTGCTGCAGACGCCGCCGCCGAAAGAGCGCTACATGGGCGAACCGCGCGCACTGATCATCGCGCCGACCCGCGAGCTGGTGGTGCAGATCGCCAAGGACGCCGCTGACCTGACCAAGTACACCGGCCTCAACGTGATGACATTCGTCGGTGGCATGGACTTCGACAAACAGCTCAAGCACCTCGAAGCGCGCCATTGCGACATTCTCGTTGCGACACCGGGCCGCTTGCTCGACTTCAACCAGCGCGGCGACGTGCACCTGGACATGGTCGAAGTAATGGTGCTGGACGAAGCCGACCGCATGCTCGACATGGGATTCATCCCGCAAGTGCGACAGATCATTCGCCAGACCCCGCCGAAGTCCGAGCGCCAGACCCTGCTGTTTTCCGCGACCTTCACCGAAGACGTAATGAACCTCGCCAAGCAATGGACCACCGACCCGGCCATTGTCGAAATCGAAATCACCAACGTCGCCAACGAGAACGTCGAGCAGCACATCTACGCCGTGGCCGCAGCCGACAAATACAAACTGCTCTACAACCTGGTCAACGACAACGGTTGGGAGCGGGTCATCGTCTTTGCCAACCGCAAGGACGAAGTGCGCCGTATCGAAGAGCGCCTGGTGCGTGACGGCATCAACGCCGCGCAGTTGTCCGGCGACGTGCCGCAGCACAAGCGCATCAAGACCCTGGAAGGTTTCCGCGAAGGCAAGATTCGCGTGCTGGTGGCCACCGATGTCGCCGGTCGCGGTATTCACATCGACGGCATCAGCCACGTGATCAATTTCACCCTGCCGGAAGTGCCGGACGACTACGTGCACCGCATCGGCCGTACCGGTCGCGCGGGCGCTGACGGTGTTTCGATCAGCTTCGCCGGTGAAGACGACTCCTATCAGTTGCCGTCCATCGAAGAAAAGCTTGGTCGCAAAATCAGCTGCGAAACGCCGCCGACGCATCTGCTGCGCGCAGTTGAGCGCAAGCGCCCGCAGTGAAGCGCAAGAAATGAAAAAGCGCAGCCGGAAACGGACTGCGCTTTTTTTTTGCCTGACGGTTGCCCAACAAAACTAAAAGTCCATAATGGAAAAATAAGTTTAGGTTTGGAGCGCGAAATGTCCAGTACGCCGTATGTGATCGATCAAGCCCACGCCCGTGAACTGCTGGCCCGAATCGATGTGCCGCAGATCCTGCGCCAGCTGTTTCGCGATCTCGCCTGCGGTAACGCCGTGCAGCCAGCTCAGCAATTGGTGGAGTTTCCGCAAGGTGCCGGCGATTTCATCAATTATCTGGGCGTGCTGGCCAAGGACGGCGTATACGGCATGAAAACTTCGCCGTACATCGTTCGTGATCAGGGTGCGCTGGTGACAGCGTGGACACTGTTGATGTCGATGAAAACCGGTCAGCCGCTGCTGCTCTGCGATGCCGGTGAGCTGACCACCGCCCGCACCGCCGCGACCACGGCTGTAGCGGTTGACGCTCTCGCGCCGTTGAATGCCAAACGACTGGCGATCATTGGCAGTGGCAAGGTTGCTCAGGCGCATCTGCACTACGTGAATTCGTTGCGCGACTGGCAGAGCATCAGCGTGTACTCGCCGTCGCTGCTGGAAGATCCTGAGACACAGGCCGTGTTGAGGACCACCGCGCCGCAACTGAAGATTGCCGACAGCCGCGAGACCGCTATCGCCGAAGCTGACGTGATCATGCTCTGCACCTCGTCTGCCGGGCCGGTGATCGATCCTGCCGAATTGAGCAAACCGGCGCTGATCACCTCGATCAGCACCAACGCCCCCCGCGCACATGAAGTGCCGCCGGGCAGCCTCAACGACATGCAGGTGTTCTGCGACTATCGTCAGACCACGCCAGGGTCGGCGGGTGAGATGTTGATTGCCGCTGAGCAGCATGGATGGCACAAGGAATCGATTGTGGGCGATCTGGCGGATTTGCTCAGCGACAAAGTCCCGCGCCCTGATTACCAGCGGCATGTGTTTTTCCGCTCGATCGGTTTGGGCCTGGAAGACATTGCCTTGGCCAATGCGGTTTATCACCTGCACCACTGACACCACACATCCCCTGTAGGAGCTGCCGAAGGCTGCGATCTTTTGATCCTGTTTTTTCAAGATCAAGATCAAGATCAAAAGATCGCAGCCTCGTTTCACTCGGCAGCTCCTACGGGGTTCTCGTTACCTGGGAGTTTTCATGAACCACGCAGACTTCATCATCATCGGCGGCGGGATTGCCGGCGCTTCCACCGGGTTCTGGCTGGCGCCGCACGGCAAAGTGATCGTGCTCGAGCGTGAAACCCATCCCGGCTATCACTCCACCGGTCGTTCCGCCGCGCTGTACACCGCAGCTTATGGCACCGCACAGGTACGCGCACTGACCCAAGCCAGCCGCGCCTTCTTCGACAGTCCTCCGAGCGGTTTCTGCGAGCATCCGCTGCTGACCCCGCGCGGCGAAATGACCGTCGACTTCATCGGTGATCCTGCCGAACTTAACAATCAATACCTCAGCGCCAAAGCCACGGTCCCGCAGATGCAACTGCTCAGCGCCGACGAAGCCTGCGCACGCCTGCCGATCCTGCGCCGGGACAAAGTCCATGGCGCGATCTACGACCCTTCGGCCTGCGACATCGATACCGATGCGCTGCATCAGGGCTACCTGCGCGGCATCCGACGCAACCACGGCGAAGTCCACACCGATTGCGAAGTGCTCGGCGTGAGCCGCGATGCCGATGGCCTGTGGATCGTGCAGACCAATGGCGAGACATTCAGCGCACCGGTGCTCATCAACGCCGCCGGTGCCTGGGCCGACAGGATCGGTGCCCTCGCCGGTGCGCAGCCGCTGGGGCTGCAACCGAAACGTCGCGCTGCATTTATCTTTGCCGGCCCGGAAGGCGTGGATATTCATCACTGGCCGATGCTGGTCAGCCTCGACGAATCCTTCTACATGAAACCCGACGCCGGCATGTTCCTCGGCTCGCCGGCCAACGCCGACCCGGTCGAACCGCACGACGTGCAGCCGGAAGAACTCGACATCGCCATGGGCATTTATCAGATCGAAGAAGCCACCACGCTGACCATCCGCCGCCCGACTCGCACCTGGGCCGGTCTGCGCAGTTTCGTGGCGGACGGTGATCTGCTCAGCGGTTTCGATTCAAAAGTGCCGGGGCTGTTCTGGGTCGCCGCACAGGGCGGTTACGGTATCCAGACGTCGCCGGCGATGGGCCAGGCCAGTGCGGCACTGGTGCGCGGTGAGCCGTTCCCCGAGCACCTGCAGCAATTCGGCCTCGACAGCGCCATGCTCTCCCCCGCCCGCCTCGCTTGAGCGAGCCTGCGGATGACTCACTGAAAAGATTGCGGCACACTCGCAGCGCCCCGGCACAAGGGGCGCTGACGCTGCCTGGAGCTCCACTGTCATGACCGCCCCCGAATTCGACCCGGCGCTGGATAACTTCCGCGCCATCGCCGACGCCATCGCCACGCTGTTCTTTCCCCATGCCGAAGTGGTGCTGCACGACCTGCGCACGCAGAAGGTCGACTACATCGCCAACAACCTGTCCAAGCGTGAGATCGGCGACGACTCGTCGCTGGATGACATGCTCAGTGACGATGTCAGCGACAGGAACATCGGCCCGTACGAAAAGCTCAACTGGGACGGTCAGAAGATTCGCAGCCTGAGCACTGTGCTGCGCGACAGTGAAGATCGACCGCTCGCAGTGCTGTGCATCAATCTGAATATTTCCCTGTTCGAGAACGCCAAGGCGGCGCTGGACCTGTTTCTCTCGCCGAGCAAACTGATTCCGCAGCCCGACTCACTGTTCCGTGATGACTGGCAGGAACGCATCAACACCTTCCTCCACGCCTGGCTGCGCGAGCGGCAGTTGAGCCTGAACCTGCTGACCCGCGATCACAAACGCGAACTGGTGCTGGCGCTGCACGCCGAAGGCGCGTTCAAGGGCAAGAGCGCCTCGAACTACGTGGCCAATGTGCTGAACATGGGGCGGGCGACGGTGTACAAGCATTTGAAGGAACTGAAGGGCTGAAAAGCAAAAGATCGCAGCCTTCGGCAGCTCCTACAGGAGAACGCATTCCCATGTAGGAGCTGCCGAAGGCTGCGATCTTTTTATCAGTCGCCGTAGATGTCGGTCTGGAAATACTTCTGGGAAATCTTCTGATACTCGCCACTCGCGCGAATCCCGTCGATGGCGCTGTTCAACTGGCTGACCAGCTCGGCATTGCCCTTGCGCACCGCAATCCCCGCGCCCTCGCCAACATACCTGGGATCTTTCAACTCCGGCCCGACAAATGCATAACCCTTGCCACGCGGCATTGACAGGAAGTCATTGAGCGGAATGGTGTCGGCGAAAATCGCATCGAGGCGCCCCGCCGCCAGGTCCATGTAGATTTCTTCGTTGTTGCTGTAGCGCTTGACGTTGATGCCTTTGGGTTCGAACACCTCGGTGGCGAAACGATCAGTGGTGGTCGCACGCTGCACACCAACATTCTTGCCTTTGAGGCTGGCGTACTGATCATCGACGCTGGCGCCTTCCTTCATCACCAGGCGCGAGGACGTGAAGTAATACTTGTGGCTGAAATCCACCGACTTCTTGCGATCTTCGTTGATGGTCATCGACGACAGCGCCATGTCGATCTTCTTCACTTTCAGCGAAGGAATCAGCCCATCGAACTCGCCTTCGACCCACACGCACTTGACCTTCATCTGCGCGCACAGGGCATTGCCGATTTCGTAGTCGAAACCGACGATTTCACCTTTGTCGGTTTTCGATGCGAACGGCGGATAAGCCGCTTCGATGCCGATGCGCAGGGTTTTCTCGGCGGCAAAGGAGCTGGAACAGGCCAGCAGGCTGAGGACAAGACCGGTGATCAGGGGGAGTTTCTTCATGTTCGTTCTCTCGCGGGTTGTTGGCAAGAAAGCAGCTACAAGCGGCAAGCTATCAGCTGCAAGACAGAAGCTTTTTTTGTACTTGGAATTCCATACTGGACTCTCAGGTACAAATCGTCAATCGGGTAGAGAGTGGAGGTTTTCGGTGTCGCAGATGACGCCTTCGCGAGCAGGCTCGCTCCCACAGGGGAACGCATTCCAATTGTGGGAGCGAGCCTGCTCGCGAAGACTGACTGGAGGGCGCTACAGGAATTACTTCTTCCAGCGATCGGCGGCAGCATGATCACTGTCGCGCCCTTCGACCCAACGCGGTCCATCGCTGGTGTTTTCTTTCTTCCAGAACGGTGCGCGGGTTTTCAGGTAGTCCATGACGAACGCGCAGGCATCGAACGCGGCCTGGCGATGAGCGCTGGCGGCGCCGACGAAGACGATCGGCTCGCCCGGTTCCAGCGCGCCGATGCGGTGCAGCACTTCCAGCTTCAGCAGCGGCCAGCGCTGCTCGGCTTCGACAGCGATCTTGCCGAGGGCTTTTTCGGTCATGCCCGGATAGTGCTCCAGGAACATTCCCGCCACGTCGAGACCATCATTGAAGTCGCGCACGTAACCGACAAAGCTCACCACCGCGCCAACGCCAACATTGGCCGCGTGCATCGCATTGACTTCAGCGCCCGGATCGAACGGCATGGCCTGCACCCGAATCGCCATAGCTCAGCCTCCGGTCACGGTCGGAAAAAACGCCACTTCGTCGCCATCGACCACCGGCTCGTCGAGCTGGCAAAGATCCTCGTTGCGCGCGCACATCAGGTTCTGCTCGCTCAACACCTCGGCGCCGTCACGTTGCGCGAGCAGTGCGCGTACGTCATCGACGGTGGCGAAATCACCTTCAACCTTTACCGAATCCACGCCAAGCGCTTCACGGTAACGGGCAAAAAACTTCACGGTCAGGTTCATGGCTGCTCCGCCTGGAAGTGGCCGCTCTTGCCGCCGACTTTTTCCAGCAGACGCACGCTTTCGATAGTCATGCCACGATCGACGGCTTTGCACATGTCGTAGATGGTCAGGGCGGCGACGCTGGCGGCGGTCAGCGCCTCCATTTCGACGCCGGTCTGCCCGGACAGCTTGCAGCGGGCGACGATGCGTACGCTGTCTTCGCCTTCGGCGCTGAGCTCGACTTTGACGCCCGTCAGCATCAGCGGATGGCACAGCGGAATGAGATCACTGGTTTTCTTCGCCGCCTGAATCCCGGCGATGCGCGCCACAGCGAATACGTCGCCCTTGGGATGACCACCGCTGACAATCATCTGCAGGGTTTCGGGGAGCATGCGCACCAGCGCTTGAGCCGTCGCCTCACGGAACGTCACGGCTTTTTCAGTGACGTCGACCATGTTGGCGCGACCTTGGGAATCGAGATGAGTCAGCACGGAATTACTCCTGATCAGGAGCGTGGATTGTAAACCTGTGGGTCAGATATCCGCACGCACGAATATGGCGTTCTTCGTGCAGGAGCTGCCGAAGGCTGCGATCTTTTGACTTTGATTTTTAAAAACAAGATCAAAAGATCGCAGCCTTCGGCAGCTCCTACATTGGGATCTGCGTAAGGCATAAAAAACCGGGCGGCTTTAAGGGCCGCCCGGTCTTGTGGGAAGGGTTACAAATGCGATTCGGCGTATTCGGCCAGGATCGAGCGAGGCACCCCTTGCAGGGTGATGTGCACACCGTTGGGGAAATCCTTGAAGCGTTCGGTCAGGTAGGTCAGCCCGGAGCTGGTCGCGGACAGGTAAGGGGTATCGATCTGTGCCAGGTTGCCCAGGCACACCACTTTGGAACCGGCACCGGCACGGGTGATGATGGTCTTCATCTGGTGCGGCGTGAGGTTCTGGCATTCGTCGATCAGGATCAGGCTCTGCTGGAAGCTGCGACCACGAATGTAGTTGAGCGATTTGAACTGCAACGGCACTTTACTGAGGATGTAATCGACGCTGCCATGAGTGTTTTCGTCATCCATGTGCAAGGCTTCAAGGTTGTCGGTGATGGCGCCCAGCCAGGGCTCCATTTTTTCCGCTTCGGTGCCGGGCAGGAAGCCGATTTCCTGGTCCAGACCCTGGACGCTGCGGGTGGCGATGATGCGGCGATAGCGTTTGCTGACCATGGTCTGCTCGATCGCAGCGGCCAGCGCCAGAATGGTTTTACCGGACCCGGCAGCGCCGGACAGGTTGACCAGATGAATGTCCGGATCAAGCAACGCGTACAGCGCCAGACTCTGATAGATGTCGCGCGGCTTCAGGCCCCAGGCCTCCTGATGCAGCAGCGGTTCCTGATGCAGGTCGAGGATCAGCAGTTTGTCTTCCTGGATTTCCTTGATCCAGCCGACAAAACCCTGCTCGTCGATGATGAATTCGTTGATGTGCACCGCCGGCAGGTTGTCGATCAATTGCACCTGATGCCAGGTGCGGCCATGGTCCTGACGGGTTTC
The DNA here is from genome assembly GCF_057291835.1 of Pseudomonas sp. 1L-B-1-E-C1. Classification (NCBI taxonomy): domain Bacteria; kingdom Pseudomonadati; phylum Pseudomonadota; class Gammaproteobacteria; order Pseudomonadales; family Pseudomonadaceae; genus Pseudomonas; species Pseudomonas sp. 1L-B-1-E-C1. The sequence continues at coordinate 298,070 of NZ_JBXAWN010000004.1, read as the reverse complement.
GACCTTGCTCACGCGGTCCCAGAACGAGCCGGTCATGTTGTGGTAGCCGTTGGGCAGCAGGGACACGTCATCGACCAGTTGGTCGGTGCTGTAGTCCTCGGCATCGATGCCACAGGCGCGCGCCTTGAGGCGCATGTTGATGTCTTTGGTGACCAGCACCACTGGCTTCTGCGGGTCACGGGTGTGCAGATCGATCAACTGGTTGATGATTTTGTTGTCGTTCAGGTGCTCGGGCAGAATCAGGTTCGACTCGGCCTGCTTGCTCATCAGAATTGACAGCAAGCCCTTCGGCCCGCCCTTGCCACGCTGAATCGGCACGCCCAGTTCGACGTCTTCGGGGGACGCATCGCCCAGGGTCTTGTCAATCAGGCGGATCGCCTGGCGGCATTCGGCGGCTACGCTGTGATGGCCGCTCTTGAGCTTGTCCAGCTCTTCCAGCACGGTCATCGGGATGGCGACGTGGTGTTCTTCGAAATTCAGCAGGGCATTTGGATCGTGAATCAATACGTTGGTATCGAGTACATACAGGATTGGCTGGTTGGAGGAAGGGCTGCGTCCGTGATCATCCATACTCGGTCACCTATGTGGGAGCCATTCGACGCAATACCTTGACAGTGCTGCGCCTCGAGGTGACTGCCGAATTCATCCACGAGGGCCTGGATGAACTGCACACAATAGGAGTCTGGGAAGACGCCACCTGTGTTGCAGGTTTCGGCGGTCTGTCTTCGTAATACTCCAAAACCGATGACATAAAAAAGTACTTTGACGGTTTTTTTAAGTTTATTTTGCAGAGTGACGAAAAGCCCTTGGCGGACTCCCCAGACACCGCTAAAGTCGGAAGTCCGCCTGCAGTGAATTCCTTCTTAAAATCACCCCAAGCCCAATGTTTCCGGGCTTTTTGTCGTTTCTCAACGAAACGCGTCCTGACAGTCTTCCCAGCCGATGCCGCTCTGCGCAGTCTGGGTAATCAGCCACGGCAAGGACGTCTTCACCGCATCCTGTTTCATGTTGAAATTGATCACCCCGTGACGCCACAGCAGCATCAGGGTCAGCACCCGCTGCGCGCTCGCCGGGCCCTTGAGCTTGCCGGCGCCGTCCTGAGCATCGATGTCCCACAGCGCTACTTGCAGGCCCTGGGTATTGAAGAAACCTTGCGCGTCACTGCGGCGCTGGCCATCCGGCGGACGGAACAGCGGCACGTAGTTTTCCGGCAACTTGTTCTTCACCAGATCGGCGCTGCGCCGCACTGAATCCTGCCAGTCCTGCCAATGGCTGTGGGAGCGGAATTCCCAGCCCTGCACGCCCACGCACTGCCGGGAAAAGCTCGCCTGCAGGCTGCTGACCGAACGGCCGGCGAGTCGTGCCTGAATATCCTTGCCCAGCACAAAGAACGTTGCGCTCAGATTGGACTTGCGCAGGTACTCGGTCAGCCAGTCGGTGTTGTCCGGTTGCACGTTGGCGGCGCTGTCGAAAGTCAGCAGAAACAGCCGGTCGTGCATTTCCTCGCCGTTACGTTCGTAGTCGCCGAAACGATCGAATTCATTACTGGTTTGCGGTGACAGCGCGGCCTTGCGCATCAGCTCGTCGAGGTACTGCAAATGGAAGATCCGGCTCGGCTCGGCCCACTTGGTGTAATAGCTGTCATCGCTGACCACGAACTTGGCCGCCTGCTCGCGCAGGGTCGGCAGGTCTTCGACGAGGAAGCAGAACGAGGCGTCCTGATCGCAGCTTTGCTGGGCGTGGTTGTAGTTGGCGAGCAGACGCTGCCAGAGGCGCTGGCGCAGCTGGTTGACCGCATCGATATTGACCGTGCGCAGACCCAGGCGCTGGGCAAGTGCCGCCTCGTCGATGGACTCGGTGCCGAGCAGGCCGCGAGCGAACATGAGGATTTCCGCCCGCGACGCAACATCGAACAGGGTCGGATTGCTCAGCTGCTCCGGCCAGGTCGTGCGATCCAGCGTCGCCGCATCGCCGGGCGCCGCCACGGCCGTGAAGCTCAGCAGCCACGCGGTGAATAAAAGAACAATGCGCAAAGGGATGTCTCCATAACAAAACCCGCGCGGCACTATATCGCGGGTGGATCAAAACAAAGATCAAAAGATCGCAGCCTTCGGCAGCTCCTACCTGTCCCCATTGAATTCATTGCGGTTTCATGTCGAGCGCAATCTGTAGGAGCTGCCGAAGGCTGCGATCTTGTTCCATGACACCACCGATCACCTATCACGCTCATAGCTGGAGTCAACAAGGACAACCCCCTAGAATCGCCCCCACGATCAAAGGAGACGACTTCATGCTGATGGTGATTTCCCCCGCCAAGACCCTCGACTACGAAACACCGCCGGCGACCCAGCGCTTTACCCAGCCGCAGTACCTCGACCATTCGCAGGAATTGATCCAGCAACTGCGCGAACTCAGTCCGGCGCAGATCAGCGAGTTGATGCACGTGTCCGACAAGATCGGTGGCCTCAATGCCGCGCGTTTCGGCAGTTGGACACCGGCCTTCACACCAGAGAACGCCAAGCAGGCCCTGCTTGCATTCAAGGGTGATGTTTACACCGGCCTCGACGCGCAGTCATTCAGCGAGGCGCAATTCGATTACGCGCAGAAGCACCTGCGCATGCTCTCCGGCCTTTACGGCCTGCTGCGCCCGCTGGACCTGATGCAACCCTATCGCCTGGAGATGGGCACCAAACTGGCCAACGCCCGTGGCAAGGATCTGTACGCGTTCTGGGGCACCCGCATCAGCGAATGGCTGAACGAAGCGTTGGCCGATCAGGGCGATGACGTGCTGCTCAACCTTGCATCCAACGAATACTTTTCCGCGGTCAAGCGCAGCGCCTTGAAGGCGCGGATCATCAACACCGAGTTCAAGGATCAGAAGAACGGCCAGTACAAGATCATCAGTTTCTACGCGAAGAAAGCGCGCGGCCTGATGAGTCGTTTTGTGATTCAGGAACGCATCGACGATCCGGCACAGCTCAAGCAATTCGATGTGCAGGGTTATCGCTACAGCGCCGAACATTCGAAACCCGACAATCTGGTGTTTTTGCGCGACCACGCCCCGGAATAAAGCATGCCCTTTGCACGACTCTTTTCACGATGAGTCGTGCAGTCCGCCCGAAGTCAAAATCCCCTCGCTACTTATCGCCAATTTCATGGCGCCAATAAAACCACACCCTGTTTTCTAATTTTAGTTTCACTCGACACTGAAGTTTTTTTTCAGTAGTGGCACTTAAATTTTTTACCGGTAGTGGCACAAAACTATCGACCCCGGTTTCACCCCGATCAGTAAAGGGCGAAATGGTTAGTGCTATCAATTTGCACCCAGTGCCATCTTTGTCAATATTTCAAAAAATTTCGACCGGCACGATGAGCGGGCTGGAACTATGTCCAAATGCGTTGCTCATACCACCGGTAACGATTCTCGCCGAGTTTGTACGAGATAACTTACGCAGAGCAGATAGCCATGTAACCAAGTTGTCACAACAACTTGCCTGAGTGACTAACGAGTCTCAAAACAATCGAAGGACAGGAGATACGCACCATTAATATCCCCTACAAAGGCCAAGGCCGCGCCCCTATAAACGTGCTCGCCTGAGCACCTAACTGCTTGATTTACCGGCTCCCTACCGGACGTCGAGCAGGCTACACGACTGCACTAGAGTCTTCCCGCACGGAAGATCGGCTGCATAACAGGGCAAGTCATAACAACAAGGCCTAGTTGCGCACTTCTTGAGTGCACTTATTAGACACTCGGAACTTTGTATGCCTGCACACGGCATTGTGGCGCCTGTAAGCCGCACTTCCGAGTGCACTAGTGACCGCTGAACACCATTAACTCCGGCCTTCTAAGGCCTGATATATACAGAGGTAATTGCGATGCGCATCAGCATATTTGGTTTGGGTTACGTTGGCGCAGTATGTGCCGGTTGCCTGTCTGCACGGGGCCATGACGTAGTTGGCGTCGACGTTGCCAAAGACAAGATCGACATGATTAACGCCGGCAAATCGCCGATTGTTGAACCGGGCCTGGGCGAACTGCTGCAACAGGGTATCCAGACCGGTCGTCTGCGCGGCACGACCAACTTCGCCGAGGCGATTCGTGATACCGACCTGTCGATGATCTGCGTCGGCACGCCAAGCAAAAAGAACGGCGACCTGGAACTGAACTACATCGAGGCCGTTTGCCGCGAGATCGGTTTTGTCCTGCGTGAAAAAACCACCCGCCACACCATCGTCGTGCGCAGCACCGTGCTGCCAGGCACCGTGGCCAACGTGGTCATCCCGATTCTGGAAGACTGCTCCGGCAAGAAGGCCGGCGTCGATTTCGGCGTTGCGGTCAACCCGGAATTCCTCCGTGAATCCACCGCCATCGCTGACTACGATCAGCCACCGATGACCGTTATCGGCGAGTTCGATACCGCCTCGGGCGACGTTCTGCAATCGCTGTACGAAGAACTCGACGCACCGATCATCCGCAAGGACATCGCCGTTGCCGAGATGATCAAGTACACCTGCAACGTCTGGCACGCGACCAAAGTGACCTTCGCCAACGAGATCGGCAACATCGCCAAAGCGGTCGGCGTCGATGGTCGTGAAGTGATGGAAGTGGTCTGCCAGGACAAGACGCTGAACCTGTCCCAGTACTACATGCGCCCGGGCTTCGCCTTCGGCGGTTCGTGCCTGCCCAAAGACGTACGTGCGCTGACCTACCGCGCCGGTTCCCTGGACGTCGAAGCGCCGCTGCTCAACTCGCTGATGCGCAGTAACGAATCGCAAGTGCAGAACGCCTTCGACATCGTTGAAAGCCATGAAAAACGCAAAGTCGCCCTGCTCGGTCTGAGCTTCAAGGCCGGCACCGACGACCTGCGCGAAAGCCCGCTGGTTGAACTGGCAGAAATGCTGATCGGCAAGGGTTACGACCTGAGCATCTACGACAGCAACGTCGAGTACGCCCGTGTCCACGGTGCGAACAAGGACTACATCGAATCGAAGATTCCACACGTGTCGTCCCTGCTCAACTCCGACTTCGACTCGGTGATCGACAACTCCGACGTGATCATCCTCGGCAACCGCGACGAGAAATTCCGTGCGCTGGCCCAGGAAGCACCACAGGGCAAGCAAGTCATCGACCTGGTGGGCTTCATGTCCAAGGCCACCAGCGCCGGTAGCCGCACCGAAGGGATCTGCTGGTAAGCAGACATTGCGCGGCGTCGCGTACCGCGTCGCCGCGCAATGACTGTGTGAACCCTTGGTAGGAGCTGACGAGTGAAACGAGGCTGCGATCTTTACCGGCTCACTTGAGTCCCGAGTGAACACTCGGAAGATCAAAAGATCGCAGCCTTCGGCAGCTCCTACAGGGATCGCCCGAATTGCGCATGACATCGCAATTTTCGTAAGCCTGCCTTAACCCCATCGGGCCCTGCCCGAGATAGAGACGGATGCAGATTATGCACAGGCTAAAACACGGCCTACTTCAGGCCGCCGGTTGGCTGTTTTACCTAAGTTTGTTGATGGGCCTGGCCTTGATGCTGCCCACGTCCACATTCGACTCCGAGTCGAAGGACTTCATTTTCCTGATTGGCGCCGTGGGTATCTGGCGCTACTCGATGGGTGCAACGCACTTTGTGCGCGGCATGATTTTTCTCTACATCGTTTACCCGCACCTGCGTCGCAAAGTACGCAAGCTGGGTAAAGCGGCCGACCCGTCGCATGTGTTTCTGATGGTCACCAGCTTTCGTATCGACGCGCTGACCACCGCGCAGGTCTACAGCTCGGTGATCCGCGAAGCCATCGACTGCGAACTGCCGACCACCATTGTCTGCTCGATCGTGGAAATGTCCGACGAGTTGCTGGTCAAGGCGCTGTGGGCGCGGATGAATCCGCCGGAGCGAGTCAAGCTCGACTTCGTGCGCATTCCCGGTACCGGCAAGCGCGATGGTCTGGCCTTCGGTTTCCGCGCGATCTCCCGTCACCTGCCGGACGACCGTGCCGTGGTGGCCGTGATCGACGGCGACACCGTGCTCGGCGAAGGCGTCGTGCGCAAGACCGTGCCGTGGTTCCAGCTGTTCGGCAATGTCGGCGGCCTGACCACCAACGAGTTCTGCGAAGTGCGCGGCGGCTACATCATGAGCGAATGGCACAAGCTGCGTTTCGCCCAGCGTCACATCAACATGTGCTCGATGGCCCTGTCCAAGCGCGTACTGACCATGACCGGCCGGATGTCGGTGTTCAAAGCCTCCGTAGTAACCAATCCGGAATTCATCGCCGACGTAGAAAGCGACTCGCTGCAGCACTGGCGTCTGGGCCGCTTCAAGTTCCTGACCGGTGACGACAAGTCCAGCTGGTTCAGCCTGATGCGCCTGGGTTACGACACCTTCTACGTGCCGGACGCCGCGATCAATACCGTTGAGCACCCGCCGGAAAAGAGCTTCATCAAGGCCAGCCGCAAGCTGATGTTCCGCTGGTACGGCAACAACCTGCGCCAGAACTCGCGTGCACTGGGTCTGGGTATCCGCCGCCTCGGCGCGTTCACCTCGGTGGTGCTGTTCGACCAGCGCGTGTCGATGTGGACCTCGCTGCTCGGCCTCACCGTCGCGCTGATCGCCAGCTTCAAGTACGGCACCGCGTTCATCCTCGTGTACCTGCTGTGGATCGGTATCACCCGCCTGATCCTGACGCTGTTGCTGTCGTGTTCCGGCCACCGCATCGGCCCTGCTTACCCGGCGATTCTGTATTACAACCAGATCGTTGGCGCCCTGGTGAAGATCTACGTGTTCTTCCGCCTCGACCAACAATCCTGGACTCGCCAGCCCACATCCCTGACCCGTGATCTCGCCAGCTTTCAACGTTGGTTCAACACCTGGTCGTCTCGGACCATGACCTTCTCCGCCGGCAGCATTTTTGTCGCCGTGCTGCTGATGATGGTCTGACCCGCTCCTATTGAATTAACAAGGAAATCGCCCCTATGAATACCGCCGTCAACGTCAACGTAGTGCATGAATCCGAAGCCCAGCGCCAGCACGCTCGCGTGAAAATCCCGGCCAAGCTGCGTTTCTTCGGCCCTGACCGGACTCCGCTCGAAGCGCGGGTCCTCGATCTGTCCGCTGGCGGCCTGGCGTTCAACGCCGGGCAGATGCCGCTGACCATCGGCGAGGTGTACAAGGCGCGTCTGCAATTCGTCATCGACAACCTCGGCCTGGCCATGGACGTTGAACTGCAGGTGCGTTCCTTCGATCGCGCCACCGGCCGCGCCGGCTGCCAGTTCCAGAACCTCGAGCCGCAGGACATTTCCACCCTGCGCCACCTGATCACTTCGCACCTGGCCGGCGACATCGTCAGCATCGGCGAAGTGCTGGCGACCCTGCAGCGCGACAACTTCACCAAGGCGCGCAAGAACAAGACCAATGACACCGGCATGACCCCGTTCGGCCGTCTCAAAGCCGTGACCTTCAGCGCCGGTATCTTCGCCGTCGGCCTGGTCGCTGCCGGTTTCATCTTCAAGTCGGTGTACGGCATGTACTTCGTCAGCCACGCCCAGGCCGGTCTGGTCAGCGTGCCGGGGATGAACATCACTATGCCGCGCGACGGCACCGTACAGAGCCTGGTCAAGTCCGATGGCGTCGCTGCCAAAGGCGCACCACTGGCGACCTTCAGCACCAGCATGCTCGACGTGCTCAAGGGTCATCTGGCCGAAGATCAACTGGCCCCGGCCAAGGTTGAAGAACTGTTCGGCAAGCAAATGACCGGCACCCTGACTTCGCCGTGCGACTGCACCGTGGCCCAACAACTGGTGGCTGACGGTCAGTACGCGAGCAAGGGCGACGTGATCTTCCAGTTGGTGCCGCGCAACACCCAGGCCAACGTTGAAGCACGCTTCTCCTATCGCCAGTTCGGCGACGTGCGTCCGGGCACTCCGGTGAGCTTCCAGATCGCCGGCGAAGACAAGACCCGCACCGGCAAGATCGTCAGCAGCACCAGCCTGAAGAGCGCCGACCTGTCCTCCGACATCCGCGTGCAGATCCAGCCTGACGAGCCGCTCGACAGCAGCCTCGCCGGCCGCCCGGTGGAGGTGAACAGCGACCGTGGCCCGAACCTGAACTGGCTGATCGACAAAGCCATGGCTGCCGGTCTTTAAGTCGAGGACATGCCTGTGACTACGCATAACTTGAACACACCGCCGACCCTGTGGGAGCGAGCCTGCTCGCGAAAGGGCCAGCGCGGTCTGTCTGAAGTACCGAGTCGACTGCTTCGCGAGCAGGCTCGCTCCCACATGGGGTTGATGGTGTGCTCGCTGGCGCTGGCAGTCTCTCTGGCCGGTTGCGCCGGGCTGCCCGATCAGCGTCTGGCCAACGAAGCGCTCAAGCGTGGCGACACCGCCACCGCTGCGCAGAATTACCAGCAACTGGCCGATCTGGGTTACAGCGAGGCGCAAGTCGGCCTGGCCGATATCCAGGTCGACAGCCGCGACCCGGCGCAGATGAAACAGGCCGAGGCGACTTACCGCGCAGCGGCCAGCGTGTCGCCGCGTGCCCAGGCACGTCTCGGTCGTCTGCTGGTGGCCAAGCCTGGCTCGACCGAAGCCGAACACCACGAAGCCGAAACCCTGCTGAAAAAAGCCGCCGCCAATGGCGAAGGCAACACGTTGATCCCGCTGGCGATGCTGTACCTGCAATACCCGCACAGCTTCCCGAACATCAACGCTCAGCAGCAGATCGATCAGTGGCGCAAGTCCGGTTACCCGGAAGCCGGTCTGGCGCAGGTGCTGCTGTATCGCACCCAGGGCACTTACGACCAACATCTGGATGACGTGGAAAAAATCTGCAAGGCCGCGCTCAACACCACCGACATCTGCTACGTCGAACTGGCCACCGTTTACCAGAAGCGCGGCCAGGCGGACCAACAGGCCGAGCTGATCAAGCAGATGCAGGCTGGTTACAGCCGTGGCACCGTAACCGCGCAGCGTGTCGATTCCGTGGCCCGTGTGCTGGCCGATTCGACCCTGGGCAAGACCGACGAAAAAACCGCGCAGGCGTTGCTCGAACCGATCGCTCCAGGCTACCCGGCGTCGTGGGTGACCCTCGCCCAATTGCTTTACGACTTCCCCGAACTGGGCGACGTCGACCAGATGATGAAGTATCTGGACAATGGCCGCGCCGCCGACCAGCCGCGCGCCGAACTGTTGCTGGGCAAGGTCTACTACGAAGGCAAAATGGTTCCGGCTGACGCGAAGGTTGCCGAGGAACATTTCCAGAAAGCCGTGGGCCGCGAAGTCGCCGCCGACTACTACCTCGGCCAGATCTATCGCCGTGGCTACCTCGGCAAGGTCTATCCGCAGAAGGCTCTGGACCACCTGCTGACCGCTGCGCGCAACGGGCAGAACAGTGCCGACTTCGCCATCGCCCAGCTGTTCTCCCAAGGCAAGGGCACCAAGCCTGATCCGCTGAACGCTTACGTATTCAGCCAACTGGCCAAGGCCCAGAACACCCCGCAAGCCGATGAACTGGCAGCGACCCTTGAGGCGCAACTGCCGCCCGAGCGCCTGCCCGAAGCCCGCCGCCTGTTGCAACAGGAACAGGCCAGCCGTGGCGCCCTGAACTCGAACACGCTGCAACTGCACGCCCTGCAAGAAGAAGACGGCGAGGAAAAACTATGAAGCTGAACCCATTCGTGAAGGCCGGTATTGGCCTCACCTTCGCGCTGATCTGGTCTTGCCCGACGCTGGCTGCGATGACTGAAAGCAAGAACTTCGGTCTGGAAGTGAAACTCACCGGCCAGTCCGAAGACGACCGTGACCTCGGCACTGCCGGCGGCGGCGACGTCAATGGCGTGGGCCTCGACCTGCGTCCGTGGATCTACGGCGAAAGCGGCGCGTGGAGCGCCTACGCGATGGGTCAGGCGGTGACCTCGACCGACATCATCGAGACCGACACCCTGCAACAATCCGACGGTGAACAAGCCACCGACAACAGTGATCGCAAAACCAAGAAGAACTACCTGGCGATGCGCGAGTTCTGGGTCGGCTACAGCGGCCTCACCCCGTACCCGGGCGAGATGCTCAAGTTCGGTCGCCAGCGTCTGCGCAATGACGACGGCCAATGGCGTGACACCAACATCGAAGCGCTGAACTGGACCTTCGACACCACCCTGCTGCGCGCCAATGCCGGTGTTGCCGAGCGTTTCAGCGAATACCGCACCGACTTGAAAGAGCTGGCGCCGAAAGACAAGGATCGCCTGCACGCCTACGCCGACGCCGCTTACCAGTGGACGCCGGGCCAATGGGTCGGCATTCGCGGTCACCACACCCACGATGACGGCAAACTCGATTACGCCGAGCCGGGCGTCCCGCGCGACTCGCTGGACAAGACTCAGAACGGCGACATCAGCTGGATCGGCCTGACCGCCGACAGCGACGCCTACAACTGGCGCAACACCAACACCGTCAACTACTGGGGCAGCATCACCGGCATGAGCGGCGACCGCGACACGGTCAACGCGCTGAACGCCGACGGCACGCGCCCGACACAAGCCAAGCGCAGCGATGACATCAGCGGCTGGGCAGCCGATGTCGGCGTGCGTCTGCGCCTCGATCCGCAGTGGCAAGTCGGCGGTGCATACGCCCGCGCCAGTGCCGATTACGAACAGAACGGTCTGGAGAGCAACCGCTCCAACTACACCGGTACCCGCTCGCGCGTGCACCGTTTCGGCGAAGCCTTCCGTGGCGAAATGAACAACATGCAGACCGCCACCCTGTTCGGCTCGTGGATGATCAACGACGAGTACGACGCCAGCCTGATTTACCACAAGTTCTGGCGTGTCGACGGCAACAAGCCGGTGGGCAGCAACGGCATCAACGCGGTGGAAAACAACACCGACGACGTCACCGGCGCAATCCTCTCCAGCACATCCTTGCCGCTTGAAGATGGCAACAAGGACCTGGGTCAGGAAATGGACCTGGTCGTCACCAAGTACTTCAAGCAAGGCCTGTTGCCGGCGGCGTTGAGCCAGTCGATCGACGAGCCTTCGGCACTGGTGCGTTTCCGTGGCGGTGTGTTCAAACCGGGCGATGCCTATGGCAGCCAGGTTGATTCCTACATGCACCGCGCATTCATTGACGTGATCTGGCGCTTCTGATGCAAACCGCCAAGGGAGTGCCCGACATGATCAGCACCAGAACAGGCTCACTCAGCCTGCTGGCCGGCGCGATGCTGCTGGCCAGCGCCGGCGCCTTCGCCAATGTTGAACCGGCCAAGCCTGCGACCGTGGCCAAAGAACTGCAACAGGCCAAGACCTACACCGTCAGCAGCGCGCCGACCGAGGCGCTGCAACTGGCCAAGCCGAAACTGCCCGACCTGTCCGGCTTCACCGCCGAAGCCGCTGCCGCGAAGATCGTGCGCAGCAAGCCGGGCAAGATCAGCGTGCGCCGGATGATGCAGGAAAACGCCCTGAAGGACTTCATCGGCGGCGATAACAAGATGGCCGAATGGGTCGTGCGTCAGCACGGCATCCCGCAGGCGATCTTCATCGACGACGGCTACATGAACCTCAAGGACCTGGCGAAAAAACTGCCCAAGCAGTATTTCAGCGAGACCTCACCGGGCGTGTACCTGGCCAAATTGCCGATCGTCGTTGGCGAGAAAGGCATCCTCGAAATCGACGGTCAGACCCAGGAACTGCGCCTGTCGCAGGAGGCCGGTTCGTTCCTGGTCAACGACGGCAAATTGTTCGTCAGCGACACCAAAGTCACCGGCTGGCGCGAGAAGGACAACGGCCCGGCAACCTTCCGTTCGCCGAAGGAATTCCGTCCGTTCCTGCTCGCCTGGGGCGGCACCGAGACCTACATCGTCAACAGCAAGATGGCCAGTTTCGGTTACGCCAACAGTAAGTCGTACGGGGTGAGTATTTCCCAGTACACGCCGAACATGGCCAAGGTTCTCAAGCGTCCCGAGCCAACCGGCTGGATCGTCGGCTCCGAGTTCTCGGACATGTGGTACGGCTTCTACTGCTACGAAACCCGCGACTTCGTGGTCAAGGGCAACACCTACAAAGACAACATCGTCTACGGCATCGACCCGCATGACCGCTCGCACCGTCTGATCATTGCCGAGAACACTGTTTACGGCACGAAGAAGAAGCACGGGATCATCATTTCCCGTGAGGTCAACGACAGCTTCATCTTCAACAACAAGAGTTACGACAACAAGTTGTCGGGCCTGGTGATCGACCGTAACAGCGTCAACAACATCATTGCCTACAACGAGATCTACAAGAACCACACTGACGGCATCACGCTCTACGAGTCCGCCGACAACCTGCTGTGGGGCAACAAGGTCATCAGCAATACCCGTCACGGCATTCGTATTCGTAACAGCGTGAACATCCGCCTGTACGAAAACGTTGCCATGACCAACGGCCTGACCGGTATCTACGGCCACATCAAGGACCTGACCGACACCGACCGTGACATCAAGCTCGACCCGTTCGACGCGCAGGTCTCGCTGATCGTGGTCGGTGGCGAGCTGGCGGCCAACGGCAGCGGCCCGCTGTCGATCGACTCGCCGCTGAGTGTCGAGCTGTATCGCGTGTCGATGCTGGCGCCGACCAAATCCAGCGGCATCAGCTTCAACGGCATCCTCGGCGAGCGCCAGGATGAAATTCTCGATTTGCTGGTGCGCCAGCAGAAAGCCGTGCTGATCGACCCTGTCGAACGCCAGACCGAAATGCAGGACTGAGGATAATTTTTATGCACCCACACATGATCAAACTGCTCAGCCTCTCGGCCCTGACCCTCGGCATTCTCGCTGCCGGCAACGCCCGCGCCGACGCTGAAGGCGCAAGCGTCACGCCACCGAAGTTCACCGCCGAGCCGTGCTGCAACCTCTGCCCGGCTGCCCATGACGCGAAGAATTACACCACGCGTTATCAGCAGAACTTCACCACGCTGGTACAGGCTCAGGGCGACTGGCTGTTCCGTACCCAGGAAGACCTGCGCACCGAGTTCAACACCACGCCGGCCGGCTACAAGCGTCTGCAGCAGTTGCACGATGCGTTCAAGAGCAAAGGCGTGGAGCTGGTGATCGTCTACCAGCCGACCCGTGGCCTGGTGAATCGCAACAAGCTCAACCCGCAGGAAAAAGCCGCGTTCGATTACGAGAAAGCGCTGGGCAACTACAAGACCATGCTTGGCCGTTTCGCCAAGATGGGTTACGTCGTGCCGGACCTATCGCCGCTGACCAACGAATCGCTGCCGGACACCCTGCCCGCCCACGATTTCTACTTCCGTGGCGACCAGCACTGGACGCCATATGGCGCTCAGCGCACGGCAAAAATCGTGGCGGAAAAGGTCAAGCAGATCCCCGCTTTCGCCGACATACCCAAGCGTGAATTCGAGACCAAGAAGTCCGGGCGCATGGGCAAGACCGGTACCCTGCACAACATGGCCGGGCAACTGTGTGGCACCAGCTACGCGATCCAGTACATGGACCAGTTCACCACCGAGCCGAAAGGCGAGGCAGGCGACGGCGATCTGTTCGGCGATTCCGGCAATCCGCAGATCACCCTGGTCGGTACGTCGCACAGCGGCAAGAACTACAACTTCGCCGGTTTCCTTGAAGAAGCCATCGGCGCCGACATTCTCAACGTGGCCTTCCCCGGCGGCGGTTTCGAAGGTTCGATGCTGCAGTACCTGGGCAGCGAAGAATTCCAGAAGACCCCGCCGAAGATTCTCATCTGGGAATTCTCGCCGCTGTATCGCCTCGACCAGGAAACCATCTATCGCCAGATGATGGCGCTGCTCGACAACGGTTGCGAAGGCAAGGATGCGCAGATGTCCGCCAGCACCACGCTGAAGCCGGGCAGCAAGCAAGAACTGCTGGTCAACAGCAAGAACCTGAACCTGCAGAACGCCAGTCATCAGGTCGACATCCGCTTCGCCGACACCTCGGTGAAAACCCTGCAAGCCACCCTCTGGTACATGAACGGTCGCCACGAGGACATCAAGATCGAGAAACCGGAAACCTCCGACACCGACGGTCGTTTCGCCTTTGAGCTGCGCACGGACGAAGACTGGGCCTCGCAAAACCTGCTGGCGGTCGAAGTCCAGGGTCCTGAAGCCGGACCTGGCGCCGCGCCACAAAAAGTCGAAGCGAAAATCTGCAAACGCAACGTATTCCCGGGCGCTGGTCAACAGACCGCGCAGCTCGGGCAATGAGGTCTGCTATGCGAAATCCGAAACTGAAAAACCTGTTGGCACCGACGCTGCTGAGCCTGGCGATGTTCGCCGGGGCGACTCAGGCCGCCGCGCCATTGCGTCCACCACAGGGCTACTTCGCCCCGGTGGACAAATTCAAGACCGGCGACAACAGCGACGGCTGCGACGCGATGCCGGCGCCATACACCGGTCCGCTGCAATTTCGCAGCAAATACGAAGGTTCCGACAAGGCTCGCGCAACGCTGAACGTGCAGTCGGAAAAAGCCTTTCGCGACACCACCAAAGACATCACCACGCTGGAGCGCGGCACCGCCAAGCGCGTCATGCAGTTCATGCGCGACGGTCGCCCGGAGCAGCTCGAATGCACGCTCAACTGGCTGACCGCATGGGCCAAGGCTGACGCGTTGATGTCCAAAGACTTCAACCACACCGGCAAGTCGATGCGCAAATGGGCGCTGGGCAGCATGGCCTCGTCGTACATTCGCCTGAAGTTTTCCGACTCGCATCCACTGGCCCAGCACCAGCAGGAAGCGCAGTTGATCGAAGCCTGGTTCAGCAAAATGGCCGATCAGGTGGTCAGCGACTGGGACAACCTGCCGCTGGAAAAAACCAACAACCACTCGTACTGGGCCGCCTGGTCGGTGATGGCCACCGCCGTCGCCACCAACCGCCGCGACCTGTTTGATTGGGCGGTGAAGGAATACAAGGTTGGCGTCAATCAAGTCGACGCCGATGGCTTCCTGCCTAACGAACTCAAGCGCCAGCAACGCGCCCTCGCCTATCACAACTACGCCCTGCCGCCGCTGGCGATGATCGCCAGTTTCGCCCAGGTCAACGGGGTCGATCTGCGTCAGGAAAACAACGGTGCGCTGAAGCGTCTGGGTGATCGTGTGTTGGCCGGCGTGAAGGACCCTGACGAGTTCGAAGAAAAGAACGGCAAAAAGCAGGACATGACCGACTTGAAAGAGGACATGAAATTCGCCTGGCTCGAACCGTTCTGCACCCTCTACACCTGTGCGCCGGATGTGATCGAGAAGAAACGCGACATGCAACCGTTCAAGACCTTCCGCCTCGGCGGCGACCTGACCAAGGTCTACGACCCGACGCATGAAAAGGGCAACAAGGGTTCGTAAGACCGAACGCGAAACCCTGTAGGAGCTGCCGAAGGCTGCGATCTTTTGATCTGGCCTTTGAAGATCAAGATCAAAAGATCGCAGCCTTCGGCAGCTCCTACAGGGATAAGTGTCAGGTTTAAAGATTTGTGAGTTGACCCTCCGGTTTTTTGTGGGGGGTTTGGGGGGGCTCTGGCCCTTGACTGTTGGTTCAAACATGGAGAGATCGGGATGGTATTTTCATCCAACGTGTTCCTGTTTCTGTTCTTGCCGATCTTTCTCGGCTTGTACTACCTGAGCGGGCAACGCTATCGCAACCTGCTGCTGCTGATCGCCAGCTACGTGTTCTACGCCTGGTGGCGAGTGGACTTTCTCGCACTGTTCGCCGGCGTCACGCTGTGGAACTACTGGATCGGCCTGAAAGTTGGCGCCGCCGGTGTGCGAACCAAACCGGCGCAGCGCTGGCTGTTGCTCGGCGTGGCGGTGGATCTGTGCATCCTCGGCTACTTCAAGTACGCCAACTTCGGCGTCGACAGCATCAACGCGATCATGACTTCGTTCGGTCTCGAGCCGTTCATCCTGACTCATGTGCTGCTGCCGATCGGTATTTCGTTCTACATCTTCGAATCGATCAGCTACATCATCGACGTGTACCGTGGCGACACGCCGGCGACGCGCAACCTGATCGACTTCGCAGCATTCGTGGCGATCTTCCCGCACCTGATCGCTGGTCCGGTTCTGCGCTTCCGCGACCTCGCCGACCAGTTCAACAATCGCACGCACACCCTCGACAAGTTCTCCGAGGGCTGCACGCGGTTCATGCAGGGTTTCATCAAGAAAGTCTTCATCGCCGACACCCTCGCCGTGGTCGCCGACCATTGCTTCGCCCTGCAGAACCCGACCACGGGCGACGCCTGGCTGGGTGCGCTGGCGTACACCGCGCAGCTGTATTTCGACTTCTCCGGTTACAGCGACATGGCCATCGGCCTGGGCTTGATGATGGGTTTCCGCTTCATGGAAAACTTCAAGCAGCCGTACATCAGCCAGTCGATCACCGAGTTCTGGCGCCGCTGGCACATCAGCCTGTCGACCTGGCTGCGTGACTATCTGTACATCACCCTCGGCGGTAACCGCAAAGGCACGCTGATGACCTATCGCAACCTGTTCCTGACCATGCTGCTCGGTGGTCTGTGGCACGGCGCGAACATCACTTACATCATCTGGGGCGCCTGGCACGGCATGTGGCTGGCGATCGAAAAAATGCTCGGCCTGAACACTTCGCCGCGCAGCCTCAACCCGATCCGCTGGGCACTGACCTTCCTGCTGGTGGTGATGGGCTGGGTGATCTTCCGTGCCGAGAACCTGCACGTCGCCGGTCGTATGTACGGCGCGATGTTCAGCTTCGGCGACTGGTCGCTGTCGGAACTCAATCAGGCCAGCCTCACCGGTCTGCAAGTGGCAACTCTGGTGGTGGCCTACGTGACCCTGGCGTTCTTCGGCCTGCGCGATCTGTACACCAATCAGCCGCCAGCCAAGACCAAACCTGAAGTCAACGTCGAGGCCGATGGCCCTGCCACTGCGACCCCTGGAATGATCAAGGCAGCGCCTGGTGAAAATCCGGCGAGCATCCATGAACCTGGCTACACCGTCGGCGTCGAAGCCCAGGTGCAACCGGCCTACTGGACCGCGGACTGGTCGCGCTACGTGATGCGCGGGCTGATTCTGCTGTTGTTCATCGCCTCGATTCTCAAACTTTCGGCGCAAAGCTTCTCGCCGTTCCTTTACTTCCAGTTCTGAGGGATCTGACATGACCCGCTCATTACGCATCTTCTACATCGCCCTGTTCCTGGTGACGCTGTTGGTCCTGGGTCTGTGGTCGGTTCGCAGCTTCTTCGGCTTCAGCACCAATGCCGACGCGACGGTGCTCAACGGCCGCTGGACCAAAGCTGTGGAAACCCACTACGACGATGAATTCCCGATCAAGCGCCTGGGCACCAACCTCTGGGCCGCGCTGGATTTCAAACTGTTCAACGAAGGTCGTCCGGGCGTTGTGCTCGGCCGCGACCAGTGGTTGTACAGCGATGAGGAATTCAACCCGATCGTCAACGAAGAGCAGAACCTGCAAGGCAACTACGCGCTGGTCGAAGGCGTGCGCCAGACCCTGAAAGAGAAAGGCGTGAAGCTGGTGATGGCGATCGTGCCGGCCAAGGTGCGTCTGTACCCGGAGCATCTGGGTGAAGTGAAGCCTTCGAGCATTCACCAGAATCTGTATCAGGATTTCCACGCCCGTGTCGCTGCCGACAAGATCCTCGCCCCCGACCTGCTCGGCCCGCTGCAACAGGCCAAGCAGAACGGTCAGCAAGTGTTCCTGCGCACCGACACCCACTGGACCCCGGAAGGCGCCGAAATCGCAGCCAATACGCTGGCCAAGACCATTGCCGAGAAATTCCCGCTGAGCGGCGAGCCACAGCGCTTCGTCACCACGCCAGCAGAGAAGGTCACGCACAAGGGCGATCTGCGTCTGTTCCTGCCGCTCGATCCGCTGTTCGAAAACATGATGCCGGCGCCTGAGCCTCTGCTCAAACGCAACACCGTGGCCGCCGAGCAGCCTGCCGGTGACGACGCCCTGTTCGCCAACAGCGAAGTACCGGTAGCACTGATCGGCACCAGCTACAGCGCCAACCCCAACTGGAACTTCGTCGGTGCGCTCAAACAAGCGCTGCACAGCGACGTCGTCAACTACGCCGAAGACGGCCACGGCCCGATTCTGCCAATGCTCAGCTACCTGAAAAGCGATGACTTCAAGAACAGCCCGCCACAAGTGCTGATCTGGGAGTTTCCTGAACGATATCTGCCTGTGAACAACGAAATCGGCGACGCCGACCCACAGTGGGTCGCAGAGCTCAAACAAGCCGGCGCCCGCCAACAAAACGTAGCCATCAACACTAAATCCGAGACGCCCGATCGGGCGCAAAACTGAAAGAGAGGTACACCATGACTTTCACTACTACTCCTCGTCGTCTCGCTAAAAGCTTCGCACTGGTTGCTGGCCTCAGCGTGCTTTCCGTCCCAGCCTTCGCCGGTGGCGATGCTGCACTGTACGGCCCGACCGCGCCGAAAGGCTCGACCTTCGTACGTGTCTACAACGCCAGCAACGCTGAAGTCAGCGCCACTGTCGGCAGCACCAGCCTGAGCGATATCGCGCCACTGGCCAGCAGCGACTTCAGCTTCATGCCGGGCGGCGACTACAGCGCCAAGATCGGCAGCCAGACCCTGCCGGTGAAACTCGCCGGTGACCACTACTACACCCTGGTCAACAACGCTTCCGGCGCGCCACAACTGATCGAAGAGCCGCCATTCAAGAACAAGCAGAAATCCCTGGTGCGCGTACAGAACCTCAGCGACAAATCGCTGACCCTGAAAACCGCTGACGGCAAGACCGACGTGGTGCCGAACGTGGCTGCCAAAGGTCGTGGCGAACGTGAAATCAACCCGGTGAAAGTCAGCCTGGCGCTGTACGAAGGCGACAAGAAAGTCGGCGACGTGAAACCGGTCGCGCTGGAGCGTGGTGAGGCAGCGGTGCTGTACGTCACTGGCAACGGCAGCAACCTGTCGCCAGTCTGGGTGAAACGCCCGGTGTCGACTCGCTAACCCTTTTCCCGCAGAGACGCTGATCCCTGTAGGAGCTGTCGAGTGAAACGAGGCTGCGATCTTTTGATTTTGAAGATCAAGATCAACAGATCGCAGCCTTCGGCAGCTCCTACAAGGGATGCGGCGTCTTCGGACACGAGACAAAAACAAGAGTGAAACGACACAACGTTCGTTGCTCTAACCAAATTGATTTTATGGAGTAAACACTATGATTCCGGTGATCTTGTCAGGTGGTAGCGGTTCGCGTCTGTGGCCTCTTTCGCGCAAGCAATTCCCCAAGCAATTCCTCGCCCTGACCGGCGAACACACCCTGTTCCAGCAAACCCTCGAGCGCCTGGTGTTCGAAGGCATGGACACGCCGATCGTGGTCTGCAACAAGGAACACCGTTTCATCGTCAACGAGCAACTGGCCGCACGCAATCTGGAATGCCAGCGCATTCTGATGGAGCCGTTCGGTCGCAACACTTCGCCCGCCGTGGCGCTGACCGCGATGATGCTGGTCAATGAAGGTCGTGACGAACTGATGCTGGTCCTGCCGGCCGACCACGTGCTGGAAGACCAGAAAGCCCTGCAACGCGCCCTCGCTCTGGCCACCGTCGCGGCGGAAAACGGCGAAATGGTCCTGTTCGGTGTGCCGGCGACCAAACCGGAAACCGGCTACGGTTACATCAAATCCACCGCTGATTCGCTGCTGCCCGAAGGCGTCAGCCGCGTCTCGCACTTCGTCGAAAAACCCGACGTCAAGCGCGCCACCGAGTACGTCGAGTCCGGCGGTTACTACTGGAACAGCGGCATGTTCCTGTTCCGCGCCAGCCGCTTCCTCGAGGAACTGAAAAAGCACGATCCGGACATCTACGACACCTGCCTGCTGACCCTTGAGCGCAGCCAGCAGGACGCCGACACCGTGACCCTGGACGAAGCCACCTTCGCCTGCTGCCCGGACAATTCCATCGACTACTCGGTGATGGAAAAAACCCAGCGCGCCTGCGTGGTGCCGCTGTCCGCCGGCTGGAGCGATGTCGGTTGCTGGTCGTCGCTGTGGGAAGTCAACGAGAAAGACGCCAACGGCAACGTCAGCAAGGGCGACGTGGTGATTCAGGACAGCAAGAACTGCATGATCCACGGCAACGGCAAACTGGTCTCGGTGATCGGCCTGGAAAACATCGTCGTGGTCGAAACCAAGGACGCGATGATGATTGCCCACAAGGACAAGGTCCAGGGCGTCAAGCAGATGGTCAACACCCTCAATGCCCAGGGCCGCAGCGAAACCCAGAACCACTGCGAAGTCTATCGTCCGTGGGGCTCGTACGACTCGGTGGACATGGGCGGGCGTTTCCAGGTCAAGCACATCTCGGTCAAGCCGGGTGCGTGCCTGTCGCTGCAGATGCACCACCACCGCGCCGAACACTGGATCGTGGTCAGCGGCACTGCCGAAGTGACCTGCGACGAGAACGTGTTCCTGCTCACCGAAAACCAGTCGACCTACATCCCGATCGCCTCGGTGCATCGCCTGCGCAACCCGGGCAAGATCCCGCTGGAAATCATCGAAGTGCAGTCGGGTTCGTACTTGGGTGAAGACGATATCGAGCGTTTCGAAGATATCTACGGCCGCTCCACCCCGATCGAACGCGGCGTGTCGGTGAAAACCATCGCGCAGTGATCCCCCGCTGAAACAAGAAGCCCTCGTCCAGCCCGTTGCGTCCCCTATCCGCAGCGGGCTGGGCGGGGGCTTTTTTTCAACCGAACGAATGTTGTCGGGTCAGTCTCGACCGCGAATGTTCCCCCAGCGATTGCTGCCTTCCTGCATAGGGCGCAGGTGCGACCAGTCCGATAAATTCCTGGGTTCGCACCAGGGTCTGGATCGTACTGGACGTTTGCATCGACAAATCGGAGACCGCTTCAAAAAGCTTCGGATCCGCGCTGCCGGTGGTTGCCAGCTCGGTAACGATGGCTTGCGTCCTGAACTCGACCATATCGATGCCTACCGAAAGATGTTCGTAAGTGTTGCTTAACGCCTCAGCATTCAATCCCTGCGCGGCATGGATGAATTCCCGTCCGGTCTGGATCAGTCCCCGGGTTTCCGGTCCCAGTTTTGCCGAGACGGTCTCAATTACTTTGTCCTCGACCTTGGCGCGCGCCATTTTGGTCAATCGTGATCGACCGTCGGCCGTGCGCGGATCATGCGCTGCCAATTGCAGTTTCACTGTGGCAAGGCTCAGCCTGTTTTTCGGTTCAACGCTTTCAACCAGAGCCTTGGGATTGAGTTCGCTGCCCTTGAAGTTGATAGGTCGGTTCAACTGATAGGTGTCCACCACCTTGTCGATTGCTGCGTCCGCCAACTTCGCACCGGCCTTGGTGCCAACCATGCCTGCGAACGAGCCTGCTGCCGGTCCGAACACGGCGCCCACTGCAGTGCCGATCGTGCCACCTACGGCTTGAGCGCCTGCGCTGAAAGCGCTACTGGCCAGTTGCGTCCCGACTCGCCTGGCCAAGGCCTGAAAACGGTGTCGCGCCTGAGTGTGGTTGAGCAACGAGTTTCTGACGTCCCCGGCCGCCGAGGTCATCGCGCTCATTAACGACTGCTGCTTTTGCACACTGTCAGCCAACTCTGACGGGGCAGTCTTCCCGCCCCCATCGCTGTCGACATAACCCATGGGCGAGTTACCGACCATCTGGTAAAGGTTTGGCCCGTCGATAAAGCCTTTCGGGTCAGGATTCAACCAACGCTGCAACCAGGGCATGTAATAGCGATAACCGTAGTAATACAGTCCGGTCGCATCGCGTTCCTTGGCCGAATAACGCACGGTTTTATAGCTGACGTCGGGCTCGTCGACCCACGCAGTCGCACCGAACGGATAGAAATGCTCACGGCTGACGACCTTCGCGTCAGCGTCCAGCTCAAGACTGATCGACCCCAGGTGGTCACTGGAACTGTATCGGTATTGATCGTTAATGCCCGTCGGAGGCGGACTTTCCCAATGCAGTATGCGAACACTGTTGAGGCCGGCCTGCACGGTAATGACTTGCAGGCTTTGGCCCGTGCCGGTGTCCGTGCGCAACTCGAGTGCCGGCAGATACCGGACCTCCGCAAGCATTTCGCGTGCATTGCTCAGAGAGAAACCGGTTTTGCGCACACGCTGGCCGGCACCGTCGTAGAGATAGCTTTCGCGATCATCGGCGCTTGATTCGCGTCGAACTGTCACGACCGAGTCCAGCTGGTTACGCAGATTCCACTGCAACCGGCGTCCCTGATCAAGCAACAGCAGATTGCCCCGCGCATCGAAGGCTGCGGCGATCTCTGCCTCATCGGGCGGCACACCATCAAGCCAGGGCAGACACCGATTGCTGTAGCGCGCGGCCTGCAGTCGATGACCGGGACTCTGTGCGCCAAGGTGAGTCAACTCAAGAAGATTGCCGCCGGCGTCATAGCGAAAGTCCTGGGTGTAATTGGCCACCGCTGTCGGTCCACCACCGGCAGCGCCGGCCTCCCAGCCAGTCGCGTGGATCAATCGGTAGAGGCTGTCGTAGCGGTAACGACTGACCGGCTCGATGCGCTGATTGGCAAACCAGCGCACAGGCAATGCCTGGTCTTCTATGCTCAGTACATTGCCCATCGGGTCATAGGCATACAGCAGGTGTTGCAATACGCTGCCCGACCGATCCTGAGCATGGCGCGTAATCAGACGGCCGTCTTCGGAACGGTAGCTCAGTTCGGTCAACACACCATTGCCCGCCAGTTCGCGGGTGACCTGACCTTCGGCGTTGTAGCGAATATCGCTGAGGACAGGATGGTCTTGAGTCTGAAGCCTGAGCCGTAGATCAATCCCGCGTAACCGACCGTCGAGCGTCAGTGCGAACGTCTGCCGGTTGCCACCGGCATCGAGCTGTTCGAGCACAGCTCCCAGCGGGGCATAGCGCCATTGCGTGGTTGCCCCGGCCCCGGCTTCGAGCAGTTTCTGCCGATCGACCAAGGCTTGCGGCCAATCCGGGGCAGCCGGCTCAAGCGTGAAGTGGCGGGTGTTTTCGCTGCACTGGCCGGTGATTGCGAATTGCTCGAACAGCACGCTGCCGGCCGGATCGTCATGTCGAATCAATTGACCGAGCTGATTGCGCAGCGGGTCGCCAGCGTCGGGGTGGCCATAGGTAAAACGCTCGGCACATCGGCGAGGCACGCCAGTGCCCTGTTCGAACACTGCGACCGGGCGCAGCGAATCATCGTATTCAATATCGCGGCAGGTGCCGCGGCTGTCCCAGCTGTACAGCAGCTCGCCAGCCAACCCCTGCAACTGCACCTGAATCCCCGCGTCGGTACTGTCCGAGCGCAGCAGGGTATCGTCCAACGCATGGACATCGGTGAGACTGGCAGGCGCCTGCGGGTCAATCGCTTGCAGCGCCCAGAGTCGGGCATCCCATTGTTTGAGCGCACGCCCGTCAACGTCGCGCAACGTCCGCTCGATCCGGCGCTCGCTTGCCACGGCGGCATCGGTGCGCCAGTAATTCACCGCAAGGATGGCCAAACCGCGCGGATCGTTCACGGCAAGGGTTGGCGTTTTGCTGTAGATACCCATGGTCAGTCAACGTCCGTGTGTGTCTCGGACCATCTGAACAAGAGCAAGCCGGTAAGGCCACTGTCAGAAATTACAGTCCCGACCAACGGCAGGCTTGTTGCCGCTCCGAATATCCATTGTGCGACGCCTTCGGTAGGATGAGGCTGACTTACCCACGGAGCGTTCAAGCATGTTCATCGGCATCCTGCTGATCATCACCTGGCTGATCCTGCTGCTGCGCTATCCCGCCAAGGCTGTGCCGGTGTCCGTAGCGGCCGCGATCGGTCTGGGCTGCGTGGCGATGTGGGTGCTGTGGCTGGACAACCGCGAGATCAAACAACTGGCGCGCCTGGAGCTACGCATTGCCTACGCTCCCGAACAATGCCCGGCCGACCGGCCGCTGCAATTGAACATGAACAACGGCAACGACGTGCCGCTGACCGAACTGCGTTGGCGCATCGCGGCCTATGCGCCAGGCGATACCGTCAACCTGGCCGACAATCAATACACCGCGCCACGCTATCGCGGCCCCGGCGAACTGCAGGCCGGCGCGACCTGGGAAGACTGCCTGCCGCTGCCGCCGCTACGCCCCGGCTATCGCCCGCAAACCCTGGAGTTCCGTGCCGAGCATTTACAGGGTAGTTTCTCCGACTGATCCCCTCCGTTGATTTTTTGCACAAGGAATGCGCCATGCCCGTTGCGTTGATTACCGGTTGCTCCAGCGGCATTGGCCGCGCCCTCGCCGACGCGTTCAAAGCGGCCGGCTACGAAGTCTGGGCCAGTGCGCGCAAGGCTGAAGATGTCGCCGCGCTCAGCGCCGCCGGTTTCAATGCCATCCAGTTGGACGTCAACGACAGCGTCGCGCTGGCGCAACTCGCCGAGCGCCTCAACCAGCAACATGGCGGCCTCGATGTGTTGATCAACAACGCCGGTTACGGCGCCATGGGGCCGTTGCTCGACGGCGGCGTGCCGGCCATGCAGCGCCAGTTTGAAACCAATGTGTTCTCGATTGTCGGCGTCACCCGCGCGCTGTTCCCGCTGCTGCGTCAGACCCAGGGCCTGGTGGTGAATATCGGCAGTGTCTCCGGTGTGCTGGTCACGCCATTCGCCGGCGCCTACTGCGCCTCGAAAGCCGCGGTGCATGCGTTGAGCGATGCCCTGCGCATGGAGCTGGCGCCGTTCGGCATCCGCGTGATGGAGGTCCAGCCCGGCGCAATTGAATCGAGCTTCGCGAAGAATGCAGGGCACGAAGCGGAACAGTTGATCAATGAGCAATCGCCGTGGTTTCCACTGCGTGAAGGCATTCGCGCACGGGCCAAGGCATCGCAGGACAGACCGACGCCAGCGGTCGAGTTCGCCGCGCAGTTGTTGACGGCTGTGCAGCAGAGCAAGCCGCCACGGTTGGTGCGCATTGGCAACGGCAGCCGGGCGTTGCCGTTGCTGGCGGGATTGCTGCCCAAGGGTTTGCTGGAATCGACGTTGATGAAGCGGTTCGGCTTGCGTGGGAAGCTCTGATTCACTTTAGTGAAATTGCCAAATCAGCCGATCAACGTAGAATGCGCCGCACTTGAAGCATGCAATGCTTCAAGTGAACCGTATAGCGCATGGAATCGCTGGTGCACGCATCGAAGCAAGGGAACTGCTGAACACTGATATCCCCCTCCCCCGGCCTTTCTCTACGGAAACGTCGCTGCTTTGTTTGCCTGCCTGACGCCGCCCTGCGTATGCTTCACTTCAGATCAGGACCAACTTTTGAAACTTCTCAACGTATTGCCTTTGGCATTGCTCACATGGCTGGCGGGCTGTTCCACTCAAGAAGTGCCCCTCAACGACACCCTGCCGAAATTGACCGCGCAAGCGCCCTTGCCAGCCGTCACCGCAAATGAATACTGCAATCCACAGATGGACAGCGACATTCTGTTTGGCACAGGTTTGCTGATGTTCGAGGACGGATCGCGGGATGTCGCCCAAACTTGCCTGGTCATGGCGGCTCCGAACCACCCTCGAGCGTTTTGCTACCTGTCCACAATGGTGATGCAGTCCGGCGACCTGAGCAAAAACAAAAATCAGGTTTTCAACTACACAGCCTACGCGGCAAAGCAAAATGACTGGTGTGCGGAGTACGGCCTGTACGATATGTACAGTTCCGGCACTCTCGGGGCGAAAAAAGACGCCAAACTTGCCATGCGCTGGCTGCTGCGCTCAGCGCAACACGGTTATCCGGATGCCCAGAAGGAACTGATCAAACAGTACGAAAAACAGGACAACCTGCCCGAAGCTTACGCGTGGAGCAAATTCCTCATCAATACTGAGGACGCCGCCATCGGCACCACACTCAAAACCCGGATGAGCCCGAGCCAGATTGCCGAGGCTGACAAACGCTACAACGACCTCGTCCCTCAGGTCGCCAGCAAGGCGGCATTGGCCGCAGAAGAACGAGCAGAGGACGTCGCCCGCTACTCCGCCCAGATCTATCAGGACTATCCGGATACCTTCAAGGGCCTGACGACCGCTGAACGTCATGCCTACATGACTCAGTCGATCGGCGATGCCATGGACCTGCCATTCATCAGGAACCGAGATCATGTATTGATCTACATCGTGATCAATCGCGCCGCTCAGTTGAAAAAACCTGACGCAAATATTGCCAATGATCAGCGGATAATCACCCTCATTGAAGACAAACGGTTAACAGTGGATGAGACCATCGAGTCCGGACTGCGGGTGGTCAAAACGTTCTACCGATAACCCGGATCGCGAGCAGGCTCGCTCACAGTGGATCTTCGGAGTGATACAGATCCAGTGTAGGAGTGAGCCTGCTCGCGATTCAGTCAACGCGGTCTGTCAGTTATCCACAACGTCCTGCTTCACCACCACCGTGCAAGTAATCCCCGCCGCCAGCAACACGCCCTCCGGCACTTCATCAATGTGAATGCGCACCGGCACCCGCTGCGCGAGGCGCACCCAGTTGAACGTCGGGTTCACATCGGCGATCAGCTCGCGGCTCTCCGGGTTGTCGCGGTCGTAGATGCCGCGTGAAATGCTCTCGACATGGCCCTTGAGCACTTCGCCGCTCATGAGCTGCATATCGGCTTTGTCACCGATTTTCACATGCGGCAGTTTGGTTTCTTCGAAGTAGCCGTAAACCCAGAAGGAGTTCATGTCGACCACGGCCATCTTCGCCTCGCCGATGCGTGCGTAGTCGCCGCGATGCACGTTGAGGTTGGTCACGTAGCCGTCCACCGCCGCGCGCACTTCGGTACGTTTGAGATTGAGTTCGGCGGCCTCCAGCTGCGCCTGGGCGTGTTGGTAATCGGCCAGCGCGGCGTCGGCGATGTTGCTGGCGTCGTCGCGGTTTTCCTTGGAGATCACCAGATTGTCGAGGTCGGCGCGGCGGTGGGCGTTGACCTTGCGCATCTCCCAGGTCGACTTGCGCGAAGCGACCAGCGACTGCGCCTGCCTGACCGCGATGCGGTAGTGCTCAGGGTCGATGCGCATCAGCAGATCGCCCTTCTTGACCAACTGATTGTCATGCACCGGCACCTCGACCACTTCGCCAGTGACGTCGGCGGCGACGTTGATGATGTCGGCGCGAACGCGGCCATCGCGAGTCCACGGCGTGTTCATGTAGTGCTCCCACAACGTGCGGCCGATCCACAGCGCCAGGGCCAGCACCAGCAGGGTCGCGAGCAGGCTGAAAAACTTTTTCATCAAGATGTTCTCAACGGTAGACAGTCAGCGCCATGGCGCCGAACAGACAGGTAAACAGGCTCAGACGCAGCAGCGCCGGGTGCCAGAAAAAACGGTACAGGTCGAACCCCGAGAGGAAGCGGTCCAGCGCCCAGGCCAACCCCGCAGCAACGAAAAACATCAGGGTCATGGTCGGCATGTACACGCCGTGGAAGGCGATTTCACGAGGCATGGGCAAGTCCTTCAGGCCTGGCGGGAGCGAATTCGGCAAGGGGTGATTGCGGGTCGAGCAACGAGGTGCGGATGAAGTGCAGGTAGCTCTTCACCCGCCGCAACGCGGAGGTATCGAAGTGCGGCGCGAACGGCTCATCGGTGGCGGCGACGCGGCTGATCGCGTGATCGACAGCCACCAGTGCACGTTCGAGATTGCTCGCGTTCGGCTGCAGAAACAGGCGCACCAGCGCGCGCCCCATCACCCGAATTGCCTGGCGCCACGGCTGCGATTCGGCATACGCCGGGTGCACCGGCAGGATCGCCTGTTCCTTGCGCAACTCGATGATCGCGTGACCGACTTCGAGCACCACGAACATCCAGCGCAGCAGACTCTTCTGCACCTTCGGTTGGCCCGCCGCCAGGCCATAGGCCTGATGCAGCAGGTCGCGGGTGCGGCTCTCGAAACTCGAGGCCAGGCCTTTGAGTCTGCCGCTGATCGCATAGACCACTTGCCCGCGCAGATCCTGCTCCAGGCGCTGCCACAGCCAGCGACTGTTTGGCGGCAGAATAATCGCCCCCGATGCGGCACACACAAGCATGCCCATGACCATGGCGATGTAGTCGTTGATGAAGGTGTAAGGGTTGTAGATCGTGAGATTGTCCGGCACCGAACCGGTGCTGAAAAAAATCAGCAGGCCCAGACCCACCCCGGCGTACTGCGGCCGCGAAGCGAGGAACGAACCGAGCACAATCACCGGCGCGAGCATCACGCAGAGCAAGGGGAAGCCGTCGATCCACGGGAAGATGAAAAACATCTCGACGAAGCCGACCAGCGCACCGAGAAAAGTCCCGCAGGCCATCTGAAAAGCCATGCGTTTCGGGTTCGGTGTAGCCGCAGACAAACCGACAGTGGCGGCGGCGATCAGGGTCATGGTCGCCCCGCTCGGCCACGCGGTCGCGACCCAGTAACTGCCCAGCACGATCAGGATGAACGAGGCACGGATCCCTGAGGCGGCCGCCGCCCACCAGTTGGTTTGCGGGGTGAACGGCTCGTCCCAGCGTTCGCGTTCGTGGCGATGCTCAGCGAGTGAAGCGTGGGTCTGTGCATAACTGTGCAGGTCGTCGACGAAGCGGTAGAGCAATTCGTAGGCGGTGTGGAAATCCAACTGTTCGGCTTCGCTCGGACCTGTGTCCTGAAAGATCCCGCGCAGGGTTCGAACGCGTGTCGGCAGGCCTTCCTTGTAAGTCGCCAGCGCGGTGGCCAAACGTGCCGCATCGGGGCTGGTCAGGGCGCGACCGCTGAAGCCGTCGAGCACTTCGGCGAGGTCCTGCAAACCGGGTTTGATCGCTACCACGACATGTTCTTCACCATTGCCGCGCAGGCGTTCAAGCAACTGATGCAAGGCGTTGAAGCGCGTGGTGATGCCCATGAACTCGCTGTTCAAACGACTCAGGCGACCGTTGCGCCGGCGCATGTGCGGGTCTTCGAACACGGTCACGCTGCGCAAGCCTTCCAGGCCCACGGCTTCGGCAATGAAGCGCACGTTGCTGGCTTCGAACGCCTCGGCTTTGCTGCGCCCGCGCAAGCCGTCGGTGACGAACAGGGCGAACACACCGAAGCGCTGATATAAGGCGTTGCGCATCGCTGCGCTGGCGGTCTGCGGCAGAATCGCGGCGCTGATCAGCGTCGCGCAGAGAATCCCCAGCGAGATCTCCAGCACCCGCCACACCGCGGCCATGAATGCGCCGTCGGGATGCGCCAGCGCCGGCAATCCGACCATCGCCGCGGTGTAACCGGCAAGGACAAAACCATACGCGCGAAAGTTGCGGCAACGGGCGGCACCGGCCGAGCAGATGCCGACCCAGATCGCCAGCGAGCCGAGAAACAGTTCGGTGTTCTGCGCGAATAAAGCGATCAGCGTGACCATCATCGCCGACCCCGCCAGCGTGCCGAGGAAGCGATAGAAACTCTTGGCGAACACCTGGCCGCTCTGCGGCTGCATGACGATAAACACGGTGATCATCGCCGTGCGCGGCTGCGGCAATTCCAGACGCATCGCCAGCCACAGAGTGAGAAACGCGGCGAGCAACACCTTGAAGATATAGACCCAGGTCACGCCATCGCTGCGTGCCCAGTCGAAAAAACCGCGACGCCATTCCAGAGAGTGGAGCCAGCGTAGAGGGGCGGGCAAGGAGGTCATTGAAAATACTCAGGCATGCAATGCGGACTCGAAACCTGTGGGAGCGAGCCTGCTCGCGAAAGCGGCGTGTCACGCAACATGTTCATTGACTGATACACCCTCTTCGCGAGCAGGCTCGCTCCCACAATGGATGCTGTGTTCACCGCAGCAGCGCCGGGGTTTTCGGGGCTTGGGTTTGCTCCGCTGTTGGCACGTCATTACCCGCACCGAGGCCGCCACCCAAGGCCGTCACCAATTCCGCATGCGCACTCAACCGCGCGGCCTGCACTTGCTGCTGCACCTGCTGTTGCTTGAACAGCAAGGTCTGCGCATTCAGCACGTTGAGGTAATCGGTGAGGCCGCGTTGATAGGCGATCATCGCGATGTCGTAAGTCTTCTGCGCCGTCGCCACGGATTCAGCGGCGAAGTCCTGCTGCTTGTCCATCGACTCGCGGCGGATCAACTGATCGGAAATGTTCTTCAGCGCGTTGATCAGCGTCTGGTTGTAATGCGCCACGGCGATGTCATAACCGGCCGCCGCTTCGCCCAATTCGCCGCGCAATCGGCCACCGTCGAAGATCGGCAACGAGATCGCCGGGCCGACGTTGTAGTTGAGTTTCTTGCCGGTCAAAAACTCCAGCGCCCCACCGCCGGTGGCCATGTAACCGAGGCTGCCGACCAGATCGACGTTGGGATAAAACCCGCCGTGGACGACATCGATGCCGCGTGCCTGCGCCGCCACTTGCCAGCGACTGGCGACCACGTCCGGACGCTGGCCGAGCAGTTCGGCGGGCAATGCCGAGGGCAACTTCAATGGCGCCGCGAGGGACAGCGTCGGCCGTTGCAGTTGCGCAGCAGCGCCCGGGCCCTTGCCGGCCAACGCAGCAATCTGGTTGCGGCTCAGAGCGATTTCCTCGTCCAGCGCATCGAGTTGGCGATGGGTTTCCGGCAACGGCGTTTCGGCCTGGCTGACTTCGAAGTGCGTGCCGATGCCGCCGCTCAAGCGTTTCTGCGCCAGATCGAGAATCTGCTGTTGTTGCTTGAGCGTCGCCGCGACGATGTCGCGCTGGGCGTAATGCAGCGACAGCTCGATGTAGGCACGGACGATGTTGTTCTGCAGTTCCAGCTGCGCCAGTCGCGCCTCCGCCACGCTCACATGCGCCAGATCCACCGCCCGCTCGCTGGCATTGCGCTCGCGGCCCCACAGGTCGAGGGCGTAGCTGAAGCCGAGCGCGGCGTTGTTGTCCCACGTGGTGGTGTTGGCCAGATCGCCAGGGCCGTAGAACTGATCGGTCGGCCAGTTGTGGCGCTTGAGGGTCGACTGGCCGTTGATCTGCAACGCCTCGGCCGCCTCGGCAACACCGGCCATCGCTTTCGCCTGACGCACACGCGCGGCGGCCATGGCCATGCTCGGGCTGCCCTGCACGGCGAGGTCGATCCAGCGATTGAGTTGCGCATCACCAAACGCTTGCCACCATTGGGCGGTGGGCCAGTGGGCGTCTTTGGCGGCCTCGGCAATGGCCGCGTCGGTGGCCAGTGAATCGGCCTCCAGCGACTCGCCATGTGGGGCAATGCCTTGGGTAGAGATGCAGCCGCCGAGAGCCAGGGTTAAAGCCAGAACACTGAGCGGCAAAAGCGCTCTGTTGATGCGACGCGGCACAGCTGCGAATTCCTGAGAGAGGGATAGATCGAAGACCGTGTAGGAGCTGCCGCAGGCTGCGATCTTTTGATCTTGCTTCCCTTAAAACAAAATCAACAGATCGCAGCCTTCGGCAGCTCCTGCACAGGGACCGGCGCAATTCTATGGAGGTGCCTGTGCGGCGATAAGCTGGGATTTCTGTGAATCTTTGTTACGGTTAACGAGATAATCCCTTGGTCGGGGGTCTCAGCCTCCGAAACTTCGTGTCACAATTTGCCATCTCCCTTGAGAGCACCCCATGGACACTTTGCAAAACATGCGCGCCTTCAGTTGTGTTGCCGAAGCGGGCAGCTTCACCGCCGCCGCCGTGCAACTGGACACCACCACCGCCAACGTCTCGCGCGCGGTCTCCAACCTGGAAGCCCACCTGCAAACCCGCCTGCTCAATCGCACGACCCGGCGCATCGCCCTGACCGAGGCAGGCAAACGCTACCTGCTGCGCTGCGAACAGATCCTCGCCTACGTCGAAGAAGCCGAAGCGGAAGCCAGCGACGCCCACGCGCGCCCGGCCGGTCAGCTGAAAGTGCACACCATGACCGGCATCGGCCAGCACTTCGTCATCGACGCCATCGCCCGCTACCGCAAGACCCACCCCGACGTGACCTTCGACCTGACCCTGGCCAACCGCGTGCCGGACCTGCTCGACGAGGGCTACGATGTCTCGATCGTGCTCGCCAGTGAACTGCCCGATTCCGGCTTCGTTTCTCAGCGCCTGGGTATCACCTACAGCATCGTCTGCGCCTCGCCGGCCTACGTGAAAGCCAACGGCGCCGCACAGAAACCCAGCGACCTGCTCAACCACGCCTGCCTGCGCCTGGTCAGCCCGGTGATTCCGCTGGAGAAATGGGCCTTCGACGGCCCGGACGGCCAGGAAACGGTCACCATCAACAGCTCGCCATTTCTGGTGAACTCCGCCGACGCCATGAAAACCGCCATCACCAGCGGCATGGGCGTCGGCGTGCTGCCGGTCTACGCCGCCATCGAAGGCCTGCGCAACGGCACCCTGGTCCGAGTGATGCAGAACTACCGTTCGCAGGAACTGAACCTGTATGCGATCTACCCGTCGCGGCAGTACCTGGATGCGAAGATCAAGACCTGGGTGGAATATTTGCGCGGATCGTTGCCGGAGATATTGGCGGCGCATCAGGCGGAACTGGTCGCGTATGAATTGAGCGGGAGTCTGGCTGGCGCGCGCGTCGCCACCTGACTTTAAACACCGCTGACTTCGTGTAGGAGCTGACGAGTACAACGAGGCTGCGATCTGTTGATCTTGCTGTTTAAAAATCAACGGATCGCAGCCTACGGCCGCTCCTACACCACGGTATTTTCACGGAAGTTTCCGACAGGTTTTGCAGGTTGTCCGTCGGAAGTGCGCTGGCTAGGATTTGGCGGTTGCTGACGAATCAGCGACCGGGCTTGGTCGTCCGGGTTTAGAATGGCGCACATTTTCAAGCATGCTTAATGGCGAGCTGTGCGTGGGAGGGCTTCGGCCCTGCCGGGTTTCCATTCCCTGGTCGACCAACCCGCGTACGGTTCGCCACCCGATTGCTTGGTCGCAGTCAGTGCGCGAACTCCACTTCCGAATGGAGTTTCACCATGTTCAAACCCACACCCAATCCCCCCGAATCCGAAAGCACCTCACCCTACCAATCCCCCGACTCGAAAAAACTCCACGACGCCGCAGAGCGTGCGCTGGATCCCTACCTCAAACCGTCCGCCAACGCGCAACAAAGCCACAGACCCAGCACCATGTTCCAGGTCGCCCCCGACCAGGACAACGAAAGCCTGCTGGCCCACGCCTGCGAATCCCTGGCCTCGGCCAGCATCATGAGCAGCGACATCGCTGCCTACGTCGACAGCCCACAGCGGCACACGATATTGGCCATCCAGCAGGTGATCATGCTGGCGGAACTGGCGGTGAATCGGGTGCTGGATAATTACGAAATCCACCAATCCCCGACACACAGCTGACCCCGTGGGAGCGAGCCTGCTCGCGAAGGCTTGGGCACATCCAACATGCGAGGTGTCAGATAAACCGCTTTCGCGAGCAGGCTCGCTCCCACAAAACAGCAAAAGCAAAAGCAAAAGATCGCAGCCTTCGGCTGCTCCTACAGTTGGATTGGGTACAACCGCAAGAAACAGGTCGGCTGTCAGGCCGCCTTCTCGAGCAGGCTCGCTCCCACAAAACAGCAAAAGCAAAAGCAAAAGATCGCAGCCTTCGGCTGCTCCTACAGTTGGATTGGGTACAACCGTAAGAAACAGGTCGGCTGTCAGGCCGCCTTCGCGAGCAGGCTCACTCCTACAAAAGCAAAACCAAAGCAGCGCAGCTGCCCGCGGCAAAGCCGCCCCACTCAACAATGAGCGTTAGCTCGAGTGCTGTTGATCTTGATCCACCGGCGACGTCGGAAGGCTGAGCGGAGGGATTGATCCGGGCGTGGGAGCGCAGCGACCGTTCGACGAAGTCGAACACAGCGGAAGGAGGTGCAGCGAAGCAAACCGGAGCCGCTGCGCCCGGATCGATCCCGCAGCGAAGGAACCCGAGCCTGCGAGGGCCGAACGCAGGAGCAAGCCTTTTGGGTTACCTTTTTGGCGTTTGAAAAAGGTGACCCGCCGTAAGGGCGGAACCGTAATCAGCAACACCCGAAGAAACGGATATTCACCCAAAACCCCAAGAACCTGGTCGGCCCAGAGGCCGCCAAGACAACCCGAGCGAGAAAATGTTAGCGTGCTTGCAATCAAGCCCCGACGAGCCCAAACCCAATGAAAAAAACAGTCCTGGCCTTCAGCCGCATCACCCCGCCCATGATCGAACGTCTGCAAGAAGAATTCGACGTCATCGTCCCAAATCCAAAGAACGGTGACATCAACGCCCAGTTCAACGAAGCCCTGCCCCACGCCCACGGTCTCATTGGCGTCGGTCGCAAACTCGGCCGCGCGCAACTGGAGTCCGCGACAAAACTCGAAGTGGTCTCAAGCGTCTCGGTCGGCTACGACAACTACGACCTCGACTACTTCAACGAACGCGGGATCATGCTCACCAACACCCCCGACGTGCTCACCGAAAGCACCGCCGACCTCGCCTTTGCGCTGATCATGAGCAGCGCCCGCCGCGTCGCCGAACTCGACGCCTGGACCAAGGCCGGCCAATGGCAAGCCAGTGTCGGCGCGCCGCTGTTCGGCAGTGACGTGCACGGCAAGACCCTCGGCATCGTCGGCATGGGCAACATCGGCGCCGCCGTCGCCCGACGCGGTCGCTTCGGCTTCAACATGCCGATCATCTACAGCGGCAACAGCCGCAAGACTGAACTGGAACAAGAACTCGGTGCGCAGTTCCGCAGCCTCGATGAGCTGCTCGCCGAAGCCGATTTCGTCTGCCTCGTAGTACCGTTGAGCGAAAAGACACGCCATCTGATCAGTCATCGCGAGCTGGCGCTGATGAAGTCCAGTGCCATTCTGGTCAACATTTCGCGCGGCCCGGTGGTCGACGAACCGGCGTTGATCGAAGCCCTGCAAAACAACCGCATCCGCGGTGCCGGGCTGGACGTCTACGAAAAAGAACCGCTGGCCGAATCTCCGCTGTTCCAGCTGAAAAACGCCGTCACCCTGCCGCACATCGGCTCGGCCACCACCGAGACCCGCGAAGCCATGGCCAACCGAGCCCTCGCCAACCTGCGCAGCGCCCTGCTCGGCGAACGTCCGCAGGATCTGGTCAATCCGGAAGTCTGGCGCGGCTGAAAAGAGCGCCAGTGCACTGTTGCGCTGGCGCTTCACTTACTCTTCGTACATAACTTGCAACCGAACAAAAAAGCCAGACCAAGCAACTGCACTATAAGCTCTCGCAACTTATCAACTTATTGATTGATTGCCATGGAGAGCAAGTTCCGTGAACACCCTGACCACCGACAAACTCATTCGTTACAGCAAAGTAATTCTGATGGCTTATATAAGTTTCTTTGGCCTGTTGGTAATGATTCACAACTTCACCGACTACGAGTCCAACTACACTTACGTCGCGCACATCCTGAGCATGGACACTACCAATGCCAGCGAAAACATCATGTATCGGGCGATTGACTCACCCATGATCCATCACCGGATCTACTGGTTCATCATCACCATGGAAGTCACTTATACGGTGCTGTGCCTGATCGGCACTTACCAGTTATATCGCTACGTCGATGCATCGGCCGCGGAATTTCATGAAGCCAAGAAGTTTTCGATCATGGGCATATTGGTTGCCATCTTCATTTACTACGTGTGCCTGCAAACGGTCGGCGTCGAATGGTTCGACATGGACACTTCGCAATCATGGAATGCCAAGGACTGGGCAAGACATATTGTCGACTTCATCTTCCCGGTGATGATTTACATCACATTGAAAGTTGAGCGCTGAACAGCAGCGCTCGTTCTATCAGGCCAACTTCCCCTGCCCTGCTGACAACAGCGTTTTCGGTTTACGAAAAACCAATACGTTGCCCAGCATCACCAACACCAGCCCGACCAGCGCCGGCGCGGTCCATTGGTAACCTTCGGCAAATGCCGACACGTTCAGCGCCACCACCGGAAACAGCACTGTGCAGTAAGCCGCACGCTCCGGGCCCATGCGCCCGACCAGCGTCAGGTACGCGGTGAAGCCGATCACCGAGCCGGGAATCACCAGATAGAGCAACGCGCCGACATACCGCGGGGACCAATCCATGTCGAAGGGAATGCCTTTGAGCAGACACCACACCGTCAGCATCGCCGCACCATAGGCCATGCCCCAGGCATTGGTGGTCAGCGGTCTGAGGCCGGCCTTCTGTTGCAGACTCGACAGCATGTTGCCCGCCGAGAAACACAAGGTGCCGCACAGAGCCAGACCAAGCCCCAGCAAGGTTTGCGGGCTGGCGCGGTGGCCGGCCAGTTCCGGCCAGAACAGCATGCCCAGGCCGAACAGGCCCAGCGCACCGCCCATCAGCACATTGCGCGCGATGCGTTGACCGAAGAATACCCGCGCATTCAGTGCGTTCCACAGCGTTGCCGTGGAAAACACCACCGCCACCAGTCCGCTGGGAATCCACTGGCTGGCGGTCAGGAAACACATGAAGTTGACACAGAACAGGCACAGGCCCTGCGCCACGCAGATCAAGTGCCCACGGCGGTTCATCGGTTGCAGGCGCCGGCAGAGCAACAACAGCGCAAACAACACCAGCGCGGCCAGGCCGAAGCGATAGACGATCGACACCGGAATCGCCACCACGCCCAATTGCCATTTGAGCGCAATCCACGTGGTGCCCCAGATCAGCACGGTCAGCAGGTATAACGACAGATTCATGGCAAACACTCCTTGAACAGGCCTTGAGTGTCTTCCTCCGCCATCCCTCGACGCTTGCACAATCTTGCGCTTTTGTCAGCCAGCAGGCTGGCAGCGTCGCCTCTACGGAGTAGGATGCGAGTCGTTGGAGAGAACCGCACATGGCCGCAATCGACACCCTGCAAGTCTTTCAAGCCCTCAACCGCTCGCAGAATGCACGTCTGGTGCACAGCGCCGAGCTCGGTGACGGCTTGTCAGCGGCCTTGTGGACCAACCACCACGACGCCCAAGAATACGAAGCACCGAGTCATCACACGCTGTCCTGCTACATCGCCGGCGGCACCGGCACATTCCGGCGCGGCCATCCGGGCCACAAGGGCGGGCCGGACAAGCTGTGCATCCTGCCGGCCGATCATGAATCGGGCTGGGTGATCAACGGTGATATTCGTCTGGCGCACCTGTATTTCAGCGCCGAACAATTCGCCCTCGGTTGCGTCACTTTGCTGGATCGCGAGCCGCGCGAGATGCAATTACGCGAACAGACTTTTCTTGAAGATCCGCAGCAGGCGAAGCGCTTTCGGCAGTTGCTGACGCTGAATTGGGGCGAGCCTGCTGAACGTCTGCTGAGCAGTAGCCTCGCCCATGAATTGATCAGCCACACCTTGCTCAGTCAGGTCGGCGCGCGGCAGGGCTTGCGCTTGAAGGGCGGGCTGGCGCCGCATCAGCGCCGGCAATTGGTGGAGTTCATTGACAATCAGATAGCCGAGCCGATCAGCCTCGGGCAACTGGCCGGGCTGTGTGCGTTGTCGGAATACCACTTCGCGCGGATGTTTCGCCTGAGCTTCGGGCTACCGCCGCACCAGTACGTGCTGGCGCGACGCTTGAGCCGGGCGCGGGAATTGCTGCGCGGCACAGCGCTGCCATTGGGGGAGATTGCGCTGGCGTGCGGGTTTGCCAGTGCCAGTCATTTCACCAACCGTTTCAGGCAGGTTTTAGGCGGGACGCCGGGCGAGTATCGGCAGGCGTTTTTGCGTTAGAAGGTCAAAAGATCGCAGCCTTCGGCAGCTCCTACAGGGGAAACGCATTCCAAATGTAGGAGCTGCCGAAGGCTGCGATCTTTTGACGTTGACTCAAAATTCCAGAGTGCTCGACAAGGAAACCTGCCGCGAATCCCCCATCGAGACAAAGAAGCGGCTCGCCGACGAGGTGTAATAGGTGCGATCGAACAGGTTCTTCACGTTCAACTGAAACTTGACCTTCTGCCCCTCGACCGTGGTGTCGTAAGTGGCAAACGCATCCGCCACGGTATAGCTCGGCAGATCGAAATCATTCACCGCATTGCCTGCGCGCTCGCCGACATACCGCGCCCCCGCCCCGACACGCAGTTGATCACCGCCAAACACATTGCCGAAGTCGTACACCGCCGACAGCGACCCGGAATTCTTCGCCACGTTCTGCAGACGCTTGCCTTTGTATTCCGGGTCTTCGGTGACTTCGGCATCGGTGTAGGCGTAGCTGCCGATCAGGTTCCAGCGCTCGCTGAGTTGCCCGCTGACATCGACTTCCAGACCGCGTGAACGCACCTCGCCGGCGGCGCTGTAAATCGTCGTCGGGCCTTCGGAGTTGGCCACCAGCACGTTGCGTTTCTTGATGTCGAACAACGCGATATTGCCGGTGATGCTGCCCGGCATATCCAGCCGCGCGCCCAGCTCCCACGACTTGGCCTCTTCCGGCGCGATGCTGCCGTCAAGCACGGTACTGCTGCCGCTCAGCGGGGCGATGGTCGAGTTGGGTTTGAACGATTCGGTGTAGCTGCCGTAGAACGACAAGGCATCGGTGTAGCGATAGACCAGGCCCGCGCGCGGTACCCACTTCTGCCCGTTGCTGTCGGTGTTGGCCTTGAACGGCACGCCTTTGCCGGCGTACTGGTCGTACTCCTGAAAACGTCCACCAGCGACCAGAATCCACTGCTCGTTGAGGTGAATCGAATCCTGCAGGAACAGCGAATCGCTACGCAGCTTATCGGTCTGCGCGCTGTCGGGCGCACTCACCGTAGTGCCCATCACTTCGCGGCCATACACCGGGTTGAGATAGCTGAACGTGGTCAGGCTTTTCTGCCGGATCAGATCTTCGCGGTAGATCTTGCGGTACTCGTCATCGACGCCGAACACCAGATCATGCTGCATGCCCAGTACATTCACTTTGCCTTCGAGGCTGGCGGTGGTGAAGCGGTCGGTGCTGATCGCATTCTGGGTGCCGTCCATGCTGCGGGTCAGTGTGCCTTTGTTGGTGTCGATCGCAGTCACGCGCACTTGGCTGGCGTCGTAGGTTTCGCGGTTCCAGCTGTAGCCAAAGTGGGCTTTCCAGTCGTCGTTGAGTTCGTGGTCGGCTTCGAAATGGTATAGATCCGAGCGCCCTTCCATGTCGTTGAACGGCTCGTCAAGACGCTCTTTGCGCGAGATATCCAGTGGATGGTTGGTGCGCGGATCGATCAGCGTGCCACGGTCGAACGGCGTGAGAAATTCGCGATGCTCGTAAGCAAACAACAGTTTGGTACGCTCGCCGTACCAAGCCAGCGACGGTGCGATCAGCGTCTCGCGGTGGGTGCCGAAGTTGCGCCAGTAATCTTCGTCTTCATGATCGACGATCATGCGATAGGCGAAGCCGGAATCGCCCAGCGCACCGGTGCTGTCGAAGGCGCCGCCGCTGCCGTTCTTGCCGTCACCGTAGGTCGAACCACGCAGGGTCAGAGCGTTGTACTCGGTGAGTTCGGGCTTCTTGCTGACCAGATTGACCACGCCGCCTGGATCCTGAATCCCGTAAAGCAATGAGGCCGGGCCCTTGAGCACTTCAACGCGATCGACCGTGGCGTTCATGCCACGGCCCTGCACCAGCGGCATGCCGTCACGCATGATCGAGCCGTTGCGGTTGTCGCCAAAGCCGCGAGTCATCACCGAATCCTGCGTACTGCCCAGGGTGTTGCCCTGGGTGATGCCGCTGACATTGGCCAGCGCGTCATCGAGATTGCGCGGCGCCTGATCGCGAATGACCTGCGCCGGGATGACATTGATCGTCTGCGGTATTTCCTGCAACGACGCCGATGAGCGCATCACCGAACTGGTTTCTGGCGGCTGATAACTCAGCGATTCATCGCGCGTCGAGGTGATCGTTGTAGCGCCGAGATTGAGCGCGCCTTCGGTCGGCATCGGCTCCAGCGCCAGGGTATGACTGTCAGTGCGGCGAAAGCTCAGGCCGGAATTGCCCAGCAGGCGTTGCAGGGCCAGCTCGGCGCTCATCTGGCCGTTGACGGCCGGAGCATTGAGGCCGTACGGCGCTTCGTCGGTGTAGACCACGCTTTGCCCGGTCACGCGGCTGAAGTCGCTCAGGGCTTGCGGCAACGGTTTCGCGGCGAGGGAAAAAGTGTACTGCTGCGCGTGA
Organism: Pseudomonas sp. 1L-B-1-E-C1; assembly: GCF_057291835.1. Lineage (NCBI taxonomy): Bacteria > Pseudomonadati > Pseudomonadota > Gammaproteobacteria > Pseudomonadales > Pseudomonadaceae > Pseudomonas > Pseudomonas sp. 1L-B-1-E-C1. Next base: position 258,038 of record NZ_JBXAWN010000004.1, on the reverse strand, counting down.
TTGCTCACCGCTTCAGCGGCCAGCGCCACACTCACCGGCAACGCTGCCAACGCGGAAAAACTCAACGCCGACACGCTTAACCACTGTTTGACCGAACCGGATTTTGCCCTGGACTTCATTGCTCAATGACCTGTGTAGAACCGCAACGGATGCGAATGGCTCGCAGTTTCAGTCACTACACGGATGGGCCCCGGAGTTACCTCACCATAAATCGAAAATAATTTTGAAGATCAAAAGATCGCAGCCTTCGGCAGCTCCTACAGGGGAACGCATTCCAATGTAGGAGCTGCCGAAGGCTGCGATCTTTTGCTGCCTCAACGCAGAATGATCAACTGCCCCAACACCCGATGCTGCTCAAACCCCAACACCCCTTGCAGCGAATTGAGCACCGCCTGCGGATCCTTGCTCGGAAAGCTGCCGCTGACCTTGCGCGCCGCCAGCTCGTCGTTGAGCAGCACAATCCGCCCCGGGTAATAGCGGCGCAAATCCTCCACCACATCAGCCAGCGTGGTCTTGTAGTAAGTCAGCCAACCCTGGCGCCAGGCCAGTTGTGCATCGCTGTCGACGGTATGCAGTTTTTCCGCCGTGCCGTCGGCGTAGGCGACTTGCTGGCCGGCAGTGAGAATCTGCTGTTCGCCATGCTCATCCGCCGTCACCGCGACACGCCCGGACAACACCGTGACCTGCGCTCCGTGAGGTTGCCGACGCACTTCGAACTGGGTACCCAGCACTCGAGCCTCGCCCTGCTCCGCCGCCACCACAAACGGATCGCCGGTGTGGGTGACGCTGAAGAAAGCGGCGCCTCTGATCAATTGCACACTGCGCTGACCGTGGCTGAAATCCACGGCAATCGCACTGTCAGCATCCAGCGTCACTTGCGACTGGTCCGCCAAGGTCACCGTGCGAATTTCGCCGGGCGCCGAGACATGATCGGCGCGCAGATCGTCGAGCCAGCGCTGCGCTTGCCACCCCGTGCCGAGGCTGACCATCAGCAGCAGACACGCGGCCATCGCCAGCGCTCCAGACCAACGCAACAACGGCGAACGACGCGGGGCATCCATCGCCTGCAGATAACCTTGCAGCGCGCCCGCATCTTCATCAGCCAGGGTACGCGCCGGGCTTTCGCTGAGCTCCCAGAGCACCTGCGCCTGCGCATACGCCTCGGCATGGGCGGGATCGGCGCGTAGCCATTGACTGAAAGTGAGTTGATCGCCAGTGCTCGGGCGGTCATGCAGCAGGCTCAGCCAGGCCAGCGCGGCCTGCTCCTGAGCCGGGGTCGGTGTGATCGGGTTGGATGGCTTCACGGTGCTTTCCCTGGCAGACGTGGCGCGGGGTCGCGCAGGCTGGCCTTGCAGGCTTCGAGGGCGCGCATCATATGTTTTTCCACGGCACTTTGGGACAGACCCATGGCTTTGGCGATTTCGGCATACTTGCGCCCGTGAATGCGATTGAGCAGAAAAATCTGCCGCGTGCGTTCGGGCAAGGCGCGCAACGCCGCTTCGACATGCCGCAGATCATTGCCGGCTTCGAGCGCGGCCTGGGGTTCGCTGCCGTGGCTGTCGGGCTCGTCCGGCTGCCAGCCTTCGTTGACCCGCGTGCGCGTGCCTTCACTGCGCAAATGATCAATAGCGATATTGCCGGCGCAGCGCAGCAGGTAGGTGCTGAGTTCTTCGACCTGGACCAGCGGCCGCCGCCAGAAGCGCAAAAACAGATCCTGCACCAGATCCGCCGCCGTTGCCCGACAACCGACGCGGCGGTTCACCAACGCTTCCATTTGCGCACGCTGGGACAGAAACACCTGGAGAAAATGCGCACGCGCGCCATGCACTTCGTCATCGCGTGATTCCGGCGGCAGACCGATCAGCACGTCAGCACTGCGCCCAGGCCGCAACCGGACTCGCCAGCAGGCTCAAACCGGCCAGCGCCAAGGCCAGACGCGGGCGATACGGCAGCAACAGCACCAGTGCCAAAGCACTGAGCATCAGCAACGCAAACCAGTCGACCAGACCAAAGCTCCAGCCATTGGCTGCCACCGCCGCCCACAGCGACAGCGCTAGCAACAGCCAGCCGGCCAACGCCATCGCTCGCTGCCGTCCAGTCGAAGGTTTGGCGCCGAGCAATTCAGCATGATGGCGAGGCATCGACAGACACAATGCGGTGAACCCGGCATACGTGAGCAACAGGGCCAGCAGCATCAGTTGGCACCCTGTTCGACAGTGATCGACCGAGGCGAAGAACTTGCTTTGCGAACGCTGACGCGGCTGCCCGCACGCTGCATTTTGCGCGCAGCCCAGCCGAGGAAAATCCCGGTCACAAGGCACGTCAGATCAAATCCGGCCAGTGCCCAGTCGCGCTGCATCAGGGTCGCGCCAAGATTCCACGGCGTAGTCAGCGCATTGATCAGCGGCACGGCGATAAACAGCGCGGCGCCGAGCGTCAGCTGCTCGATCCACGCTTGGCGTCCCGGACGCAACACCGCGTGCACCACGCTCAGGCCCCAGGCAATAAAGAATGCATTCACTTCCCAATCGGCTCTTCCGGGCAGACCCACCGGCAACAACCGATTGGCCAAAAAGAACCCCGCCACCGCCGACACCAGCCCGGCCATGCTGGCGATATTCAATACCTCGACCAGGCGCAATTCGAACGGCATCGCCGTGCTTTTCACGTGCTTGAGCTGACGCTTGCCGAGCCAGATCACCAGCCCGGTGCCGATCATTGCCGTGCCGGCCAGTCCGCAGATGAAATACAACCAGCGCAACAGCGGCCCGGCGAAATGACCCATGTGCAAACCGTAGAACGCGCCACCCACCGCCATCGCCATGGGTTGATCGGGGGTACTACTCAGAAGCTGCCCGGTGACGCCGTTGAACGTCACCGCCCGGCCGAAATCATGCACCACCCGATCGCCCGCGCGGGACAGCACCACCGTGGCGCTGGCATCGCCCGGATTGCTCACCGACAGGCGCGCGGTGTGGCCGCCCGACCATTGCTCGCTGGCCTTGGCAAGTAGCGGCGCCATGGCGGTCAACGGCGCGGCGATCTCAGCACGTTCCGGCGTCTTCGAGGCGGGAAAGACTTCGTCGTAAAACTTGCGCACGTCACTGCCGTAAGAGGCAACGATGCTGGCGGGCATGACCATCGACATGAAAATCACCAGGCTGCTGTAGGTGATCATCAAATGAAACGGCAGCACCAGCACACCAACGGCGTTGTGCCCGTCGAGCCAGGAACGCTGGCCCTTGCGCGGGCGGAAGGTGAAGAAGTCCTTGAATATTTTCTTGTGGGTGATGATGCCGCTGATCAACGCCACGAACATCACCATCGCGGCGATGGTCGCCAGCCAGCGCCCCCACGGATAAGGCATCTGCAACTGGAAGTGGAAGCGGTAAAAGAACTCGCCGCCCATGCTTTCGCGGCCCTGGACTTCAGCCCCGCTCTGGGCGTCGAGGGTTCGGGATTCGAAGCGGCCGCGCTCGCCGGGTTTGCCCGGCGCCTGTTGCCAGCGCACGGTGAGCCCGGGATCGCGGGCATCGGGAAGATCGATCAGCCAGCGCGAGGCACCGGCGGCGTGTTGCTGCAGATAGTTTTGCGCCAGGGTCAGGCTCGCTTCGGCGTCGAGCGAATGCGCAGCTATTTCCGGCTGCATCCAGTGGCTGATTTCGTCTTTGAAATAAGCGAGCGTGCCGGTGAGAAAAATCGCGAACAGCAACCAGCCGAACACCAGCCCGGTCCAGGTGTGCAGCCAGGCCATCGCCTGCCGGAAGCCCTCTTTCATGCCAGCCCCAGACCGCGTGTGGCGCCGGAAATGGTGGCGAGAAACACGCTCGGCACCAGCAGGCCGACCCACGCTGACCACGCGCTGCGGCAGGCAAAGCACCAGAGCACCGCGACCAGATAGACCAGAAAGGACACGGTCATGCCGGTCACCACCGCTTCGGCGCGGTTCAGCGGCAGCCACAACGTCAGGGTGACACTGGCCAGCGCCGCGACCAGATAGCCGCCGAAAACCGCCGCCAGCACCCGTGAGGTGACAGCCAGACGATAGGACATGGGAAGCGTGGTGAGTTTGCCTTTCATGTTTCGACCCTGAAACCAAAAACGCCCGGCCGACAAGCCGAATCTACAGGCGAGCAATATTAATGATAAATATTCTCATACGCAAAAGCATCTGATTGCCGGACACGGTCGCCAGCCTCTACAATGCGAACCGTTCTTGTTCTCTAATGCGCGTTCTCTACGCAAACTTTGCGTCCGGAGTCATTTCGTTGCCGCCCGCTCATCCCGTCGAATCGCTCTACCACGCCCATCACAGCTGGCTCACCGGCTGGCTGCGGCGCAAGCTCGGCTGCCCGGACAGCGCGGCGGATCTGGCGCAGGACACGTTCATTAAAGTGCTGAGCGCTCGCGAACCACCGGTGATCATCGACCCGCGCGCCTTTCTCACCACGCTGGCCAAGCGCGTACTGTTCAACCATTACCGCCGGCAGGATCTGGAACGCGCCTACCTCGAGACCCTGGCGCAAATGCCCGAAATGGCCGCGCCGTCGGAAGAGCACAAAGCGATCATCCTGCAGACATTGGTCGAACTCGATGAGCTGCTCGACGGTTTGGCGCGCCCGGTCAAACGCGCATTCCTGCTCGCGCAGATCGATGGGCTGACTTATCCACAGATCGCCGCCGAACTGGGTATCTCGATAGCCACGGTCAAACGCCATCTGAACAAAGCGGCGATGCGCTGCTATTTCGCTTTATGAATCGAGTGCCGGATTTCTCCGCGCAAGTCGCCGAACAGGCGGTGCACTGGCTGCTGGAGATGCAGCAGGGTACGCTCACTCCGCGCCAGCAACAGGCCTGGCAACAATGGCTGGATGCGCACAGCGAACACCGCCGGGCATGGGAACACATGCAACGGGTCAACCAGCGCTTGCGCGGCGTGTCATCACCCTTGGCCCACGCGACGTTGAACGGGCCGAAGTCCGCCAGCCGTCGTCAGGCGCTGAAAATGCTGCTGATTCTCGGTGCTGGCTCAGCGGCGACCTGGGGCCTGCGCGAGCACACGCCGCTGCCGTCGCTGCTCGCCGATTACCGCACGCCGGTCGGACAGCGGCGCAAGATTGCCTTGGGCGGCGCCGATTCCTTGCAGCTCAATACCGCCAGCTCCGCCGATGTCGACAACGCGCAGCGTTTGATTCGTCTGCTCGAGGGCGAAATGCTGTTGAGCGCTGCTAATGCATTCGAAATACGCACGGCGCACGGCGTGCTGAAAACCCAGGGCGCGCGCCTTAATGTGCGCCAGTTCGCCGATCGCACGCAGATCGCCCTGTTTGAAGGGCGAGTCGAACTCACCGCCAAGCAGCGCGCGCCCCTGCTGCTCCCGGTCGCGCGTCAACTGAGTTTTTCTGCCGGCTCCGTCAGCGAAGCCAAGCCGCTGGACGCCAACAGCGGCGCCTGGACCGACGGCATGCTGGTCGCTGCGCATATGCGCCTCGGCGATTTCCTCGAAGAGCTTGGCCGCTACCGCCGCGGCCAGTTGAGTTGCGACAGCAAAGTCGCCGATCTGCTGATTTCCGGAACGTATCCGCTGGATGACAGCGAGCGGATTCTCGACCTGCTGCAGATCAGTTTGCCGGTGCAAGTGAAGCGCTTTACCCGTTATTGGGTGAGCGTTGAAGCGCGGGTTTGAACAGCAAGATCAAAAGATCGCAGCCTTCGGCGGCTCCTACAGAAGGCTGCGATTTTTGATTTAAAAAAAAATGAGCCGTTTTTCAGATCTGGCGTGACAGAGAAGGAAAGCCCCCTTGATTCCACCTTCTCAGGATCATCCACATGCAGCCCACCCGCCTTACGCCCCTGGCCCGCAGCCTGCGCAATCTGCTGCTCGGCGCCAGCCTGAGTTTTACCGGCCTGCCCGCCGCACTGGCCGCCGAAGCCAAGATTTATCACATCGCCCCGGCGTCGCTGGAAACCGCGCTCAACCAGTTTGGCCGTGAAGCCGGCGTGCTGATCTCCTTCGGCTCGCAAGTCACCAGCGGTGTGCAAAGCCGTGGTCTGGAAGGCAATTACACGACGCAGCAAGGCCTCGATGCCTTGCTCGAAGGCACCGGCCTGCAAGCCCGCGCCGAGGGCGACAATGCCTTCAGCCTGCAACCACTGGGAGATTCCGCGCTTGAGTTGGGCACTTCGACCGTGGTCGGCGACTGGCTCGGCGATGCGGCGCAAGTCAACGTCTTCGAACACCCGGGCGCGCGCGATGTGATCCGCCGCGAAGAATTCGAACGCCAGGGCGCGACCCAGGCCCGCGACGTACTCAACCGCATCCCGGGCGTCAATGCGCCGGAGAACAACGGCACCGGCAGCCATGACATGGCGCTGAATTTCGGCATTCGCGGTTTGAATCCACGCCTGGCCGCGCGCTCGACAGTATTGATGGACGGCATCCCGGTGCCTTTCGCGCCGTACGGTCAGCCGCAGTTGTCGTTCGCGCCGATCAGCATGGGCAACATGGATGCCGTGGACGTGGTGCGTGGCGGCGGCGCGGTGCGATACGGTCCGCAGAACGTCGGCGGCGTGGTCAACTTCGTGACCCGGGCAATCCCCGACGAGCCGACGGTCAAGGGTGGTTTCCAGACTGAAACCAGCCCGTCGTCGAGCCACGACGGTTTCAAGACCAGCGCCAATCTGCTGGCCGGCGGCACCAACGCCAACGGCCTGGGCGGCGCTTTGCTGTACTCCGGCACCCGTGGTGGTGACTGGCGTGAGCACAGCGATACCGAGATCGACGACCTGATTCTCAAGGGCAAATACCAGCTCGACGAAGCCAACAGTTTCAACGCCATGGCCCAGTATTACGAAGGCAAGGCCGACATGCCCGGCGGTCTGAACGTCGCCGATTACGATGCCGATCCCTATCAGTCGACGCGGCCGAAAGATCAGTTCTGGGGGCGCCGCACAATGTTCAACTTCGGCTATCGCTATCAGGAAGATCGCCGCGAGTTCACCGCCAACACCTTCTTCACCAAAACTTTGCGCAGCGGTTATCTGGATCAGGGCACGTTCCTTTCGCTGTCGCCGCGCGAATATTGGGTGCGCGGCCTGGAAACCCGCTTCGCCCAAGGCTTCGACCTGGGTCCGAGCAGCCATGAGGTCGGCATCGGCTACCGCTACATCAACGAGGCGGGCCACGAACTGCGCTACCGCACGCCGATCAGCGCCAACGAATACCCGACCACCAGCAGCCGCAACGACCGCGATACCCGTGGCGGCACCGAGGCCAATGCGTTCTTCGTCGACGACCGCATCGACATCGGCAAATGGACCATCACCCCGGGCGTGCGCTACGAGATGATCGAGTCGCAGCAGACCAACAACCTGACCAACGTCAAATACAAGGGCGACTACAACACCGCGCTGCCGGCGCTGAACGTGCTTTATCACCTGACCGACAGCTGGAACCTGTACGCCAACACCGAAGGCTCGTTCGGCAGTGTGCAATACAGTCAGATGCCGAATCGCGTGAGCAGCGGCGAAGTGAAACCGGAAAAGGCTCGCACCTGGGAGCTCGGCACGCGTTATGACAATGGTGCCCTGCGCGCGGAAATCGGCGCATTCCTGATCAACTTCGACAACCAGTACGAAAGCAATCAAACCAACGATTCGGTGATCGCCCGCGGTGAAACCCGCCATCAAGGTATCGAGACCAGCGTCAATTACGCCCTCGATGACTTGAGCCCGGCGCTGGCCGGTTTCGACGTGTACGCCACGTATGCCTACGTCGACGCAACCATCCGCGAGGACGGGCCGAACAAAGGCAACCGCGTGCCGTTTTCCTCCAAACACAAAGGCACGATTGGCGTCGGGTATACCGAAGGGCCGTGGAAGCTGAATCTGGACAGCAGCTTCCAGAGCGATCAGTTTGCCGACAACGCCAATACCTCGAAGGAAAGCGCCGACGGCAGCACCGGCAAGATCCCCGGTTACATGCTGTTCAGCAGCCGCGCTGGTTATGACTTCGGACCGCAACTGTCGGATTTGAATGTGGCGGTGGGGGTGAAGAACATCTTCAACACGCAGTACTTCACGCGCTCGTTCGATGACAACAACAAGGGCAAGTACGTTGGCGAGCCGCGGACGGTGTATGTGCAGACTTCGGTGGCGTTCTGAGCCGTGATCGGTTGAAGATCAAAAGTCCCTCACCCTAACCCTCTCCCAGGAGGAGAGGGGACTGATTGGGGGATGCCCGATAAATACGCCGACCGGAAAGTGCCGTACGGAATCCATAATCGACTCGGTGTTTCAGGTCGATACACAACGCTACACAACTCGGTCGGCCCCCTCTCCCTCGGGAGAGGGCTGGGGTGAGGGGCCACGATCTCAAACCCTGCCGCGAAACAACCAACACCCCAAACAAAAAAACGGGCCTGCATCAGCAGGCCCGTTCTCCTTTGGTGACTTGTGAAATCAGCGCATCAACTGTTGATCGCTGCCTGTTCGTTCTCGTCGAATTCTTCCGCCAACAGCTTGTCGTTGGCCTTGCCGGTAAATGGCACTACAGCGGCGCGTGGTTTACCTCGCAGTTTGCCGAACAAATGATCCAGTTTGTGCTCGAGTTTCTCGGCAGCACCGTCGATCGCCTGTTCCAGCGAATCGGCTTTGTGGGTCACGGAAATCGGTTGGTGGCCTTTAGGCCGCGCTTCCAGTTGGCAGCGCAAGTCATGGGGACCTGGTTTCTCGCCGTTCTCGTCGCTCAGGTGGACTTCGACACGGGTCAGGTCTTCTTCATAACGGTCGAGCGTGCTCTCAATAGTTGTACGTACCCACTCCTCCAGTCGCTTACTGCTTTGAATATGGTTATCGCTGTTGACTTGGATTTGCATAGTTCATCCCTTATTTCAGCTAGCTCGCTGGAGGCCTTGAAGTGAATTTCCTGACCTCCTGGTTACAACAATCGGCCCGAGCGGCGAACATTTCAACCCCTGAAAAAAGAAAAATATTCATTCGCAAAAAAAGCCGGACAACCGAGCAAAGCGCTGCTAAGGTCGGGAGTTGGATCGCCTCGCCTCGCGGCAAAATCCGCTCACATCTGCTGCTCATTCAGCGGGTGCTGACTGCGAAAAATCCCCGCCTCCTCCACCAGCCAGTCATGCACGGCACGCACGCCCGGATGACTCAACGCCCCCGGCGCATACAGCAGCACATAGCGTTTATGGTTGGGCACCGACAAGCCAAACGGCACGATCAGAGTGCCGCGCTCCAGCTCATCGTTGAGCAAAGTGCGCCGGGCAATCGCCACGCCCATGCCGGCAATCGCCGCTTCGATGGTCAGGTGATTGCGGTTGAAGGTGTGGCCGCGTCGCACATCGGCGCCTTCGAAGCCGATCGCGTTCAAGTAAAACTCCCATTCCGCATATTCGTAACTGCCACGCCAGGCGGTAATGTCGTGCAGCAGCGGGAAATGCACCAGATCCGCCGGCCCGTGCAACGGCGGGCGCCCACGCAGCAGGCTCGGCGCGCACACGGGGAAAATCTGCTCATCGAGCAAGGCTGTTGATAACAAGCCGGGGTAACTGCCATCGTTGAGGTCGATGGCCAGATCGAAATCGCCCTCATGCAGCGGCACGCTGCTGTCCTCGGCCACCAGGCGCAACTGGATGTCCGGAAAGCGTTGCTGCAAGCGCGGCAGACGCGGAGTCAGCCACTTGCCGAGAAACGACGGGATCGAACGCAACCGCAGAGTCCCGCTGATCATCCCGGCGTCCAGTCGACGCAATTCTGCATCGATGCTGCCGTAGGCTTCGTTGACGGTAATCGCCAGCCGCTGCCCCTGCGCACTCAATTCAACGCCGCGGGCGCGCCGATGAAACAGGCGAAAGCCCAGGCGTTCTTCCAATTGACGAATCTGCTGGCTGACCGCGCCCGGGGTGATGTGCAGCTCTTCGGCACAGCGGGTGAACGACAGGTGCCGCGCCGCACAGGCAAACACCTGCAGCCAGACGTAGGTCTGGGCATGCAATTGACGACTCATTGTTTAGTCCTGCTAAAGGCTGTCTTAGGAGGTTTCGTTGGTCACCTCAGACCGAGCGAGGCAGTATCGCTGACATTGCGCTTGTCCGACAAAAAATGGCAGCGATTCCTACTCCATTGCTTGTGAGGGTTTAGCATGGCTATCAGTGTTTTCGATCTATTCAAAGTCGGCATCGGCCCGTCCAGTTCCCATACCGTTGGCCCGATGCGCGCAGCGGCGACCTTTGCCCAGGCCTTGATCGATCAGCGCCTGCTCAATGACGTGCGACGGGTGGAGATCCGTTTGTACGGCTCGCTGTCCGCCACCGGCGTTGGCCATGCTACCGACCGCGCCACCGTGATGGGCCTGATGGGCGAGTGGCCCGACAGCATTGATCCGTCGACCATCGATCCACGCATCCAGCAACTGCGCGAAACCGGGCAACTGTGCCTCGCTGGTCAGCGTTCGATTGCTTTCGACTGGCAGAGTGATCTGCTGCTGCTCGACGAGAGCCTGCCCTACCACCCCAACGCCATGTCGCTGACCGCCTTTGGCGAAAGCGCCGAGTTGTTCACGCAAATCTATTACTCGGTGGGCGGCGGTTTCATCGTCGAAGCCGCTGAAGCCGAGTCTGGCATGGCGCCGACCAGCGACGTGGTGTTGCCCTATGATTTTTCCAGCGCCGCCGAACTGCTCGCTTTGTGCAAACAACACAATCTGCGCGTGTCGGAATTGATGATGGCCAACGAGCGCGCCTGGCGCAGCGACGCCGAGATTCGCCAAGGCCTGCTGCACATCTGGTCGGTGATGCGCGAATGCGTCGAACAAGGTCTGCGCCACGAAGGCATTCTGCCCGGCGGTCTGAAAGTGCCCCGCCGCGCCGCGAAACTGCACCGCAGCCTGTTGGAAATCGGCAAACCGAATGTGATCAGTTCGACCCTGTCGGCGATGGAATGGGTCAACCTGTTCGCCCTCGCCGTCAACGAAGAAAACGCCGCCGGCGGGCGCATGGTCACCGCGCCGACCAACGGCGCCGCGGGGATCATTCCGGCCGTTTTGCACTACTACATGAAATTCAATCCGGATGCGTCTGACGATGACGTCGTCGCGTTCTTTCTCGGCGCGGCCGCCGTCGGCATTTTGTGCAAGAAAAATGCTTCGATCTCCGGTGCCGAAGTCGGTTGTCAGGGCGAAGTTGGTTCGGCTTGCGCAATGGCCGCTGCTGGTCTTGCCGACGTACTCGGGGCCACGCCAGAGCAATTGGAAAACGCTGCCGAAATCGGCCTTGAGCATAACCTGGGTCTGACCTGCGATCCGGTCGGTGGCTTGGTGCAAGTGCCATGCATCGAGCGTAATGCCATCGCGGCGGTGAAGGCGATCAACGCCACGCAAATGGCCCTGCGCGGCGACGGCAACCACTTCATTTCCCTCGATCGGGTGATCCGCACCATGCGCGACACCGGCGCCGACATGCACGACAAATACAAGGAAACTTCACGGGGCGGGCTGGCCGTGAACTGGGTGGAGTGCTGATCGGCCTGACTGCACCGTCAGCGATCATCGCCCCATTACTGCCCCGAAAACGCGCCATAAAAAACGGCGAGCCGCGAGGCTCGCCGTCTTTTGCACCGTGTTCATTGTTCGACAATTTTTCCGGCATGCGCCTTGCTACATCACTCTTGAGGCAAACGGACATTGCAAACCTCAGCGAACGAGATGCCAGTGGTCTGGTGTTGCGAACCAAATCGGATCATGGCCGGTCAACAACTGCACGTTCAATCAGGCGGTGACGCATCATGGACAACCCATTTCAAATCATTACCGATGCTTTTGCGCCGGACTATCAGATCAATCTGAGCATTCAGGGCCTGGACGGCAGCATCATGCTGACCCTGTCCAACGCCGGCCGCATTGTGGCCAAGCGCATGATCAGCGCCGAACAGCGCAACGACCCCGAGCGTTTGAAACGGCTGGTGCAGAGCATTCAGTTCGGTATTGCCATCGAACAAGGCCACAGCGCCATGTCAATTCTCGAAGCCATGACCAGCGGCGCCGGACTGACCCCGCCACCGCCTCGCGTCAAAGGCCAGCCGGGCCAGGCGGCGGGCCTTTAAAGCTCGCCCTTCTCCACTTCAGGATGTTCGCTGGAGCCCGTGCCGATCTTGCGCTGCGGGTTCTCGATCTTCACCGAGGGGAACTGCGACGAGGCGTAACGCACCACCAGGATCGCAAATGCCAGCAACAGAATGCCGCCGCACAGGTAGATGATGCCCATGTCCGGCGGGTTGTGGTGCGAGACATTGGAGATCAGCAGGCGCGTCAGTGCGGTGATCGCCACGTAGATCAGGAAGCGCACCGGCATGTGGTTGGTCTTGAAGTAAATCCCGACCATCGCGCCCAGTTCCAGATAGATGAACAGCAACAGAATGTCATCGATCTTGATGTGCCCGACTTCGAGCATGCCAAGAAACTCCATCACCGCCGCCCACGCCGTCACCGCACCGATGGCGAACAACGCCAGGTAGTGAAAGGTTTCGACGAACAGGTTGCCCAGGGACTCGGCCAGTTGATGCACGTTACGCCGCAGTTTCTCGGCCCAGTTGATTTTCACGATGAGTTTCCTTAGCCCGTTTCGGGCGGATGATGCGTATCGCACGTGACGGTTTTGCGCGCGCGCCTTGTAGCTACGGTTTTCATGCAGGTTCAGGGCCACGCATCATGGCGATCCGCAGCAAATCCCGCGCCGTGGCGTTTGGTCGCACCGCTGGAGTTTCTGTGTGAGCGAACCTGCTCGCTATAGCAGCGACACCGTCCCCTGACAAACGCCAAATCCGGTCTACATTGAAAAGCCACTACCCATGGCGCCGGGATTCGCTTATCCTTTTCGCTGTATATGGATACAGTAGTCGTCAAGACAACTTAACGTGAAGGCATGTGAGGTGGTGAATGGCCGTCGAAGTGGTATACCGCAGCAGCCGAGATCTGGAGCGCTTGTTCATGGATAAAGCCGAAGCTGATCGTCATGACAAAATGCTCGAACTGGCCGAATATCTGGCCGATGTGCTGCAAAAAGCCGTTCCGTCCCTGACCGAACAGCAAGTGGAAGAAGCCGGGATCTACATGGCGAAGAATCGCGATGTGTTCGCCCGCGCGTTCAAGAGCCAGCCCGATGCGCTGTCGGAGCTGATCAATGCGCCGGCCGAGCCCGTGGAAAAGACCGAAGTTGCAGAACCTGACGAGGCACCGGCAAAGCCCGCCAAAGCAGCGAAAGCGCCGAAGTAATCAGAAAGATCGCAGCCTTCGGCAGCTCCTACATTCCGATTGTAGGAGCTGCCGAAGGCTGCGATCTTTTGCTTTTCAGCGATACAAGACCTTTTCGGCCAACTCATCCGCTACCCGCGCCGGCGAACGTTTTTCCGCCTGGGCGTGAGCAAACACTTCGGTCAACCGCGAACTGATCTTCGAAAGATGCGCAGTGATGGTCGGCAACTCCTCGCCACGATGTTTCAGCGAAACGTAGATGAGCCCGCCGGCATTGATCACATAATCCGGCGCATAAAGAATCCCGCGCCGTTCCAGTTGATCCGCCACGTCCAGATGGGAAAGTTGATTGTTAGCCGAGCCGGCAACTGCCGAACATCGTAGCTGTGACACTGAATGACTGTTGAGCACACCGCCCAACCCGCACGGCGCAAGAATGTCGCAAGGCGTGCTGAGCAGCGCATCGTTGGCGATCGGATGGGCATTGAGCTGTTCCATCGCCAGTTGCACCTTGCCGTGGTCGATGTCACTGACCAGCAACTCGGCGCCGGCAGCGTGCAGTTGCTCCGCGAGCGCATAACCGACATTGCCAAGCCCCTGAATGGCGATGCGCAAACCCTCGAGGTTGTCGCTGCCCAGGCGCGCCATTGCCGTCGCGCGAATTCCGGTGAACACACCCATGGCGGCATGCGGTGCCGGGTCGCCTGCCGAAGTGGTGCTGGTAACGTGGCGGGTCTGCTGGGCGATGCAGTCCATATCCGCCACCGAGGTACCGCTGTCGATGGCGGTGATGTAGCGGCCGTCGAGCTGCTCAATGCAACGACCGAAAGCTTCGAACAACGCGCCGCGATTCTCGACATGGATCGGCCGCACGATTACCGCCACCCCACCACCCTGCGCAAGGCCGGCGAGTGCCGCTTTGTAGCTCATGTTTTGCGCCAGGCGAATGGCGTCCTCGACCGCGGATTCGTCGTTGGGATAGGCAAGGTAACGGCACCCGCCCAGGGCAGGCCCCAGATGGCTGTTATGAATGGCAATGACCGCCTTCAACCCGCTAACCGGGTCCACGCTCAGGTGCAGCGATTCCAGGCGAGTGCTTTGCATGAGAGCGAACATCGACAGGCTCCCCGAATCACTTCTTGTAGAACGCCAGTATAGGCTTGCCCCTGAAAATTGCTGGCGCGCGCCGCCATGAGCCGCCGAGCGGACAATGTCAGGCGGCCATAACTCGCACTCAGGACGTCAGCCACTGGACGAACAACCCGGACGGGGCTAAAACGAGGCATTGGAGGGAGATTTAAATGAGTCCGCGCCAACGCTTTTTCGACTGCCTGCACCGCTCGCCGCCAGCCCTGCTGGAAGCTGCGCTGTGGATAAGTGCCGAGCACGACAAAACCCTCGAACCCGACGCCTGGCTGCGTACTTTCAAGGACCTGCAGCTACGCGTCAGCTATGGCCTGCCGATGCTTCCCGTCAGCGAACTGGCGCAACCGCTGTTGCGGCGCATGGTCGATCTCGGTTTTGCCCAGGATGATTTCCTGCCGCTGCGTCCACAGGCGGCGCTGCTGCATCGCGTCTTGCACACCCAACGCGGGCAGCCGCTGGCACTGGCGTTGATTGCGCTGGAGTTGGCCCACGGCCTGGAGATTCCTCTGGTCGGGGTGAATTTTCCCGGGCATTTTCTGCTTCGGGTTCCCGGTGCCGATCATTTGCTCGACCCTTGCGGCGGGCGGCGGTTGTATCCCAATGACTGTCGCGAATTGTTGCAGCGCCAGTACGGGCCGAACATGCAGCTCAGCGCCGAGCATCTGCTGACGGCAACGCCGGTGCAGATGCTCCAGCGCCTGTCGCGCAACCTGCGGCAATTGCACTTGACCCACGACAACTTCATCGCCGCGCTGATCGACGCGGAACGGGTACTCGAGCTGGGCGGCGCCAAGGCCGCCGACTACATGGCTCGCGCCAGCTTGTATCAACGGCTGGATTGCCCCAACGCCGAGCGCTTCGATCTGGAACACGCGCTGTTGCTCAGCGAAGACCCGATCCAGCGCCTGCGCCTGACCGAACGCCTCGGCCACCTGCCGCCCAACTCCGTCGTACATTAACCGCTCCCACAGGGTTACGGAGTATCTGGCTGATTGGCAGGATGCGCCTTGATGAACGCCGGATGTTCAGCCGCCAACGCAGCCACACGGCGGATTTTCGGATACGCCTCGAGGCTGACATTGAACCGCTCTGCCGCATACAACTGCGCAACCAGATACACGTCCGCCACGCACGGCCACTCGCCAAAACAAAAGCCACTGTCACCGATCAACTGCTCCACCGTCGCCAGACCCTGGCTGATCCAGTGGCTGATCCACTCCACCACCTGCGCCTCATCATGCCCCGACTGACGCAGGCGATTGAGCACGCTGACGTTGTGCAGCGGATGCACATCGCAGCCGATCACCGCTGCGACAGCGCGCACCTGCGCACGCGCCACCAGATCATCCGGCAGCAACGGCACCTGTGGATAACGCTCCTCCAGGTACTCGATGATCGCCGGCGATTGAATCAGCACCGCGCCGTCATCGGTGCGCAGCGCCGGCACTCGGCCCTGCGGATTGATTGCCAGATACGCCGCTTGCCGATGCTCGCCACCCGGCGGTGCGATCAGGTTGACCGGCAGCGCCTGGTAATCAAGTCCCTTCAACGCCAGCGCAATCCGCACCCGGTACGACGAAGTGGAGCGGTAATAGGTAAAGAGATCCATGAGCCGCTCCTGTCAGCGCGCCGCAATCACGATGCCGCGACATTCGCCGAAGCCGATCGGGGCGAAACCGTCGCGGGCGCAGCGCGCGCGCAGGATGATTTCGTCACCGTCCTCGAGGAATTTGCGCACCTCGCCGGAGGCCAGTTCGATCGGTTTCTTACCGCCCTCGGTGATTTCCAGCAGGCTGCCGAACTGCCCGTTTTCCGGGCCAGACAGCGTGCCCGAACCGAACAGGTCACCGGCCTGCAGCTGGCAACCGTTGACGCTGTGATGCGCGACCATTTGCGCCACGGTCCAGTACATGTAACGGGTGTTGCTCAGTGTCAAACGATGAGCCGGCAAGTTCTGCTCGCGCATGGTTTCGGTACGCAGCAGCACTTCCAGTTCGATATCGAAGGCGCCGCCGTCCTGATCGCGCTTGTCGAGCAGATACGGCAGCGGCTGCGGATCACCTTCAGGGCGCGCCGGTTGCGCGGTGCGGAACGGCTCGAGTGCTTCGGCCGTTACCACCCAGGGCGAGACGCTGGTGATGAAACTCTTCGACAGAAACGGCCCGAGCGGCTGGTATTCCCAGGCCTGGATATCCCGTGCCGACCAGTCATTGAGCAGACAGAAACCGGCGATGTGCTCGGCGGCGTCGCCGATGGCAATCGGCTCGCCCATCTCGTTGCCCGGGCCGATCCAGATGCCCAGTTCCAGTTCGTAATCCAGACGCGCACACGGGCCGAATACCGGCTCGGTCTGCCCGGCCGGCAGGGTTTGGCCTTTCGGCCGGCGCACCTCGGTGCCCGACGCTCGCACCGTGGAGGCGCGACCGTGGTAACCGATCGGCACGTGCTTGTAGTTCGGCAGCAGCGGGTTGTCCGGGCGGAACAGTTTGCCAACGTTCTGCGCGTGCTCGATGCCGACATAGAAGTCGGTGTAATCGCTGATCCGCGCCGGCAGATGCATCTGGCAATCGGCGGCCAGTGGCAGCAGTTTCGCGCCCTGCGCTTCGATAGCACCACGGTGCGTACTGCCTTCGCTGAACAATTCCAGCAGGCGTTCGCGCAGAGCAGCCCTGGCCTCACGGCCGAGTTCGAAGAACGCGTTCAACTGCCCGCCATGCATGGCTTCCACTGCACTGCGTGCGACATCGTCGAACAGACCGGCCTCAAGCGCGACTTGCAAATCGAAGATGTGCTCGCCGATCGCCACGCCCGCACGGGGCGTCGAACCGCTCAGGCTGAACACGCCCAGCGGCAGGTTCTGCAAGGGGAAATCGCTGTGACCATTGGCCGAAGCGACCCAGCTGCGGGTGATGGAATTCTGCGTCATGGGTTATCTCCGGGTCGGGTCGAACGTCGCGGGCAGCGTCGCCCAGCAAGCATCGTAAGTGGATTGCAGTTGCGGGCAGTCGAGGGCGAAGCGGCTTGGGCGCAGCACCTGACTGGTCTCGAACATGAAGGCCATGGTGTTGTCGATCTTCGCAGGGGCAAGTTCGGCATTGATCGCTTTGGTGCAGGTTTCGCCGTCGGGGCCGTGAGCACTCATGCAGCTGTGCAGCGACGCGCCGCCGGGCACGAAGCCTTCTGCCTTGGCGTCGTATTCGCCCTGGATCAGGCCCATGAATTCGTTCATCAGGTTGCGATGGAACCACGGCGGCCGGAAGGTGTTTTCGGCGACCATCCAGCGTGGCGGGAAGATCACGAAATCAAGGTTGGCCAGACCGTGCACGCTGGTCGGCGAAGTCAGCACCGTGAAGATCGACGGATCGGGGTGATCGAAACTCACCGTGCCGATAGTGTTGAAACGGCGCAGGTCGTATTTGTACGGCACGTTGTTGCCGTGCCAGGCGACCACATTGAGCGGTGAATGATTGAGTTCGGTTCCCCATAACTGGCCAAGGAATTTCTGCACCAGTGTGGTGGGTTGCTGCAGGTTTTCGTAGGCGGCGACCGGCGTGAGGAAATCCCGCGGATTGGCCAGACCGTTGCTGCCGATCGGCCCTAGATCCGGCAGGCGCAACGGCGCGCCATGGTTCTCGGCGAGGTAACCGCGCGCCTGCGGATCAAGCAGTTCGACGCGGAATTTCAGGCCACGCGGCAGCACCACGATCTCCAGCGGCGCAACTTCCAACACCCCCAGTTCGGTGGCGATGCGCAGCCGGCCCAGTTGCGGCACCAGCAGCATTTCACCGTCGGCGTTGAAGAACACACGCTCCATCGAACGGTTGGCGACGTAGTTGTAAATGCTGATGCCGGACGGTTTCTCGGCGCCAGCGTTGGCGGCCATGCTGACCAGACCGTCGATGAAATCCGTCGGCTCGGTCGGCAGATCCAGTGGATTCCAGCGCAGACGATTGGGTGTCACTTCACCCAACGGTCCCCCCGCCAATTGCCGCTCCAGCCTGACGAACGCCGGGTGATTGGCCGACGGCTGAATCCGGTACATCCAGGTACGTCGCGCTTCGCTGCGCGGCATGGTGAACGCAGTGCCGGAGAACAGTTCGGTATACAGGCCGTACGGGGCTTTTTGCGGGGAATTCTGGCCAACGGGCAGCGCGCCGGGCAACGCTTCAGTGCTGAATTCGTTGCCGAAGCCTGACTGATAAGCCAAGGCCTGCGCGGTTGAATCGAGGTTCATGGCGCCTCCTGAACAGGGAGTCGGCAGTGGCCAATCGCTCTGGCTCAGAGGTCTCGGCACGCCGGGGTTGTTATTATCGTAATCTGATTACGCATAACGTAATTTGCTCGCTATTCAGCGTCAAGCTATAAAGACGCCCATTCGAACCGGAACCGCCATCCCCATGGAAAAAACCAGCGACAGCAACGGCAAACAGAAAGTCCGCTCCGCCGAGGTCGGCACCGACATACTCAAGGCCCTCGCCGAGTTGTCACCGTCGACCTCCCTGTCGCGTCTGGCCGAACACGTGCAGATGCCGGCGAGCAAGGTGCATCGCTATTTGCAGGCACTGATTGCCTCGGGATTTGCCGAACAGAATGCCGCCACCAACCACTACGGTCTCGGTCGCGAGGCATTACGCGTGGGCCTGGCCGCACTCAACAGCATGGACGTGCTGAAAGTCGCCGCCCTGCCGCTGTCCGAGTTGCGCGATGACCTCAACGAAACCTGCTTCCTCGCGGTATGGGGCAATCAGGGCGCAACTGTTGTGCACATCGAACCGGCGGTACGTGCGGTGACGGTGGTCACGCAACTGGGCTCGGTGTTGCCGTTGCTCAGCTCTTCGACCGGGCTGGTGTTCAGCGCCTATTTGCCGCAACGCGAAACCGACGAGTTGCGCGAGCAGGAAATTGCTGTTGGCAATCATCCGCTCAAAGACGAAAAAACATTTGCAGCGCTGTGTGAACAGATCCGCGAACGCGGTCTGCATCATGTTCACGGTTTGTTGATGCCGGGTGTGGATGCGCTTTCTGCGCCGGTGTTCAACGCCGTCGGCCAGGTCGCTGCAGTACTGACCATCGTCGGCCCGACCTCGCTGTTTCATGCCGACGAAAACGGCCCGGCGGCGCAGCGGTTATTGGCTGCGACGCGGGCCGTGAGTTGGCGCATGGGGTATGAAAAGTCAGCGTATTGACTCATGAAAAAACAATGTGAGTGCTGAAAACTCAGTGCACCGTTGTCTTACTCAATGCCGTATCGGCGCTGTTCATCAGCGTGTTGAAGAACCCGACCAGAACTTCTTTCGGTGTGTCGTGGCCAGTGTAATAAGTCGCCAATTCCGCGACCGTACGCGCATCCTTGAATAAACTGAGGAACGACCGTTGCGCCTGGTTGACTGTTTTGACAGGGGCGCCCGCCGCTGCGGCTTTGCCCAGCGTCACCAGTCCGATCACCATGTCTTTTACATGACCCAGCGCGGCGGAGTAATCACCACGCCTGTGCGCCTGTGCGCCGTCGTACAGGCTCTTCATCATCTGAACGGCCACTACCACCGTACCGATCGGAGGTACCAGCAGGCTTACAACGCTCGCGGCTTTCAACACGTTATCGTAAATGAGACCGGCGATCATCTCGTTCAAGCTGGTGGTACGCTCATCGATATCACTGAGCACGCGCCGAACATGCTCATCATGAAAAGTATACAGGTCGGGCAGTTTCGCCCGGTTCTGCGTGCTGATCACCGGCTTGTTATCAAGAGTCGCGACAAGGTCGTCAAAATAATCGTTGATCACCTTTTGATCAACGAGCAGTATCCGCTTGATGTAATACTCCCTGAACGGGCCTTGGCGAAAACGAATCGAGGGAATAAATTCCGCTATAGGTCGAAAGCTGACAAGATCGGGAGCGTCAGGTGTATAGAGCAAGTCATAGAATCCCGACGATAGTTTAATGCGGAATATATAGACACCGCCCACCGTACGGTCCCAGGCTGTCGTTAAACCCAGATTCCAGATATTGAACTTATAAACACCTTCATCCCCCTCGCCGAGATTATCTGTGACCGGTTGATAACCGCCGCTTTCTTTAAGGCTATTGATAACTCGCTGAACAGCTGCAAAAACCTCAATTGACAACCTGCCATTGGTAAAATCGGCAAATGCGTTGCAATACATTTCAGAACGAACTTTCCGGGCGTGGACAGCCCGCTTGAATGCGTAGTCGGGATGTGCTTTGTCCAGGTATTGTTCTTTCAGCATCGCGGCATAGCGATCGCCGGGGCGAAACGTTCTCGACAACGATGAAAGATCGCGAATATCCAGTTTGTCGATGGCCTGCTGGCCATTCAGTAAATAATATTTTGGGCTGAATTTGGTTTCAAAGGCAGGATCTACCGCATAAAAGGAGAGTCCTTCAATCAGGAGATCAGTGACGCTTTTGCGAAACTCTTCGGTCTGCACAATTATCCGATCAGGATCAACGTTTACCTGCACTCCACGAGTGCGTAGAAGCTCCTCGATCTGGATTTTCACTGAGTCATGAGTGAATTGCTCGAATGAAGGAAAGCCGTTGTCTCGCGTATCAACGGTCGAGAGTGCCTTGTACTCGGTCTGGAACCGGGTATAACGCTTGCGGCCTTCGACTCCCAGTGCTCGATAACCAACCGGTGCAATTGCCTTGTGCAGGGCAAGCTCTGCCCGGTAAGCGACATTGACATAGTCAGCCAATGGCGCTTTGGCATCCAGGTACAAATCCGCCTGCGTGGCTTCCAGTTTGTAACGATAACCGTGGCCACCGAGCGAGACACCCGCCTCGTGCAGATAATCGGGATGAATCAACAATGCCGCGTATTCACGGTCCGCAGATAGAGCGGCCTCAACCGAGGTGTTCATATCGAAGACATTGGAAAACTTGCGAAAAATGAACGCGCCGTCAGCGTTTGGCAGAAACACGAGATAGCCTGAGTATCCTTGCGCAGTAAATACCAATACCTCTTTCAATGCTGGCCCCTGCCAGAATTTCAAGCCGCGAATCTTGACCGAGGCATCGCTGGCCAGCGCGCGATTAATCACTTTCGCATCCGTGTCGTTGAACTCACCCGACTCGCGAGCGATAAACAGTGCAAACTCCATCAGACTGAAAAAATAGTCACGATAGGCGGCCTGATAATCACCGGAAGGATAAGGTGCAAGATCGCCTGCAAAATCCAGACGCAAGTTTCGATGCTCTAGCCATTGCTCAAGCGCACTGGCAGTAAAGCGGCTACCGCTTGGGACGCCGATAATCTTCAGTTGGGCTTTGTGAGCATTATCATGCAGACCGACGACGATGAACTCAGTGAGCGTTCGCGACTCTTCCTGTTCAATGCTGCGACCTGCAATTTGCAAGGTGTACGAGCTCTGTACAGTGATTGCTTCCGGATCAAGCGTTTCGCCCAGCCCCCTGTCTGCCCACTCGGAAAACGTACGCAGTACGTAATCCTTGAACGAGAAGCATGCGTTGAAGGCCGTTTGAAACTCGATCTGATATTGATCCTTCGAGTCCTCCAGTTCGCTGTAGCGTTTTTGAACGGCGTTGCCAGCATTCTTCACCCAATGCGGCCACTCTGTACGCTTCAATGCGGCCCACAACAACAGGAAGCGGGTGTCCAGTCCGTAACGCAGCACGTGCATGCGCTGATTATCCTGCAGCACCGACATCAGCGTAGTTTCCAGCTGATCACGGCTTTCCAAGAGCGACGAGACACTTTCCAGCTGGCCTTTGAGATGCACCTCAGCACAATAGGCATGCAGACCTTGCGTGGCTTTGAGGTACTGGATCTGACTGCTGTCCACGGACAATCGAGCTTGTAGCTTGCTATGCACGTCGGTGTTTTTTTCGAAAAATTCGAAGCCGTTTTCCGGCGTGTGCATGAGGTAACCGGTTGACTCATCAACCAGCGTCATTCCTGCATCCGAACGCTCGGCGTTGTCGAGGACGAAACAGGGCTGCAGCGATTCGAGATAATCCCGCCCTCCCCGCAGATTGACTTCATACATTCCCTGGCCGCTCTCCGAGTCGAGCAGACAAGCGAAACGCTCGCCCCATTGCACGTCAAAGTTGTTGGCCATGACCGACAGCGACAACTCTGCACTTGTGAGCAAGCCATAAGCCTGGATAAACGCCTGCTTATTGGACAACACCGCGCTGTCGCCATGTGGGGAATGCACCGCAGCCGCCCAAAACCTTTGCAGCTCGGTTCGCAGTCTTTTTTCCAGTCCCGCAGAGGCGAATTCAATCAAATCCTCAACAATCAAAAGATTCAGCCCGCTGACTTTGAATTGATCATTCAGTGTATCAGGCAGAAAAAAAACTCCGTCACCGCCATGGATGTAGGCAGGCGTCACATTGTTATTCAGACAATCAAAAACCACTTCATGAAGCGTACCCGTCGGGCGGTTTTTGCTGGCAGGAAAAGCATTGTCCGCATTGACATAGACCTTATCGATATCAATGCTCTTACCTAAACGCTTCAATTCGCTTTCGAGCATATTACGTAAAATAGTCCGAACAGTCGGAATATTATCGATAATTGCATAAAGGTCGGACTTGGCCCGACTCGCCTTCTCCCACTCATCAGTCCAGGAAACCAGCTCAGCAAAAGAATTGCGCATCAAACTTTTGAATAACTTACTCACAGCATGTCCTTGCTCGATTATCCAGAGCTGCGTATTGCAGCCACTGCAGATAGTTGCAAGGTAAATCTTTTTCCAACTAACCTATAGCGCCAATGCTTTACAAACCATGCACAACAAAAAGACATAACAACGCCAACACCACCATAACTTCCTAGCCCAATATACCCATTGCCTTTGCCCTCGCTACAGCTTGGGTCCTGCGTTCCACACCCAACTTACCGTTAATTCGTCTGGCATGCGTCTTGACCGTATGTAACGATATATAAAGTTGATCGGCAACTTGCTGATTCGAAGCACCCTGGGCAATCAACACAAGCACTTCGCGTTCCCGGCGACTAAGGCCTGAGGAAGGGCCGTCACCCTCAGGTTGCGAAGTCGCAACTGCCATGAGCGGCCCTGTAACTACATGACCCCGGCGCAATTGCCACTCCCGCATGGCTTGATGCAGAAAACAGCGCTCGGCCAGCATCCGCGCGCGGTGTAGAGCTTGCTGCGCCATTGCACTGCTGCCCTGCGACTCGGCCAGCTGCGCAATGACCAGGAGCAGCTCAGTCTCCATCGTCAGCATGCCCTTCGCCTGGGCCCTTTTTAACAATCTTTCTACCGTCGGCAGAGTGTTGTCGCATGGATTCAACTGTGCATTCGCGCAGGCCAGCAGATATTCGATACGGGTAATCAGCTCGAAGGTCGCAGGAGGCGCCTGCAGGGCACAAGGGCCGCGGTAATGCCGTAACAGCCGGCTCAACGCCTCCTGCACCCGTTGCGGCCGGCCCTGCTGCAACCAGAACTGGCTGCTGACCTGCAACACGACACCGCGATAGACCGTATCGGGAATCTGTCGCTGCTGCATGACCCTCTCGGCCTCGCGCAGGCGTTCAAAAGCCCGGGCATAATCGCCTCGATTGCCGGCCAGTTGCGCCTGCCCCAAGTAACCATACAAGACGCGTTTGTCTCGACTGCGCAAGCAATCTTCAAGGCCGCGGCTGAACAGATCCGCAGCCTGCGCTTCAAGGCCCATGCACAGCGCCAGCCGTCCGCGGCGCAGCGCAATCCGGCCCAGCAGCGGCGTGGGTACCATGGCGCGCTGGCGCAGCAAGTGCTCGATGTCCACCAGTAGACTTTCGGCGCGCAATGGCGCTCCTCGCTGCTCGAGCCATTGCGCATGGTCAAGCTCGAGCAACCCTTCGAACAGCAAGGAGCCGTGCGCACGCGCCAGGCACAGAGCTTCACGGTTGAGGGCATGAGCCTGATCGAGTTCACCGCACAGTAACGCCTGCTGAGTCAGTGCCGACAGGCACATCGAACGCGCCTGCCAGGCATCGGCAGCCAACGCCGACAACGCCTCCTGAAAACAGACGCGCGCCGGCTCCATCTGCCCTTGCAGGTGCCAGAGCCAGCCTTGTTGTGCTTGCCAACGTGCCAGCAATTGCTGCTCCAGCTGCGCTGTCGGCTGCGGCATGAATCGGGCAAGATGGGCCAGGCATTGCCCGGCGTGTTCGAATCGGCCGGCGAACAGCAACGCCCCCGTGACCAGCCCGATCAACTGCGGTGTCATCAGGGTCAGCTGCTGGCTCTGACGCTCGTGCAAGCGCAACAGCAGGACCACGATCTGGTCTTCGAACAAATCTTCGAAGCTCAAATGCTGCAACAGGCTTACGGCGGTTTCATACTCCTCGGCCAACAACGCCTGCTCGAACGCTGCTCGCCAATCCTGCGTCGCGGTGAACCACTGACAGGCGCGCCGGTGCCAGGAACGCGCACACGGCCAATGTGACTCCTGCATGATTCGCGACAGCGGGCTGAACACCTGTAGCCAGTCAGCGGATTGTTGCCATGGCTCGATAAAGCAGCCCAGCACTTGCAGATCATGCAGCAGCTGCGCGCCTTCACCGGGACCGAACAAATGCTCGCATAACTGCGCGTTGAACCGCGGCAGCTGAGCCAGAACACGCCATGCCTCATCCTGCTCCGGCGTCAGGTTGCTGAACAGTTCGTGCTGCAGGTAATCGAGCAGAGTGTCGACACGCTGCTGCGGCTGCAGGTTTTGCGACCAGTCGCATTTTTGCAGGAGTGCCATGCGCGCCCCCGCACACCAACCGCCGGTACGCTGGATGATACGAGTAGCAACACGGTCCGCCTGGTCTGGCGGCAAATGGCACAACACCGATACAACTTCATCGTGCGTCAGCGCCAGGCTGGCGTGCTCGGATTCGTAGAGTTCGTCATCGAGCAACAGGCGCGGCCAGTTGCACTGCGGCCGGCGGCGAGTGCTGATCCACCAGGTGATTGCCGGGCTGCTGACCGCCAGCAAACGATCCAGTAGCGCGTCCAGCGCCGGATCCGGCAGACGACTGTAATCGTCGATAAACAGCGAAGTCGGCCTGGACCAATCTGCCAGCTCCGCCATCAGTTGCGTAACGTCGAGGCCTTCGACGAGCCCGAGCGCCCGAGTCAGACGCAGAGAGAACTCCTCGGGGTTGAGCGCAACTCCCGCCAGCGGCAGCCAGATTGCCTCGCACTCCGCACGCACTTGCAGAAGACATTCGGTCAGCAGCGCGGTTTTGCCGCTGCCTGCCGGCGCACACAACAGCCTGACCCGCGCGCTTGATGCCAGCAACGGTTCGCTCAAGCGAGCGCGAGGCTGATGATGTGAAGAAAGCCTGGGCACAAATCCGGGTCGATTCAGGCATGCTGTCATGGCGGTCATCGGGTGAGCCTTCTTATCGTTGTGCGCTCACCCTAGCCCTCTACCGCGAGCTTGTTGACGAGTATTCAGCACGCTGATTGATGACCATAAAAAAGGCGACCGTGCGGTCGCCTTTTGTCCAGCGGTGTTGAAGAACCGTTAGCGCACGCCCTCGGCGCGCAGGGCCGATGGGGTGTAGTCGGCGGCCTTGGCTTCAAAGCCGAATTCGAAGCTGTGCTTCTCCTCGTTTTTCATGCCCAACGCAATGTAGCGGCCGGCGATAATGTCGTAGAGCGCTTCCAGCGTGTAGGCCTGGGCCTGGTGATCGTAGTAGTACTGCGCGTGTCCTTCGGCGACGCGCCACAGTTGCCCGCGGCCGTCGTAATGATCGGCCAGTGCCACTTGCCAGCTGTCCTCGTCGATGTACATGTGGCGCTTGGCATAGATGTGCCGCTCGTTCGGTTTCACTGTGCCTATCACTTCCCATACCCGGTGCAGTTCGTAGCGGGTCAGGTCCTGATTGATATGCCCGGCCTTGACGATGTCGTCGTACTTGAGCTTCGGCGAATCAAGCTTGTAGCTGTTGTAGGGAATGTACATTTCCTTCTTGCCGACCAGTTTCCAGTCATAGCGATCCGGCGCGCCGGAGAACATGTCGAAGTTGTCGGAGGTGCGCAGGCCGTCGGCAGCGGTACCCGGGCCGTCATAAGCCACTTGCGGCGCGCGCCGGACCCGGCGCTGACCGGCGTTATAGATCCACGCCAGACGCGGTTCCTTCACCTGATCGAGGGTTTCATGGACCAGCAGCACGTTACCGGCCAGCCGCGCCGGGGCGGTCACCGATTGCTTGAAGAAGGTCAGCACGTTGGCGGCTTTTTCCGGGTCGATGTCCTTCATCAGTTGCGGCACGGCGATCTCTTCCTCGAAGCGGATCGGCGTGTAGCTGCCATTGGTCTGCGGCGTGACCTGGGTGATGATCCGCCGCAAATTGCCGCCGTGATAGCGGGTGATGTGATTCCACAGTACCTCGACGCCGTTCTTCGGAATCGGGAAGGCGTAGTAGCGGTTGCCGGTGAAATTGGCCAGACCGTTGCCGTCGTTGATGGCGTTGACGTTCAGCGCGCTGCGCTTGGCCGACTCGTAGATTTCCGCCGGCGCGCCCACGGTGCGGTGAGTCGGGTAAACCGGGATCCTGTAGGTTTCCGGGTAGCGTTTGAACATCGCCACCTGGCCATCGGAGAGCTTGCTTTTGTATTGCTCGACGTTCGCCGCAGTGATGGTGAACAGCGGTTTTTCGTTGGCGAAGGGGTCGGCGAGGAAGCCTTTGCTGTCCACCGCGCCGGCGTTCTTCGGGATGCCGCCGGTCCACGCCGGAATCGATCCGTCCGCATTACCGGCCTTCTCGGCACCGAGCGGGGTCAGGCTGGTGCCGAGTTTGTTCGCTTCATCCGGCGACACCGCCGCCATCACGTCGGCCGCCAGCAGACTCAAGGCCAGCACGCCACATTGCAGAATCGTTTTGCGCATTGCAGTCATCCTTCTCGGGCAGATCAGAAGTTCACGCCGAAGCTCAGGGCCACGAAGTCACGGTCTTCGAGGATGTTGTAATCGCCACCGAAAAAGTCGGTGTAACTGAGGCTCGCGGTGTAGGTGTTGCGGTAGTCGGCATCAACACCGAAGCTGATGGCTTTAGCGCCTTCGTTGAACAGGCCGTTGGGGCCGTAACCGGCGACGTCGTGCGACCACGACAGGTTGGGCTTGAGGTTGATCCCGCCGATGACGTTGGCGTAATCGAGAATTGCCCGGGCGCGATAGCCCCACGATGTCGAGGTGACGAAACCGTCAGTGTCGCCGCCGAAGCCGTACTGGCCGTAGACCGAATCTCGGCCATAACGCAACTCACTGCGTGACTCCAGACCACCGACATGCACCACCGCCGCTTCGCCGACCACGGTCAGGCGTTCAGCACCGAGCACCTGGTCGAAGAAGTGCGTGAGGGTGCTCTGGATCTGCGTGACTTCCTTGCGCCGGTAGCCTTTGTTGTCCGCACCCGGTGACGTGGCAAGTGGCGATGCGGTGCCGCCGGCAATAGGGTTGACCAGCGCCAGAGTCAGATCGTTGGTGTTGACCTGCACCGGCGCGTTCGGCCGGTAGCTGATCTCCCCGGTCCACGCGGTGCCCGTCGGCAGAGTGGTTGAGAAACTGGCGCCGTACAGGCGAATGTCTTCCGGATATTCGAGGTAGTACTGACCGCGCCCCAGCATGACGCTTTGCGCCAGCCCCGCACCGCTGCCGGGCGCGAGGCCATTGGCGATACCGACCATGCCAGGCAACGCCGCGAGTGTCGAAAGTCCGGCCGTGGTGGTGCCGACCGTTGGCGTACGACTGTGGTAGTTCATGAAGTAGAGGCCGTATTCGGTGTCTTCGCCGAGCCAGCGCAGCGCCGTGCCCCACTGCCCGGAATCCCGCGCGTCACGATCGCCGCCACGGGGGATCACCACGCCTTCGCGGGTGACCTGAATGCCTTGGCCGAACGCGGTGGTCAGGGGCACCAGTGGCGCCACCGCCGGACTGCCGACGGTGTAGCCGTTGTTGCAACCGTCCGCCGCTACATCGACGCCGAAGAACGTGCCGCAGTTGTCGAGAACGGTCTGGTCCCATTCGAGTTGATAGAAGCCTTCGACCGAGAGTTTGTCGGTCAGGCTCTGCGAACCGAACAGCATGTTCACCGGGATCAGGCCTTCCTTGATCTCCGCACCAGGACGCCGGAATGCCGAGACGTCGATCGGGTTGACGCTGTTGATCGAGTTACCGATGAAGGTACTTTCGCCCCAGCTCACCACCTGCTTGCCGGCCCGCACGGTCCCAGGCAAATCGGCGATGGCGTAGTTGTGATAGACGAAGGCATCGAGAATCTGCGCACCGGAAGACTTGGCGCCCTCCTTACGACCGCTGTCGCTGATCTGTTTGAACTCGCGGTCTTCGTCCTTGAGTTCGAAGTCGTACCAGTATTTGCCACGGACGAACACGCCGGTGTCGCCGTATTTCAGTTCGAGGTCGTGGATGCCCTTGAAAATTTTCGAGAAGGTCTCACCCTTCTTGAAATTCAGGCGCCCGTCGTCACCGGTGGAGGATTGTCCGCTGCCGCCATTGACCGTGCCGACCAGCGAACTGTCGGCATCACGCAGGCCCCAGCTCGCGCCGATCGACAGTGACGAGTCGAAGGTGCCCTCGATTTCGCCGATGTTGAAGGCAACCGCGTGTGCCTGGGTGCAGCAACCCAGAGCTACCGCAGCGGCCAGCGCCTGCGGTGTGAAGATGGCGCGCATTGTTGTTTTTGTCATGCGTCTTCCCCGGTGAGTGACAGAAGGCCCCACCCTACTGCCGGGTGAAGCGGTCGATAAGCGCACCAAGGAGGTATTTGCGTTGTCGCTCGAAAGGATGAATGGCCTTGTACGGCGGGGCCTGGAGCGGTTCATGGACTGGCTGGATGGCGCATCATCAGCGCCATGCATGGGCACACGACTGTTGCGCGCCCCGTAACAGTGCATGTCTGGAATAGGTATTTTTCCTACAGGCTTGAGACCTTATTCTGAGCGCGCTTCCCCGACCCAAGTCGGAAAGCACGAAGCCCGCTACGCTGGATGCGTGAGCGACTGGCTACAGATTCTGGATAAATCGATGTTTTCGGTTTGCCGCCCCGCTGTTCACTGACGTTGATTTGTAGCTCCTTGATCCAACGTCTTACCTTGGCCGCTGCGTTTGCAGCGGCCTTTTTTATGGGCGTTTAAAAGGGCGGAAAAGCAGTTCTGCAAGATCTTCCGACTCTTGCGTCGGAGATTTCCTAGCAGCCCGGACGAATTCGCTGTGCACGGTTAGCAGCCCGCGAAAATCCTTTCAACACAACGCCCTGTTACTGACGGGCTTCTCGGATTTGATAACCGTCACTCTGAGGTAACTTGAAACACCTCAACCATTCGCTGGTGACACGGATGTCATCGCCACCCGTGCGCACTTTTTTCGAGCGAGTGACTACGCACATTCAAAAGGACATGAATATGCAAAAGCCTCCACCGTTAGAACTGGATCCAGTACATATCAGGGAGCTCGGCCCTGATGGCTTCGAACCATTCAAAGAACGCGACATGAATTACTCCTACAGCGGCATGTTCGGCCCTGCCGGCGCCAATCCGCAGACGCGTGAATTGATGCATGAAACGCAAGTCGCCGTGGAACAGGAATTCAACGCAAGAACCGCCTCGATTCCCCGAACCATTGAGGTCGAACTGGCGGCGACCAGGCTGGAAGGGCCGACGAATCCTCTGCCACCTGCCGCAGCACTGGCCCGCGAAGTGGGCGTCAGGAACACGCTGATTCAACGCAAGAGCGCCGAGTTTCAACGGCAGACTGCCATCGCCAACCGATTTTATGGCAGCGATCCGTTGGGAAAAACCTTCAAGGATTACCTGAATCAGGCATCGGCCAATCGGCGCGCGCATGGCGCAGCGGTCCGCAGCAGAGCGTTGTGGAGCGAGTCCTTTCGGGCCGCCCACGAAGCGCGGCTGCTGGGCCAGACATTGGCGCTGCTCAACCAGCAACAGGCTGGCGTACTCAATTGGCTGGCCACCGTACAGGCCCAGGATCAGGCACAGGCGGCAGCGGCACAGGCGCAACGCCAAGCTGCAGAACGTGCCCGCATTGCCGCGGAGCAACAGCGCCAGCGTGATATTGCCGAAGCGGCGCGCCGGGAGCAGGAAGAAATCCGCGCACGCGAACAGGCGCGTCTGGCCGCGTTGGCGGAGAAACAGCGTCGCGAGGCCGAACAGGCTCGACTGGCGGCTGAGACCGCGCGCCTGAATGCTGAGGCTGAAGCTCGGGAGAAAGAGCGGCTGGCTGCGTTGAAAATCGCCCAGGCCGAGGCACAAGCCGATGCTGAAGCTGCGGCGCTGGCCCATGTGGCAGAACAGGCTCGGTTACAGGAGGAAAGGAAGCATGTCTTTCCGGCTTCTGGAGCAATGGCCAGCAACGGCCCGGCCGTTTCTTTCGCTTCGACAGCAGTCTCGCTCGGCCCGGCTACCTCGGCGGGAATACTCAATACATTACGCACGGCAACAGCGACCCTGACAGCGACGGGCACGGCACTGTTCGGAAGCCCGGTACTGATGGGATTCGCAGCGCTGTTGACGCCTTCACCCCTAGGCAACGGCGAACGCTTTGCCATGAGCGTTCCACTGGCCGAGTTATCGTCCGAGCCAGCCGAGACGCTGCGTGAAATCGCAGACCGGCAAGGTACTTTGGAGGTGCAGGTCGGGCTAGGCATCAGGCGACTCGGGGCTGGTACGCAAGTGTTCGTCGCTACGAGCGATGACTTCCATATTCGCTCAAGTGTGCTGGTTTTGAATGCCGCTTACGATTTGCTCAACGACGTGTACAAGGTCGCACTATCGGACTCGCCCACTGACTTCCTGACCTGGACACCTGCAATCTCGCCGGGAGACCAATCGACCGCCTTGCCAATAGTGGATACCGGTTCTCCCGCCTATTCCGGCGCTTCCATTGTTCCGGTTGAAGGGCGGCTGGATCTGAACCCGATCCTGGTTGAAGGCTGGGATCGATTCATCATCGTGTTTCCGGCTGATTCGGGGATAGAGCCGCTTTATGTGGTGTTCAGCAGTCCTTATGAGGGGGCGACCGAAGAGGGGAAGCACAGCGGGCGAGGTTTCAACCCTGACGAGATTGGAGATGAAATATCAGATCTGCAGTGGACAACAGCCATTGTTTCACCGGAAGGAACGGACATCGTGAAATTACATATTTCAAAGTTTCCGCAATCAGCTGCCAATGACGTAATGCTTGATCGCCTGGAGCGAATAGCTCGTGGAGAACTCGAAGCCACCGACACTGACAAACGTTTCTACACTCACGAAATAAGGGAGTTCGAAAGATTCAGAGCTTTAGGCTTTGGTGATACCGAGATGCCAGAGATCGGGTCACCGATCTGGAATAACGTGCATACGGCAACGTTGGAAGATTTCCAGTTGAAAGACGATCCCACACTTCTCTACACGCCCGAAGCACTGGCTGCAGCAATGGAGCAGGAAGAACGTGATTACCAGAAACTGCTGAAGGAGATGTGGTAATGAGCACCGTAGAGATGATTGTTAAAAATGAACCTCTGGATGACATAGTCACTGTGTTCGCGTTACTTCAGGCAACGCCACATCTGGACATGATGATCAGACGGCACAATCGAGACCTGATCAAGGAGTATGGAACCCTGGAAGCATCGTACTCTCGGCTCTTCGCTGCCGGAATTTTGCTGGAGGGAGAAAAGGGCCTGGCTATCAAAGGACCTAACTGGACGCCGCCCAAGTTCATGACAGAAAAAAGATACATTTGAAAACTGGAGCCACCAGGCACGAGGGCTGGTGGCTCCGTTACCTTCAAATCGAATACTTCTGCAAATTCGCCATCATTTCCTTCAGCGCTTCAATATTGTCCTTCGGATGCGCCGCCCCTTCGAAGTCACAAATCTGCTGCCAGTGCGCCGCCACATCCTCCGGCGAGAACCCTTCGCGCGGATCGAAGCCGGCACCGAGGCTGCGTTCCCAGCGCACCTTGCCCATCCAGCCACCACCCACTTCGAACAGCCCGGAAGTTTCCTGGCATTGCTCGCTGGCCAGATATACCACCAGCGGGCTGACCAGTTCCGGCTTCAGTTGCTCGAACACTTGTGGCGGGATCAGGCCTTCAGTCATGCGTGTGCCGCCGGTGGGGGCGATGGCGTTGACCAGAATGTTGTTCTTGCGCCCTTCGATCGCCAGGGTGCGGGTCAATCCGTAAAGCCCGAGTTTGGCCATGCCGTAGTTGGACTGACCGAAGTTGCCGTAAATGCCGGACGTCGACGCGGTGAAAATCACCCGGCCGTAGTTTTGCTCGCGCAGATGCGGCCATGCGGCGCGGGTCACTTTATAGGCGCCCTCGACGTGGACGCGATAGACCAGATCCCAGTCGGCGTCGTCCATCTTGTGAAACGATTTGTCGCGCAGGATCCCGGCGTTGTTGACCACCACATCGACACGGCCGAAGACATCGAGGGCGTTCTGCACCAGTTTGTCGCCATCAGTGACCGAGTCGTGATTGGCTTCGGCAATACCGCCAGCCTCGCGGATTTCCGCCACCACGCGGTCAGCGGCCGAGGCATTGGCGCCCTCGCCCTGTGTCGAGCCGCCGAGGTCGTTGACCAGCACCCTGGCGCCCTGTCTGGCGAACAGCAGCGCATGCGCACGTCCGAGGCCGCCACCGGCGCCGGTGACAATCACGACTTTATCTTCGAAACGCACAGGCTCATTCATCGCGGTAACTCCAGCAGGCCAAGGGATATGGTCTCGAGTGTCAGGCACGACGCTTTGGCTCACAACGAACACGGCTGGGGCTGAATGGTGTGCGATAAGGTTGCGGGATGATCGAGAGTGTCAGATCGCCGGGAGTCTGTGCTCCCGGCGAGAATCAGGAGTACGCGACTTTGCGCGGAGGCAATACCAGACGATCACGAAATGCCAGGTAGTGCTTGAGCACCTGCGTCGGAGCCTCGGTCTGAGGATAGTGGCCGATGCCCGGCAACAGCACGGTGTCCGCATCAGCAATCAACTCGCGATAACGCTCAACCATGTGCACACCGGAGATCGGATCGACTGCGCCGTCGATCACCCGCAAGGGGATGTCGCCACGCTGCATGGCCGTTACCCAACGCTCACGTTGAGTACGACGCTCGGGGATGTAAGTAATCAACTTGTGCAGGATGCGCGGGCCACAGTTGCTGTCGACTAGACTCCAGTAATCATCCAGTTCGCTTTCACTCGGCTGGGTCTGCGGGCCGAAAATCTGCCGGAAACCTTTGACCAGGGCCTCACGGCTGAATGCGCGGCCAAGCAACCAGCCAATCGGGCTGAGCAGCAATTTCTGCATCAGTAACGGCCGGTGGGTTTCCGGAAACAGACCGCCATTGAGGAACACGCAACTGGCGACGTCTATGCGTTTTTCGTAATGCCGGGCGAGCAACTCCTGAGCAACGCTGTCGCCGTAGTCGTGAGCGAGAACATGCACCGGCTGTTCGACCTGCAGATGGGCGAGCAACGCCTGTTGCAGATCGGCCTGTTCCAGCAGGCTGTAGGTGTGATTGCGCGGTTTCGCTGAGTCGCCGAAGCCGAGCATGTCGCAGGCGATCACCTGATAACGCTGAGTCAGTGGTTGCCACAGATAGTGCCAATCCCAACTGGCGGTCGGAAAACCGTGAATCAACAACAGCGGCTCACCCTGTCCCGCCACCCAGTAATGGATGGTCTGGCCACGAAAAACAAAGGTCCGGCTGCGCTTGCGCCAGACACTCAGAGGAATCTCGGCAAGTGGCATTAGAATTTATACCCCGGATCCTGCTGGTCGAGTTTGCGCAGCAGCGCCGGCCACGCCAGCGCGCCGCCCATGCCTTGCGCGCTCTTGGTGACGCCGGCAATCATTGCCTTGGCGCCGGCGAGAATCTGCAATTCGATGGCGATCAGTTCCGCCCCGCCGGTTTGCGCCATGACCTGGATATCGCAGGCACGCTGGAAGGTGAACATCATCAGAAAAGTGTCAGCGATAGTGCCGCCGCAAGTCAGCAAACCGTGGTTGTGCAGCATGAGGAAACTGTTGTCGCCGAGATCGGCTTGCAGGCGCGCCTTTTCTTCATGATTCAGGGCCACGCCCTCGTAGGCGTGATAGGCCAGGCTCGACAACACAAACAGTGACTGTTGACTGATCGGCAACACCCCCTGCTTTTGCGCCGACACGGCAACGCCTGACGCGGTGTGCGTATGCAGCACGCAAACCACATCGTGGCGAACCTCGTGGACGGCGCTGTGGATGGTGTAGCCGGCGGGGTTGATTTCGTACGGGCTGTCCATGAGTTTGTTGCCGGCCTGATCGACCTTCACCAGGCTTGAGGCGGTGATCTCATGAAACATCAGGCCAAACGGATTGATCAGGAAATCTTCGGTGCCGGGCACCTTGGCCGAGATATGCGTGAAGATCAGATCGTCCCAGCCGTGCAGCGCGACCAAGCGATAACAGGCGGCAAGATCGACACGGGTCTGCCACTCGGCAGCGCTGACCTGGTCTTTGATATTCGGCGGCGATTGGACGGGGGCTACGCTCACTGTATGCACCTCTGCGTTCTTCTTGTTCTGCTCGTGTCAGCAGTCTAGTCAGGCGCAGAGCATCGCGTAGTTGCATTGGCAGCCAGCTTGATGACTGAACGAGTCAGTCGGGCAAACAGCCTGGAGCTGTTCCCAGGCAACAACGCTTGCAAGGTGCAAAGATTTTGAGGGATCAGCCCTTGAGCGCTGCAATCAATTGCGCCAGCCAGGGCTCGGCATCGGTTTCCGGCGTCACGCTTTCGCTGGCGTCGATGCGCAGCATTTCCTGCACCTCGTTCACCCCCAGTTCGGCAAACAATTCCCGCATCTGCTCGCCACCGCCGCAGAAGGTATCGCCATAGCTGGCATCTCCGAGGGCAATCACCGCACCGGGCAGGCCGCGCCAGGCAGCGGGCAATTGATCGCGAATCGACGAATACAACGGTTGCAGGTTGTCCGGCAGTTCGCCCATGCCAGTGGTCGAAGTGACGGCCAGAAGGGCCTCGGGGCCGAACGCCTGAATATCGGCCAGCGAGGCGCGGGAGTTATGGAAGGTTTCAAAGCCGGCGGCTTTCAGCAGATTCTGGGCGTGGCGGGCGACTTCTTCGGCGGTGCCGTAGACCGAACCGGAGAGGATGGCGACTTTCATCAATCTGATCCTGAAACTGAAAAAAAGAGCCGCGATAGTAACAGCCCACGCGCCGCCGTTGCGATCAGCCCTCACTGCACGCTGATGAACTATAGACA
The DNA here is from genome assembly GCF_057291835.1 of Pseudomonas sp. 1L-B-1-E-C1. Taxonomy (NCBI): domain Bacteria; kingdom Pseudomonadati; phylum Pseudomonadota; class Gammaproteobacteria; order Pseudomonadales; family Pseudomonadaceae; genus Pseudomonas; species Pseudomonas sp. 1L-B-1-E-C1. The sequence continues at coordinate 222,355 of NZ_JBXAWN010000004.1, read as the reverse complement.
GTCCGCACCTTTCTTCTAGAATGCCTGCCACTGACACAACGGAAGGGATTCTCGGATGATCAATGCCAGTCTGCTGCAAATGGTGATCAACGCTTCGAACGATGGGATCGTGGTGGCGGAAAAAGAAGGTGAGCAGGACAACATCCTGATTTACGTCAACCCCGCTTTTGAACGGCTGACCGGCTATAGCAGCGAGGAGATCCTCTACCAGGACTGTCGCTTCCTCCAGGCTGGAGACCGCGACCAACAAAGCCTGCAGTTGATTCGCGAGACATTGCGTGAAGGCGGTTCCTGCCGGGAAATCCTGCGTAACTATCGCAAGGATGGCACGCCGTTCTGGAACGAATTGTCGCTGTCGACGGTGAAAAATGCCGATGACGGGCAGACTTACTTCATTGGTGTACAAAAGGATGTGACGGTTCAAGTCAAGGCACAACAACGGGTTGCGCAGCTCGAAGCACAGGTTGCAGCTCTGCAAGGTGAACTCGCGGCATTGAAAGCGACGAACGGCGCAAACAAAACCGCGAACTGATGGTCATTAACTACAATCACCAATGACTTTGTAACTATCCACTTCGAGTTAACCATGCAACGCGACGCCCTCCTGACCCAGGACGAGCTGGATTTTATCCAGACCATGCAGCACAACCCGCAACTGAATGTGCGGGATGCGACGTCGAGTCTGCTGGTTAATGGTGGCTCGCAGATCCGTGATCTGCTCACTCGCCTTGCGGCGCACGAGCAGGTGACGATCCAGGCCAATTTCGAAAATCAGCAGATGACCTTCCCTTTGCACTTGGTGGAAGACGAATTCCACGCGCTGCATCTGCGTCTCGGCGTGCCGACCATCTATGAAGACGGCCCGATGGTGCGCCCGTGGCGCCTGATACTTGAAGAGCCAGTGGCGCTGGAAAACGCCAAAGGCCAGCCCGGAGCGTTGTGGGTCCACGAGGTTTCGCACAAAGGTGTGCTGCTGGAAGTGCGCAACAAGACCAAACCGCCGAAAAACTTCGCTCTGTGGTTCAGCCCTTCCGGTTATGAGCGTATATCCCTGCGCGGCCATTTCGAACGTGAAACCGAGCAAGGTTTCTACGCCTACGAGCTGAGCCAGACTGACGCCGATGAAACTGAACGCCTGCGCCAGTTCATCCTGCAGCAACATCGCCTGACCCACCCCGCCCTGCACGCCTGAGCTTCAGGTATCCAGTTTGCCTGCCATGAATTGCTTCATGCGTTGGCGCATTGTCGCGCCCTCGTTCCCAAGGCACGCCACTGCCGAGCCGGCCAGGCTGTCTTCGGCCAGTTCGGAGGCGTCGCCGGCCAGCAGCAACTGACAATCCAGGCTTAGCGCCAGACGATTCAGGCGCCGGGGCAGCTCTGGCCCAGGGGCATGATTGGAAAACAGCACAAGTGCGTCAGGTTTGACCTTTTCGCAGACCAACGTCAATTCATCGAAAGGCTGGCCGGTGGTCAACACCCGCACGCCAGAGTCGTTGCCGCTGAGAAACAGCGCCGCTACCAGCAACTCAAGCTCTCTGCATTGCCCTGCGAGTGCGCTGACTATCACCCGGCGCGGTTGGGCGCCGCGCAACATGACGATGCGCTGCAGCACGCGCGCCCGGAGAAAACCGTCGAAAAACAACCATTCGCTGGTCTGCCCGAAGGACTCTTGTCGCTGAAGTAACTGCCGCCACAACGGCATGATGATGGCTTCAAAAACCACTGCCAGCGTGTACGACGAAAAAATCTGCCCGTAGACGCGATCCAGCTGCTGGTCGTCGAACTCGCTGACCGCCTGCTGAATCTGCTCCTGCCATTGCTTGTAATCGGCCTGCACATGGTCATCGGGGATGAAGTTTGCCAGGACCTTCAAAGGCTCTGTCTTCGCCAGAATCTTGCCGACCTTGCTCACGGCCACACCGCGATCGATCCAGTCGACGATGCTGCGAACGCGCTCGATATCGTTCATTGAGTACAGACGATGCCCGCTTTCGGTGCGGGTTGGCTGGATCAGACCATATCGACGCTCCCAGGCGCGCAGGGTCACCGGGTTGACGCCGGTCAAGCGCGCCACTTCACGGATAGGGAACAGCTCTTCGCGCTCAAGCATGCCGGGTACTGTCGAAGCCGGGCGAGTGTCCGTGATTACAGGCATCTGGCGGTCAACTTCCTTGTCGGTTCATTGGATCCCATTTTAAACATGACGGACTGGAAAGGTTCAAGTAATGATCTACGACGAACGTGGCTGGTTTAATCGGCAAAATCAGGAATAATCCTTGCTTGTTGTAAAGCGCGGGCCTCTACCCCGGCCGGCGTCAGGCGAAGCTCTTATCCGGAGTGACGCACTCGAAATACGGAGATACAAAATGTCTACTTACCCCGTCACGCTGATGGTAGCGCGTCGCGTTGCCGATGGCCGTTATCACGATTTGATCGCCTGGCTGCGCGAAGGCGAACAGTTGGCTACCGACTTTCCCGGCTACCTCGGCTCCGGCGTCCTTGCGCCACCGCCGGGCGATAACGAATTCCAGATTATTTTCCGTTTCGTCGATGAGCAGACGCTGCATGCCTGGGAATACTCTGCGTCGCGCACAGCCTGGCTGAACCGAGGCAGTGATCTGTTCGAGCATCCCAAAGAACATCGCGTCAGCGGCATTGAAGGCTGGTTTGGTGCTGCCGGACAACGCCCGCCTCGCTGGAAACAGGCCGTTGCGATCTGGCTGGCGTTTTTTCCGGTGTCGCTGATTTTCAACTTTGTCCTCGGCCCGCTGCTCGCTGAGTTAAGCCTTTTGCCGAGGATATTGATCGGCACGGCGTGTTTGACGCCACTGATGGTGTACTTCTTTATCCCGTTGTCGACACGCCTGCTGGCGAACTGGTTGAACAGCGCGCCGACGAGACCATTGCCGGCCACAGCGCCGGCGCAGAATCGCTGATCTTCAGGGGGGCGGCGAGCCTGTTATAGTTTTCGCTCCAACCGCGATGCGAGCCGCCCATGCCAGATTCCGCAGCCCCGATCCTCATCACCGGCGCCGGCCAGCGTGTCGGCCTGCACTGTGCGCTGCGCCTGCTCGAGGATGGCCATCGAGTCATTTTCACGTACCGGACCGAGCGCCCGGGCGTACAGCGATTGCGCGATCTGGGCGCGACAGGCCTGTTCGCGGATTTTTCCAGTGAGACCGGGATTCTTGCCTTTATCGAAGTACTGAAAGCCCACACCGAGAGCCTGCGCGCGATCGTGCACAACGCTTCCGAATGGCTGGCGGAAAGCCCGGACAGCGAAGCCGGAGCCTTCAATCGCATGTTCAACATTCATATGCTCGCGCCCTATCTGATCAACCTGCACTGCGCCGGGTTGCTGCAGCGCTCGACGCCAGCCGACATCATCCACATCAGTGACGACGTCACGCGCAAGGGCAGCAGCAAACACATCGGATATTGCGCCTGCAAAGCCGGGCTCGACAGCCTGACCCTGTCGTTTGCCGCACGCTTTGCACCCGCCATCAAGGTCAACGGCATAGCGCCGGCGCTGTTGCTGTTCAACCCCGACGACGACGCAGCGTACCGCGCCAAGGCGCTGGCCAAATCGGCGCTGGGCATCGAGCCCGGCAGCGAAGTGATCTACCAGAGCCTGCGCTATCTGCTCGACAATCCCTATGTCACCGGCACGACGCTCACCGTCAACGGCGGCCGGCACGTCAAATAGGCCGTCCCGCTTCGGCCGCGAGTCGAGTAAGATCCACCAGAACGCCTGCAATAGACTGGACGGAGCAAATCAATGCCACAACTTCAACCGGGAATGGCGCGCATCCGGGTCAAGGATCTGCGCCTGCGCACCTTTATCGGCATCAACGAGGACGAAATCCTCAACAAGCAGGATGTGCTGATCAATCTGACAATCCTGTACGCGGCCCAGGAAGCCGTGCGCGACAACGACATCGACCACGCGCTGAATTACCGAACCATCACCAAGGCGATCATCGCCCACGTCGAAGGCAACCGCTTCGCGCTGCTCGAACGCCTGACGCAAGAATTGCTCGATCTGGTGATGACCAACGCATCGGTGCTGTATGCCGAAGTCGAAGTCGACAAACCCCACGCGCTGCGCTTTGCCGAATCGGTATCGATTACGCTAGCGGCGAGCCGTTGAATACGACCTTCAAGCTTCAAGCCGTAGGCGTTAATCTAAAGCCCCCCACCATTCAATCTTGCAGCTTGTAGCTTGCCGCTTGAAGCTGTCTCGAAGAGCCCCTTATGACCGAGCAACAACGCCTGGAACTTGAAGCCGCCGCCTTCCGCCGACTGGTCGCCCATCTCGACAGCCGCAAGGACGTGCAAAACATCGACCTGATGAACCTCGCCGGGTTCTGCCGCAACTGCCTGTCCAAGTGGTACAAGGCTGAAGCCGACCAGCGTCAGATCGAGGTCAGCCTCGATGACGCCCGCGAAGTGGTGTACGGCATGCCCTACGCCGAGTGGAAAGCCCAATACCAGCAAGAAGCCAGCGCCGAACAGCAAGCGGCGTTCGCCAAAGGAAAATCCAATGACTGATCTGAACACCCTGCGCGCCAGCCTCAAGAGCGGCGAACACGCTTTTGCCGACACCCTGGCATTCATCGCCGCCGGTTATGACTACCAGCCTCAGGCGTTCAACAATGGCGGCGTGGAAAACACTGCCGGGCAAAACGAAGGTTCGTGCAAGACGCTGGGCCTAGCCCTGCTGGAAGGCTTGGGCGATGAAGAAGCGCTGCTGGCGTTCGGCGAACATTACCGTTCGGTGCTGGCGACGCCTGAGGGCAGCGATCACGGCAATATTCGCGCGTTGATCAAGCACGGCCTGGCTGGGGTAAAGTTCACCGCGCAGCCACTGACCCGCCGCTGATCCCAAAGCCACCCATAACCCCTGTGGGAGCGAGCCTGCTCGCGAAGACGGATTGACATTCATCGTTGATGTCGACTGATAGACCGCTTTCGCGAGCAGGCTCGCTCCCACACTGGATAGGTGGTGGCGGTGAATAGCGAGCACAAAAAAACCGGCCAATCTCTGGCCGGTTTTTTGTGCCCCGCGGTCTTAGAACGTGGCGTTCTGCAGACCGTCCAGGTAACGCTCGGTGTCCAGCGCCGCCATGCAACCGGCACCGGCCGAGGTGATGGCCTGACGGTAAACGTGGTCAGCCACGTCGCCAGCAGCGAAGATGCCTTCGACGCTGGTGGCAGTGGCGTTGCCTTCACGGCCACCGTGCACCACCAGGTAACCGTCTTTGAGGGTCAACTGGCCTTCGAACAGCGAAGTGTTCGGGGTGTGGCCGATGGCGATGAACACGCCGTCGACTTTGATCTCGTCGAAGCTGCCATCGTTGTTGCGCAGCCGCGCACCGGTGACGCCCATGTTGTCGCCGAGGACTTCGTCCAGGTTGGCGTTCAGCTTGAGGATGATCTTGCCTTCGGCCACACGGGCGTTGAGCTTGTCGATCAGGATCTTCTCGGCGCGGAAGGTTTCGCGACGGTGGATCAGGGTCACGGTGCTGGCGATGTTGGCCAGGTACAGCGCTTCTTCCACCGCAGTGTTGCCGCCGCCAACCACGGCGACCGGTTTGTTACGGTAGAAGAAACCATCGCAGGTCGCGCAGGCCGACACGCCTTTGCCCATGAACGCCTCTTCCGACGGCAGGCCCAGGTAGCGGGCGCTGGCGCCAGTGGCGATGATCAGCGCGTCGCAGGTGTAGACGGCGCTGTCGCCGGTCAGGGTGTATGGCTTGGCTGCGAAGTCCACGGCGTTGATGTGATCGAAAACGATCTCGGTCTCAAAACGCTCAGCGTGCTCGCGCATGCGCTCCATCAGCACTGGGCCGGTCAGACCGTGCACATCGCCTGGCCAGTTGTCGACTTCGGTGGTGGTCGTCAGTTGACCGCCGGCCTGCATGCCGGTGATCAGCAGTGGCTTGAGGTTGGCGCGGGCCGCGTAGACCGCAGCGCTGTAACCGGCAGGGCCGGAACCGAGAATGATCACTCGCGAATGACGGACTTCAGACATGAATCTGCTCCTGTTGGCCGGCCATGAAAAATCTGGCGCGGACGCCGGACGGCCGGCGGAATAAAAAAGGACCGTGGACACCTTGGGGAAGGCTTGAACTCGACAGTCCTGGAAAAAGTTGGGTGCAGCGTATCGAGGGGGGCAAGATTAAGGAAATACGGTTTAACAATCCAGCTCATAGGTGGTCTCTATGCGGAGGCGCCGACCAGATGAGCGTCTTTGTTACAGTGAATGTCGATTGCTCTGCCACGCTTTCGCCGCTGTGGCAAAGCCGGTAACGTCGGCGCGTTTTCCCTTGCTTCGGAGCACCTTATGCCCGCCCCTGTTCTGTCCGGCCCGCAATACCTGCGCGAAGGCCTCAAACTGGTCTTGAGCCCGGGCCTGCGCCTGTTCGTGTTGCTGCCGCTGGCGATCAACCTGGTGCTGTTCGTCGGATTGATCTACCTGGCCGGCCACCAGTTCAGCCTGTGGGTCGACACACTGATGCCGTCGTTGCCTGAATGGCTGAGTTTCCTCAGCTATATCCTGTGGCCGCTGTTCGTGGTTCTGGTGGCCTTGATGGTGTTCTTCACGTTCACCATGCTCGCCAACATTATTGCCGCCCCGTTCAACGGCTTCCTCGCAGAGAAAGTCGAAGTGGTGGTGCGCGGGACCGATGATTTCCCGGCGTTCAGCTGGGGTGAACTGATCGCGATGATCCCGCGCACCCTCGCCCGGGAAATGCGCAAGCTCGGCTATTTCCTGCCGCGCGCCATCGGCTTGTTCATCCTCTCGTTTATCCCGGTAGTGAACATCGTCGCCGCGCCGCTGTGGCTGTTGTTCGGCGTGTGGATGATGGCCATCCAGTACATCGACTACCCGGCGGACAACCACAAACTGGGCTGGAACGAAATGCTCGCCTGGCTGCGGCAGAAGCGCTGGCAAAGCATGAGCTTTGGCGGGATCGTCTATCTGGTGCTGTTGATTCCAGTGGTGAACATCCTGATGATGCCGGCGGCGGTGGCCGGCGCGACTCTTTTCTGGGTGCGTGAGCGTGGCGCCGAGAATCTGGTGACGCAGCACTGACTGCGTCACAAATCCATCATCCGAACGTCACAACGTCGACATGGCCTCAGCCGACACTGAGGTCATGACGACAGCTCTACACATCACTCTCATCAGCGAAACCTTCCCACCGGAAATCAACGGCGTGGCCAATACCCTTGGCCGCTTGTGCGAAGGATTGCGCGCTCGCGGGCATCAAGTGGAAATGGTGCGCCCGCGTCAGGCCAGCGATCCGCAGCGCAGCGAGGACGATGCCCTGTTGCTGTGCCGCGGCTGGCCATTGCCGGGCTATCCGGGGCTGCAATGGGGCCAATCGTCGATGCATAAGCTGCTGCGGCGCTGGAAACGACAGCGCCCGGATGTGCTGTATATCGCCACTGAAGGGCCGCTCGGGTTGTCGGCATTGCGTGCGGCACGGCGCCTGGGCATTGCGGTGGTGAGCGGTTTCCACACCAACTTTCAGCAGTACACCAGCCAGTATGGCCTCGGTTTGCTAACGCGGATGCTCACCCATTATTTGCGCTGGTTTCACAATCGATCGGCGATGACCCTGGTGCCAAGCGTCAGCCAACGCATGGAGCTGGAGCGCCGGCACTTCGAGCGCTTGGCGTTGTTGTCGCGGGGAGTGGACAGCCAGCTGTTCCACCCGAGCAAACGGCAGAACGCGTTGCGTGAGCAATGGGGACTGTCCGAGCAGGATATCGCTGTGATTCACGTAGGACGGCTCGCCCCGGAGAAAAATCTGGGGCTGCTCAAACGCTGCTTTGGCACCCTGCGGGAAACTTATCCACAGCGCCGTTTGAAACTGATCGTGGTGGGAGATGGCCCGCAGCGTTCAGCGCTGGAAAAAGAATTGCCCGAAGCGATTTTCTGCGGCGCACAGCGTGGGGAAGCATTGGCGGCGCACTATGCGTCAGGGGATGTGTTCGTGTTTCCCAGCCTGACCGAGACTTTTGGCAATGTGGTGCTGGAGGCCTTGGCTTCGGGACTCGGCGTAGTGGCTTATGATCAGGCAGCGGCGGCGCAACATATTCGCCACGGCTACAACGGCGTGTCAGCCATGCCCGGCGATGAGCAGGCGTTTTGCGAAGCGGCAGTGTGGTTGCTGGAAGAGAATGAGCGCTTGCGCTGTGTAAGGCTGAATGCGCGGCAGCATGGTAGTCGTCAGGGCTGGGGAGCGATTATCGAGCAGTTCGAGGGGTATTTGCGCGGGGCTTGTATCGGGGAGCAAGTGATTCCTCGGGCGCAGACACAGCCTTAGATTTTCGTCGACATAAAAAACAGCTTTCGCGAGCAGGCTCGCTCCCACATGGGCACCGCATTCCGTCATATGAAATGCGATCAAGGGTGGGAGCGAGCCTGCTCGCGAATGGTTCGAACTGGCGCCGCTTAGACCAAGGTCATCAACGCCTCTCGGCTGAACGGCAAGATATCCTGCTCACGCCCTTCGCGGACTTTCTGCGCCCAGTCCGGATCGACCAACAGCGCACGGCCAACCGCCACCAGATCGAACTCCTCTTTGTTCAGGCGCTCCAGCAGATTTTCCAGGCTGGCCGGTTGCGCGACCTTGTCGGTGTTGACCATGAACTGCAGGAACTCGCCGTCCAGGCCAACGCTGCCGACGGTGATGGTCGGTTTGCCGGTCAGCTTGCGCGTCCAGCCAGCGAGGTTCAGATCCGAGCCGTCGAACTCCGGCTCCCAGAAACGGCGGGTCGAGCAGTGGAAAATGTCCACGCCGGCGTCGGAAAGCGGCTTGAGAAACTCGCCCAGCGCCTCGGGGGTCTGCACCAGACGCGCAGTGTAATCCTGCTGTTTCCATTGCGAGAAGCGGAAGATGATCGGGAAGCCTTCACCGACCGCCGCACGCACGGCTTGAATCAACTCGATGGCAAAACGCGAGCGGTTGGCCAGGCTGCCACCGTATTCGTCGGTACGCTGGTTGCTGCCTTCCCAGAAGAACTGGTCAACCAGATAGCCGTGGGCACCGTGGATTTCCACGCCGTCCATGCCGATGGTCTGCGCATCTTTGGCAGCCTGGGCGAACGCAGAGATTACGTCCTGGATGTCCTGTCTGGTCATGCCGTGCACCACGACCTGACCGTCCTTGAGTTTTTCCGACGGACCGTAGCCCGGCACGCTGGCGTCCGGCTCGGTGCCGAGGCGGCGTACGCTGCCGACATGCCATAGTTGCGGGATGATCTTGCCGCCCTCGGCATGCACGGCGTCGACGACCTTTTTCCAGCCGGCCAGCGGCGCGTCACCGAAGAATTGCGGCACATTGGGATAGCCGTTGGAGGCGATGTGGCCGACCGTGGTGCCTTCGGTGATGATCAAACCAACCCCAGCGGCCGCGCGCCGGCGGTAGTATTCAATGACTTTGGAATTGGGCACGCCGCCCGGCGAGAACGAGCGGGTCATTGGCGCCATCACCACGCGGGTCGGCAGTTCGAGGGCACCGAGGTGAAAGGGTTTGAACAGGGCTTGAACGGGCATCGGGAGGCTCCAGGGCGATCGCTTTATGACGGCGATAATATGGAGAGCCGGAGCCTTTGAACAGCATTATTGATTTGGGTGATTAACCATCAAAAGATTGAAAAGCAAAGATCGCAGCCTTCGGCAGCTCCTACACGGGATTTGTGGTCCCCCTTGTAGGAGCTGCCGAAGGCTGCGATCTTTTGATCCTGCTTTTCAGCTCAGCGCTTTTTCAATCGCATGCACGATGGTCGGATCATCCGGCGCCGTTCGCGGCGAGAATCGCGCCAGCACCCGGCCATCCTTGCCGAGCAGAAACTTCTCGAAATTCCAGGTGATGTCACCGGGAAACTCGGCGCCCTCGCCTGCCAGCAGACGATACAACTGATGCCGCTCGTGGCCGTTGACTTCGAGTTTGCTCGACAACGGGAACGTCACGCCATAGTTGAGACTGCAGAACTCCTGGATTTCCTTTTCCGAGCCTGGCTCCTGTCCGGCAAACTGGTTGCATGGCAGGCCCAGCACAGTAAAGCCTTTGTCTTTGTATTGCTGGTAGAGGTTTTCCAGTGCTGCGTACTGGGGGGTCAAGCCGCATTTGGAGGCTACGTTGACCACCAGCACGACTTGGCCCTTGAACGGCGCCAGCGGTAGCTCCTGACCATCCAGGGCTGTCAACTTAAGGTCGTGAAAAGCACTCATGCCGAACTCCAGGATTCTCGTGTTCTACTCGAAACAGCCACTTGGCGAGGCCACCAAGGACAGCCGCGGACTAAAAAGGCGCCCACAGGCGCCTCTCCAGTACTCGAAGCTTAGCGCAGAAAATCAGTGGTGATGGCCACCTTCGCCATGGACGTGACCATGAGCGATTTCTTCCTGGCTGGCGTCACGGATATCAACGATCTTCACCTGGAAGTTCAGGCGCTGACCGGCCAACGGGTGGTTGCCGTCAACAGTGACGTCGTCGCCGTCCAGGTCCCGAATGGTGACAATCTGCATCTGGCCGTCCGGCGCCGAAGCGTGGAACTGCATGCCGACTTCCAGCTCGTCAACGCCTTCGAACATGCTGCGGCTCAGGGTGCTGACCAGCTCGGCGGCGTATTCGCCGTAAGCGTCTTCAGGCTCAACGGCTACTTGCAGCTCGTCACCGACGGCTTTGCCTTCGAGGGCTTTTTCCAGGCCCGGGATGATGTTGCCTGCGCCTTGCAGGTAAACCAGCGGAGCGCCGCCGGCGGAGCTGTCGATGACCTCACCAGCGTCGTTGGTCAGGGTATAGTCGATGGAGACAGCCTTATTGGCGGCGATCAGCATGGGGCGAGACCTTTTGCATAAGAATATAGAAAGGCCAAGTTTAGCGAAGCAATCGCGTGAAAGCGACCACAACCCGGACAAACGGGTTTCGACCATCACGGGCTTTCATCAGGACGAAGACGGCCATTGGGTGGTCGAGCTTTCCTGTGGCCACACCCAGCACCTGCGCCACCAGCCGCCGTGGCAAACCCGCGCCTGGGTCCTGGATCTGGCGCAACGTATTGAAAAAACAGGTCAACCCTTTGCCTGCGGTTGGTGTGCACAGGGCTCGGTTAGCGCTAACCTTGGCGACTGAATTTCGGTAGTCGGCCAGACATAGGCTGGCACCCTTGCATAGAGAATTCCCATGCAAACTTTTTTTATCGCCCCCACCGATTTTGGCGTGGGTCTGACCTCCATCAGCCTCGGGCTGGTACGCACGCTTGAACGCGCCGGCCTCAAAGTCGGCTTCTTCAAACCGATCGCCCAGCCGCACCCGGGCGACACCGGCCCCGAGCGTTCCACCGAACTGGTGGCACGCACCCACGGTTTGAAACCGCCGCAACCGTTGGGCCTGGCGCATGTCGAGCGCATGCTCGGTGACGGTCAGCTCGACGAGTTGCTCGAAGAAATCATCGCCCTGTATCAGCAAGCGGCAGTCGGCAAGGATGTGCTGGTGGTCGAGGGCATGGTGCCGACCCGCAGCGCCAGTTACGCCGCCCGGGTCAATCTGCACCTGGCCAAGAGTCTGGATGCCGAGGTGATTCTGGTTTCGGCGCCGGAAAACGAAGTGCTCGCCGAACTCTCTGGTCGGGTCGAGCTTCAAGCGCAATTGTTCGGTGGCCCGAAGGATCCGAAAGTCCTCGGCGTGATCCTCAACAAGGTCAAGACCGACGAGAGCATGGAGGCCTTCGCCACGCGGCTGAAGGAGCATTCGCCGTTGCTGCGCAGCGGTGACTTCCGCCTGCTCGGCTGCATCCCGTTCCAGCCGGAACTCAACGCGCCGCGCACTCGCGACGTCGCCGACCTGATGGGCGCGCAGGTGCTCAACGCTGGCGATTACGAAACCCGGCGCATGAACAAAATCATCATTTGCGCGCGAACCATGCGCAACACCGTCGAGCTGCTCAAGCCCGGCGTGCTGGTGGTGACGCCGGGTGATCGCGACGACATCATCCTCGCCGTCAGCCTTGCGGCGATCAACGGCGTGCCGCTGGCCGGCGTGCTGCTGACCAGCGACACCCTGCCCGATCCGCGCATCATGGACCTGTGCCAAGGCGCGTTGCAGGCCGGCTTGCCAGTCTTGTCGGTAAGCACCGGCTCGTACGACACCGCTAACCTGCTCAACGGCCTGAACAAGGAAATCCCCATCGATGACCGCGAGCGCGCGGAGATCATCACCGATTTCGTCGCCAGCCACCTCGACGCCAACTGGCTGCATCAGCGCTGCGGCACGCCACGGGAAATGCGCCTGTCGCCGGCAGTGTTCCGCTATCAATTGATCCAGCGTGCGCAGGCGGCAAACAAGCGCATCGTCCTGCCAGAAGGCAGCGAGCCGTTCACCGTACAAGCGGCGGCGATCTGCCAGGAACGCGGGATCGCTCGCTGCGTATTGCTGGCCAAACCTGCAGACGTCGAAGCCGTCGCCCGGGCGCAAGGCATCGTGTTGCCGCCGGGTCTGGAAATTCTCGACCCGGACCACATCCGCGAGCGCTACGTCGAACCGATGGTCGCCCTGCGCAAAAGCAAAAGCCTCAACGCACCGATGGCCGAGCAGCAGCTGGAAGACACCGTGGTGATCGGCACCATGATGCTTGCGCTGGACGAGGTCGACGGGCTGGTGTCCGGGGTGATCAACACCACCGCCAATACCATCCGCCCGGCCCTGCAACTGATCAAGACCGCACCGGGCTGCACGCTGGTGTCGTCAGTGTTCTTCATGCTCTTTCCAGAAGAAGTGCTGGTCTACGGCGACTGCGTGATGAACCCGCACCCAAGTGCAACCGAATTGGCGGAGATCGCCCTGCAAAGCGCGGACTCGGCGGCGGCATTTGGCATCATCCCACGGGTGGCGATGATCAGTTACTCCAGCGGCGAATCGGCCCGTGGTGAAGAAGTCGAAAAAGTCCGCGAGGCGACTCTGCTCGCTCACGAACAACAACACTCGCTGCTGATCGACGGCCCGCTGCAGTACGACGCTGCCGCCAACGCCGACGTCGCCCGACAACTGGCGCCGAACAGTCAGGTCGCCGGACGCGCCACGGTGTTCGTCTTCCCCGATCTGAACACCGGCAACACCACGCACAAAGCGGTACAACGCAGCGCCGATTGCGTCAGTCTCGGGCCGATGCTGCAAGGCCTGCGCAAACCGGTGAATGACTTGCCGCGCGGCGCGCAAGTCGATGACATCGTCTACACCATCGCCCTCACCGCGATTCAAGCCGCCAACCGACCTATGGATGTGTAAATGCTGGACTTTCTCCCTGCACCATTGCGTGGCGTGATCGCCTCGCTGCTGTTGGCGCTCAACACGATTCTGCTCTGCTCGTTCCTGTTCTGCGTGGCGCTGGTCAAGGCCCTGCCGTTTGCCTTTACCCAGCGCGTTGCCGGTTGGCTGATGAGCCACACCCACGAAGCGTGGATCAGCAACAACAAGGGCTGGATGAATCTGGTACGACGCACCCGCTGGCACCTCAGCGGTCTGCAAGGTCTCGACTATCAGCACTCGTACCTGATCACCAGCAACCACCAGAGCTGGGTGGATATTCTGGTTCTGCAATACGTGCTCAACCGCAAGATTCAACCGCTGAAGTTCTTCCTCAAGCAGGAGCTGATCTGGGTGCCGGTGATCGGTCTGGCGTGGTGGGCGCTGGGTTTTCCGTTCATGAAGCGCTACTCCAAGGCGTATCTGGAAAAACATCCGGAGAAGAAAGGCAAGGATCTGGAGACCACGCGCAAGACCTGTGCGAAATTCCGGCATAACCCGGTGGGGATTTTCAACTTCGTCGAAGGCACACGCTTCACCGAAGGCAAGCATGCGCAGCAGCAGTCACCGTTCAAGTACCTGCTCAAGCCCAAGGCTGGCGGGATCGCCTTTGTGCTCGATGCGATGGGCGAACAGCTGGAATCGATCGTCAACGTGACGATTCATTACCCGGCCGGACGTCCGGGGTTCTGGGATTTGCTCTGCGGCAATGTGCGTGATGTGGTGGTGCACTTTGAAGAACTCAAAATCCCGCCAGCGTTCATCGGCAAGAACTACGACCAGGACGGCGAGTACCGTTTGCAGTTTCAGGGCTGGATCAACCAGCTGTGGCTGGACAAGGATGCGTTGCTGGAGCAGATGCACCGCGAATATCCAAAGCGTTAAAGATCAAAAGATCGCAGCCTTCGGCAGCTCCTACATTGAATCGGCGCACACCCTGTAGGAGCTGCCGAAGGCTGCGATCTTTTGACATTCTCAAAGCGACAAAAAAGCCCGCCGATGATTGCTCATCGACGGGCTTTTTCTTGCCGCTTGAAACTGGAAGCTTGTCGCTGCTTCAGTGCTTAAATTGCGCCACGCTGACGCAACAGCTCCAGCACTTGCTTGACGCTTTCTTCCAGACTCAGCGACTGCGTATCGATCACCAGATCGGCGTTGAGCGGCACGTCGTACGGGAAGGATTCGCCCGGGATGTTATCGCCACCAGCGGCGTACAAACCTTGCGGGTCACGCTCGGCGCAGACGGTTGGCGAGGCCTGCACGTAAACCGTCAGCAAGCGATCCTTGCCGATCAGTTCCTTGGCCTGCTCGCGACCTTCAGCACTTGGTGCAACGAACGCAGCCAGGGTCAGCAGGCCCGCTTCGTTGAACTGACGCGCTACATGCGCGGCACGACGCCAGTTCTCGGTGCGACCGGCGCGATCCTGTGGCAGACCTTTGTTCAGATCCTGACGCAGGTTCTGGCCATCCAGTACAAACACCGCACGGCCCATGTCGAACAGCTTGCGCTCGACCGCATACGCAAGGGTGCTTTTACCCGCACCGGACAGGCCGCTGAACAGCACGGTAGCCGGTTGCTGGCCGAAGCGTTGGGCACGCTCTTCAGTGGCCACGTGCGCCAGTTTGCCGTGGTGCGTGGCGGTGCCATGAGCCACTGGCTGAGCGACGATCATGCCGGCGCCTACGGTGCCGTTGGTCAGGCGATCGATGACAATGAATGCGCCGGTGGTGCGGTTGCTTTCATAACCATCGAGGGCGATCGGCGCGTCGAGCGCGATTTTCACCTTACCGATCTCGTTGAGCTGCAACGCGCTCGCCGGGCCTTCTTCCAGGGTGTTGACGTCGACCTTGTTGACGATGCTGGCGATTGAGCCCGGCACGTAACTGGTGGCGCGTTTGATGTCGTATTTCTTGCCCGGCAGCATCGGCTCTTCAGCCATCCACACCAGCATCGCTTCGAAGCTGTCGGTCACCGGCGGCACGTTGTCGGCATGCACCAACAGGTCGCCACGGGAGATGTCGATTTCGTCTTCCATGGTCAGCGTTACCGCCTGACCAGGACCTGCGTGTTCCAGCTCACCTTCGAAGGTGACGATGGATTTCACCCGGCTGCTCTTGCCCGACGGCAGCACCACGACTTCGTCGCCCTTGTGCACGATGCCGCTGGCCAGGGTGCCGGCGAAACCACGGAAGTTCAGGTTCGGGCGGTTGACGTACTGCACCGGGAAACGCAGATCGGTGAAGTTGCGATCGCCTGCGACTTCGACGGTCTCGAGGATTTCCATCAGCGACTGGCCGGTGTACCACGGCGAGCGCTCGGACTTGTTCACCACGTTGTCGCCCTTCAGAGCAGACATCGGCACGAAGTGCATGCTGGTCGGCTTCATCTTCAAGCCTTCGGCGAACTTCAGGTAGTCGGCCTTGATCGAATCGAACACGCCTTCATCGAAGTCCTTCAGGTCCATCTTGTTGATGGCCACGACGATGTGTTTGATCCCCAGCAATGAGGCGATGAAGCTGTGGCGACGGGTCTGGGTCTGCACGCCGTAACGGGCGTCGACCAGGATGATCGCCAGGTCACAGGTGGAGGCACCGGTGGCCATGTTGCGGGTGTACTGTTCATGGCCAGGAGTGTCGGCGATGATGAATTTGCGCTTGGCGGTGGAGAAATAGCGGTACGCGACATCGATGGTGATGCCCTGTTCACGCTCGGCCTGCAGGCCGTCGACCAGCAATGCCAGATCGATGTCGTCACCGGTGGTGCCGGATTTCTTCGAGTCGCGGGTGATCGCTTCGAGGTGATCCTCGTAGATCATCTTCGAGTCGTGCAGCAGGCGCCCGATCAGGGTGCTCTTGCCGTCGTCGACGTTACCGCAGGTCAAAAAGCGCAGCAGCTCTTTACGTTCGTGCTGGCCCAGGTAGGCGAGGATGTCCTCGCTGATCAAATCAGATGCGTGCGACATGACAACCCCTTAGAAATAACCCTGACGTTTTTTATCTTCCATCGAGCCTGCGCCATCGTGGTCGATGACCCGGCCCTGGCGCTCGGAAGTTCGCGTCAGGAGCATTTCCTGGATGATATCCGTCAGGCTTTCGGCCTCGGACTCCACCGCGCCCGTCAACGGGTAGCAGCCAAGGGTGCGGAACCGCACTTTCTTTTTCACGATACGCGCTTTGTCTTCATCGGACAGGTGTTCGAGGATGCGCTCGTCGTCGATCATGATCAGCGTGCCGTTTTTCTCGATCACATCGCGTTCGGCGGCGAAGTACAACGGCACAATCGGGATGCCCTCGAGATAGATGTACTGCCAGATGTCCAGCTCGGTCCAGTTCGACAGAGGGAACACACGGATGGATTCGCCCTTGTTGACCTTGCCGTTGTAGACGTTCCACAGCTCTGGACGCTGGTTTTTCGGGTCCCAGCGGTGCTTGCTGTCGCGGAACGAGTAGACGCGCTCTTTAGCGCGGGACTTCTCTTCATCGCGACGGGCACCGCCGAAGGCTGCGTCGAAACCATGCTTGTCGAGTGCCTGTTTCAGGCCTTCGGTTTTCATGATGTCGGTGTGCTTGGCGCTGCCGTGGGTGAACGGGTTGATGTTCTGCGCCACGCCATCGGGGTTGATGTGGGTGATCAGGTCCAGGCCCAGTTCTTCGACCATCTTGTCGCGGAACTTGTACATCTCCTGGAATTTCCAGCGGGTGTCGACGTGCATCACCGGAAACGGCAGTTTGCCCGGGAAGAACGCCTTGCGTGCCAGGTGCAGCATCACGGCGGAGTCTTTACCGATGGAGTACAGCATCACCGGGTTATCGAACTCGGCGGCCACCTCGCGGATGATGTGGATGCTTTCCGCCTCCAGCTGTTTCAGATGCGTCAGTTTGTCGACCATGGCTACTCACGAAAGCTTTCTTATGAACGGCCAGCGGGCCGTGTTCGAGCGGGGAATCCTAGCACAGCGACCTCTTCTAATCAGGACGCCAACTAGATCGAAAGGGTATATGAATATACCTGCCAGTTCGGCTGCATCGCTGTGCCCCTGCTACCAGTTCAGGTTATAAGAAACCAGTGCACACATTAAAACAATTCTAAAAAACTGTCATTTATTACAGTTCTCTATTAAGCCAACACTGGCCGACACTTCAATCGGAGTCATAACCATCAGACTTACCTCAATTCGATGAAAGGATACCGCTATGAATTTTGTTTTCCACAAAAACGAACCTGCCCGTGCAAATGTTCGCGGTCATGTCATAGCCACCGCCCATACCGGTCGGCAATTCAATATTAAAGAAGATATTCGCTGCTCTCTCGGCACTGACGAGACTGCAGGTGTTGTTCTGGCATTCGAAGATAGAGAACGAAAGAATGGAATGGCCATCTCTTTTCCCAAAAAAATAGATGGAATTTATACCGTGAATTACCCGCAAAGCTTTGACGGTATGAGCTATTGGACTTGGGGGTACACCGACAACGGCAATTACCAGGGAGCTGATACCGGCACGCTCGAATTGACCATTAGCGAATCCGGAACAAAGCTCAACGGTAATTTCGTTTTTATAACAAACGGATTGACCATTTTAAAAGGAGATTTCGACTTGAAGCTTGGTTAACAGGGTCAGGAGAAGAGGCTATAACCCTTTCATCATATCCGCGCTATAACCAGATTCCCAACTTGGCCTGACGACCTGAAAACCTTTATCGCATATTTGGCAATAGTTACGTCGAATCCGATCAAGTCCTCGCCTCTGTCAAAGGTCAGATCGGATTCGGGCAATCGATGAAGATATGCTCGAGGGCAAAGCGCTTCGCCAGATAATCGCCCAGCGCCTGCACGCCGTAGCGTTCGGTGGCGTGGTGGCCGGCGGCGATGAAGCTGATGTCATTCTCGCGGGCGCTGTGGAAAGTCTGCTCGGACGCCTCGCCACTGATGAACAGGTCGACCCCCGCCGCCACGCCCTGATCGATATAACCCTGGCCGCCACCGGTGCACCAGCCGACGCGGCGGATCATGCCGCTGCCTTCGATCAACAGCGGCTCGCGCCCCATGACTTCCTGCACCTTGCGCGCGAAATCCCGCGCAGTCATTGGCTCATTAAGCGAACCCACCAGCCCGACGACTTTCGGATTGCCCGGGTCGAGCGGCCCTTCGACAGTGATGTCGAGCTGACGCGCCAGTTGCACGTTGTTGCCGACGTCCGCGTGCAGATCCAGCGGCAGGTGGTAGGCGAGCAGGCTGATGTCGTGCTTGAGCAGGGTCTTCAAGCGGCGCTGCTTCATACCCGTGACGCAGGGGTTCTCGCCTTTCCAGAAATAACCGTGGTGGACCAGGATCAGATCGGCCTCGGCTTCCACGGCAGCGTCCAGTAGAGCCTGGCTGGCGGTGACGCCACTGACGATGCGCATCACCTGCGGGCGGCCTTCGACCTGCAAACCGTTGGGGCAATAATCGGAGATTTTCGCACTGGCCAGGTAACGGTCGGCTTCTTCGACGAGGGTGCTGAGGGCTACGGCCATGAAAGACTCCTAAATATCCCGTTCAGAGGCGCGCGCGGCCTCGTATAATGCGCGACATTATGGGCGGTCTGACCTCGCCTGCAACCTTTCCAGGAACGTGCTTAATGCTCAAGGCGCTGCGTTTTTTTGGCTGGCCGCTATTGGCCGGTGTGCTTATCGCTCTGTTGATTATTCAGCGTTACCCCGAGTGGGTCGGGCTGCCGAGCCTCGACGTCAATCTGCAACAGGCCCCTCAGACCACGATCGTGCAACAGGGGCCGGTGTCCTATGCGGATGCGGTGGGCATCGCCGCGCCGTCGGTGGTCAACCTGTACACCACCAAGGTCATCAACAAACCGGCGCATCCCTTGTTCGAGGATCCGCAGTTCCGCCGCTTCTTCGGTGACAACTCGCCAAAACAGAAGCGCATGGAATCGAGCCTCGGTTCCGGGGTGATCATGAGCCCCGAAGGCTACATCCTCACCAACAACCACGTCACCAGCGGCGCCGACCAGATTGTCGTGGCGCTCAAGGATGGTCGCGAGACGCTGGCCCGCGTGATCGGCAGCGATCCGGAAACCGACCTCGCCGTCCTGAAAATCGATCTGAAAAACCTGCCGGCGATCACTGTCGGCCGCTCCGACAGCATTCGCATCGGCGACGTCGCGCTGGCCATCGGCAACCCGTTCGGCGTCGGCCAGACCGTGACCATGGGCATCATCAGCGCCACCGGGCGTAATCAGTTGGGCCTGAACAACTACGAAGACTTCATCCAGACAGACGCGGCGATCAACCCGGGCAACTCCGGCGGTGCGCTGGTCGATGCCAACGGCAACCTCACTGGCATCAACACGGCGATCTTCTCCAAGTCGGGCGGCTCGCAAGGCATCGGATTTGCCATTCCGGTGAAACTGGCGATGGAAGTCATGAAGTCGATCATCGAGCACGGTCAGGTGATTCGTGGCTGGCTGGGCATCGAAGTACAACCGCTGACCCAGGAACTGGCCGAGTCGTTTGGTTTGTCCGGGCGCCCGGGAATTGTCGTCGCCGGTATTTTCCGTGACGGCCCGGCGCAGAAGGCCGGGCTGCAACTGGGCGATGTGATTCTGAGTATCGATGGTGAACCGGCCGGCGATGGTCGCCGTTCGATGAACCAGGTGGCGCGAATCAAACCGACCGACAAGGTGACGATCCAGGTCATGCGCAACGGCAAGGAGCTCAAGCTGACCGCTGAAATCGGCCTGCGGCCACCGCCGGCACCGGTCAAAGAAAAAGAAGAATAAAAATGTTTTCGCGCCAGCGGCGCGAATAACAGACATTCTCAACAGGCATGTTATATTGTTTCAATTCTGACAATTGGAACAACATAACATGTCGTCTCGCAAAAAGGCCTCGCTGCTGGGCCTTACTCTGGGTTTGCTCTGCGATCCCGCCTTCGCCGAAGAGCCGCAGCCCGTTGAGCTGGAAGCCATCAGCGTCACTTCCGATTATGAATCCCCAACCGGCCCGGTCAGCGGCTATCGCGCGACCCGCTCTGCCAGTGCGACCAAAACCGACGCGGCGATTCGCGATATCCCGCAAGCCATCAGCGTGGTCCCGGCCAGTGTGCTTTCGGATCTGGGCAGCACCAGTGTCGAGCGCGCGCTGGATTTTGCCGGCGGCGTGTCGAAGCAGAACAACTTCGGCGGCCTGACCCTCTACGAATACAGCGTGCGCGGCTTCACCACGTCCGAGTTCTACAAGGACGGCTTCAGCGCCAATCGCGGCTACCCGAGCACGCCGGACGCGGCCAACATCGAGCGCATCGAAGTGCTCAAAGGCCCGGCCGCCAGTCTCTACGGTCGAGGCGATCCTGGCGGGACGGTGAACATCGTCACCAAGAAACCGCAGCCTGAAGCGTTCACCACCCTGCAAACCAGCGCCGGCAGCTGGGATCGCTATCGCACCGCGCTGGACGTCAACACGCCCCTTGATGAACAGGGCGATGTGCTCTCGCGCATCAATCTCGCGGTAGAGGACAACCACAGCTTCCGCGACCACGTCGACAGCCAGCGGGTCTTCGTCGCGCCTTCGATCAGTTGGCAGTTGAACCCGGACACCTCGCTGCTGGTGGAAAGCGAAATCGTCCGTCACAACTCGACGTTCGATCGTGGTGTAGTGGCGCCGAACAATAAATGGAGCGGTGTATCCCGTTCGACGTTCCTCGGCGAACCCGACGACGGCAATATCGACAATCACAACAACCTGCTCCAGGCCACGCTTGAACACCATCTCAATGACAGCTGGAAACTGCGTCTGGCCAGCCACTACAAGGAAGGCAAACTCTGGGGCGACGCCTCGGAACAACGCGCGCTGAACGCCGACGGCCACACGGTCAACCGCCGCTTGCGCGAACGCGATACGAATTGGCACGACAGCATCACCCAACTGGAATTGCGCGGTCTGTTCGACCTCGGCCTGTGGCAGCATGAATTGCTGATCGGCACCGAATACGAGAATTACCGCAAGGACGAACGCGTCACCACCGTCGCCGGCGGCCCCTACGCCATCGACATCTATAAGCCGGTTTACGGCCAGCCAAAACCCAATGGTGCGCGCTCGGGCACTGACTTCTTCGAACACGTCGAAAGTCATGCGCTGAATCTGCAAGACCAGATCGTCTTCACCGACAAGTTGCGCGGCACGCTTGGCGCGCGCTTCGAGCACTTCGATCAGCGCATCGACGACCACAGCCGTAACGCCAAGAGCCAGCAGCGCCACGACGCACTGACCCAACGCGCCGGCCTGCTCTATCAACTCACGCCGAACACTGGCCTGTTCGCCAACGCCTCGACCTCGTTCAAACCGAACAACGGCCTGGATGCTTCGGGCAAATCCTTCGATCCGGAAGAAGGTGTCGGTTATGAAGTGGGGATCAAGAACGAGCTGTTCGATGAGCGCGTAAGCAGCACCCTCGCCTTCTTCCACATCGACAAGGAAAACGTCCTTGCTCTCGATCCGGGGACCGACACCAGCCGCGCCATGGGCAAGGCGCGCAGTCAGGGTTTCGATTGGCAGGTCACCGGGCAAGTAACCGATGCGGTGCGGGTCATCGGCGCCTTCGCCTACATCGACGCCGAGGTGACCAAGGGCGATGCGACCATTCCCACCGGCAGCCGCATCCTCGGCGTGGCCAAACGCAGCGGCAGTGTGCTGGGTGTGTATGAGTTTCAGGATGGCCGTCTGCGCGGTTCAGACGTCGGCGCAGCGTTCACTTACGTCGGCGATCGCTCGGGCGAGTCAGGCAGCGATTTCGAATTGCCGGCCTATCAGACCGTCGACTTGCTCGCCCATTACAAGGCCAGCGACAACGTCACGGTGGGCCTGAACCTGAACAATATCTTTGACGAGAAATACTACGAGCGCTCCTACAGCAACTACTGGGTCAACCCCGGCGAACCGCGCAATTTCACCGTCAGCCTGACACTCAACCTGTAAAAGGACGTCACCATGCACTACGGCAAACCCCTTCTGCTCATCGCTGCGCTGTTCACCGCTCAGGCGTCGGCCCATGGCCTGTGGACAGAGGAACGACGCGGCAACATCGAAGTGGTCTACGGTCACGGCGCTGAAGACAACGCCTTCAAGGCACAGAAAATCAGCGGCGCATGGGCTTATGACGCGAGCGGCAAGATGATCCCGGTCAGCGTCGAGCGCCTGGCCGATCATGCCCGACTGAAACCATTGAAGCCGCCGGCAGTGATGGCCGTAGCGCTGAACAATGGCATGTGGTCGCAGACGGCGGACAAGAAGTGGATCAACGAAGGACGCAGCAAAGTGCCCGGCGCCACCGAGGCTACGCAGACATTCAAATACAGCCTGGCGATCTATCAGCCGGGGGCGAAATTGCCGAAGCTTGATCAGATCAAATTGCTGATCCTGCCGGAGGTCGATCCGCTGACGGTAGGGCCAGGCAAATCGTTGCCGGTGCGGGTGTTGCTTGATGGCAAACCGGCGGCAGGAGTGAAGTTGTATGGCGACTATCGCAGCGCGCCAAACACGCTGAGCACCGAGACCGACAAGGATGGCCGCGCGCAGGTGCTGGTGAGGAACGAAGGGTTGAATGTGATTGCGGCGCAGGTTGAGGTGCCGGTGAAGGACAGTGTGGATGTGGATAGTCGTGGATTGTTCAGTTCGCTGACGTTTCTCGGCGAGCCGCATCACGAATAAAAGCACACCCTCACCCCAGCCCTCTCCCGGAGGGAGAGGGAGCCGACCAAGTTGTCTTGCGGGGGACATCGACCTGAAAGAGCGAGTCGATTATGGATTCGGTAAAGCAAATTCAGGTCGGCGTACCTCAGCAATATCCCCCGATCAGTCCCCTCTCCCTATGGGAGAGGGTTAGGGTGAGGGGCTTTTGCTTTTAGAGGTCGCCGAGCCCATCGATCAGCGCCTGATTCTGCTCCGGCGTGCCAATCGAAATCCGCAAGAACTGCGCAATCCGCTCTTGCTTGAAGTGCCGCACGATCACGCCCTGCTCGCGCAGTTTCGCCGCCAGCCCCGCCGCGTCATGCTCCGGGTGGCGAGCGAAGATGAAGTTCGCCGCCGACGGCAGCACTTCAAAGCCTTTGGCCTGCAACTGCGCCACCACCCACTCGCGGCTCTCGATCACCTGACGACAGGTCTTGTCGAAATACTCGCGATCTTCGAAAGCCGCCGCCGCACCGACAATCGCCAAACGATCCAGCGGATAGGAGTTGAAGCTGTTCTTGATCCGCTCCAGCGCCTCGATCAGATCAGGATGCCCTACCGCCAGACCGACACGCAGGCCAGCCAGCGAACGGGACTTGGACAATGTCTGTGTCACCAGCAGGTTCGGATAACGGTCCACCAGACTGATCGCGGTTTCGCCGCCAAAGTCGATATAAGCCTCGTCCACCACGACCACCGAATCCGGACTGGCCTTGAGGATCTGCTCGACCGCGTCCAGCGCCAGCAAGCAGCCGGTCGGGGCGTTCGGGTTGGGGAAAATGATTCCGCCATTCGGTTTGGCGTAGTCGGCCGGGTTGATCTGGAATTGCGCATCCAGCGGCACCGCGTCGAACTCGATTCCATACAGCCCGCAGTACACCGGATAAAAGCTGTAGCTTATGTCGGGGAACAGCAGCGGCTGATCGTGTTGCAGCAGACCGTGGAAAATGTGCGCGAGCACTTCGTCCGAACCGTTGCCGAGGAACACCTGACTGGTTTGCACGCTGTAGTATTGGGCCACGGCGTTTTTCAGCAGATCACTGTTCGGGTCCGGATACAGGCGCAGGTTGTCGTTGAGCTCGGCTTGCATCGCCACCAGCGCTTTCGGCGACGGGCCATATGGGTTTTCGTTGGTGTTGAGCTTGACCAGTCTGGTCAGCTTCGGCTGTTCGCCCGGCACGTAGGGCACCAGATCCTTGACGAACGGGCTCCAGAATTTACTCATCGCTCAGTTCCCCTGCCCTTTCAGAAAGTCTTCGTCTTTGATGCGGTATTCGGCGCTGCGCGCGTGGGCGCTCAGCGATTCGCCACGGGCCAGTACCGATGCAGTCTTGCCCAGCTCGGAAGCGCCGGCCTCGGAGCAGAAGATGATCGACGAGCGCTTCTGGAAGTCGTAGACGCCCAGCGGCGAGGAGAAACGCGCGGTGCCGGAAGTCGGCAACACGTGGTTCGGGCCGGCGCAGTAGTCGCCCAAGGCTTCGGAGGTGTGGCGGCCCATGAAGATCGCGCCAGCGTGACGGATCTGCGGCAGCCAGGCTTGCGGATCAGCGACCGACAACTCCAGGTGTTCCGGCGCGATGCGGTTGGCGACTTCGATGGCCTCGGCCATGTCACTCACCTGGATCAGCGCGCCACGGCCATTGATCGAGGTCTCGATGATGGTTGCGCGGTCCATGGTCGGCAGCAGCTTGTCGATGCTCGCGGCCACCTTGTCGAGGAACTCGGCGTCGGGGCTGACCAGAATCGCTTGCGCGTCTTCGTCGTGCTCGGCTTGGGAGAAGAGGTCCATGGCGATCCAGTCCGGATCGGTCTGGCCGTCGCACACCACAAGGATTTCCGAAGGGCCGGCGATCATGTCGATACCGACCTGACCGAAAACGTGACGCTTGGCGGTGGCGACATAGATGTTGCCCGGGCCGACCACTTTGTCGACACGCGGCACGCTTTCAGTGCCGTACGCCAGCGCGGCAACTGCTTGCGCACCGCCGATGGTGAACACCCGGTCGACACCGGCGATGCAGGCAGCGGCCAGCACCAGTTCGTTGAGCTCACCGCGCGGAGTTGGCACGACCATGACCACTTCGGTCACGCCGGCGACCTTGGCCGGAATCGCGTTCATCAATACCGACGACGGATACGACGCCTTGCCACCCGGCACATACAGACCGGCGCGATCCAGCGGCGTGACCTTTTGGCCGAGCACCGTGCCATCGGCTTCGGTGTAGCTCCAGGAATCCTGCTTCTGCTTTTCGTGATAGCTGCGCACCCGGGCGGCGGCTTTTTCCAAGGCCTCGCGCTGTGGCACGGTGATGCGAGTCAGGGCCAGTTCGAGGCGCTCGCGCGGCAAAATCAGGTCGGCCATCGAGGCGACTTCGAGGCCGTCGAACTTCTGGGTGAACTCGACCAGCGCCGCGTCACCACGCTCGCGCACAGCCTTGATGATGTCGAGCACGCGCTGATTGACCGAGTCGTCAGACACACTTTCCCAGCTCAGCAGATGATCCAGATGATGCGCGAAATCCGGGTCAGCAGCGTTGAGTCGGCGAATTGCAGTGGTTGCGGTCATAGCGAGAGCCTCATAGGAATGGCAAATAACTCAGGCGCCCGAAACTAGCATTCGATCCGCTTGGGCACCTGAGAATTCTGGCTATGAGGCGGATAGACGGCGCGGCTTTGGGCCACGCAGGTAGATCAGCCGCGGTGTCGCGATTCCACTGCGTTGCGCAGGGTGTCGATCAACGCCTGGATTCGGGCGTGCTGCATTTTCATCGAAGCCTTGTTGACCACCAGGCGCGAGCTGATCGTGGCGATCAGTTCCTGGGGCTCCAGGCCGTTGGCGCGCAGGGTGTTGCCGGTGTCGACCACGTCGATGATCTTGTCGGCCAGACCGATCAGCGGCGCCAGTTCCATCGAGCCGTACAGCTTGATGATGTCAACCTGACGGCCCTGCTCGGCGTAGTAACGCTTGGCGACGTTGACGAACTTGGTCGCCACGCGCAGACGGCCCTTGGGCTCGGCGGCGCCGATCTTGCCGGCGGTCATCAGCTTGCACTGCGCGATCTGCAGGTCCAGCGGCTCGTACAGGCCCTGGCCGCTGTATTCCATCAGCACGTCCTTGCCGGCGACGCCGAGGTCGGCCGCGCCATGCTCGACATAGGTCGGCACATCGGTGGCACGCACGATCAGCAGACGCACGTCGTCCTGGGTCGTGGGGATGATCAGCTTGCGGCTCTTGTCCGGATTCTCGGTCGGCACGATGCCCGCTTCAGCGAGAAGCGGCAGTGTGTCGTCAAGGATGCGGCCCTTGGACAGTGCGATGGTCAACATGGGAAACGTCAGTCCTTATCAAGGTACTCATGCCCGGTCGCAATCGGCGCCGGACACACATCGAGGGTGCGCACACCCTCGACTCGAAACGAATTCAGTGGACACGTCCGTGTGTCCCGATGCAGCGATCAGCCCGGAACGCGACGGATCTTGGCGCCGAGCATCTGCAGTTTTTCTTCGATGCACTCGTAACCACGGTCTATGTGGTAGATGCGGTCGATCAGCGTGTCGCCTTCGGCCATCAGTGCCGAGATCACCAGACTGGCAGAAGCCCGCAGGTCGGTGGCCATCACAGGCGCGCCCTTGAGGATTTCGGTACCGGTGACGATCGCGGTGTTGCCTTCGACCTGGATCTTGGCGCCCATGCGGTGCAGTTCGTAAACGTGCATGAAGCGGTTTTCGAAGATCGTCTCGATCACCGCACCAGTACCTTCGGCAATGGCGTTGAGCGAGATGAACTGTGCCTGCATGTCGGTCGGGAACGCCGGGTACGGCGCGGTGCGCACGTTGACCGCTTTCGGGCGTTTGCCGTGCATGTTCAGCTCGATCCAGTCTTCACCGCAGGTGATTTCCGCGCCGGCTTCACGGAGCTTTTCCAGCACCGCTTCGAGGATGGTCGGATCGGTGTCCTTGACCTTGACGCGGCCACCGGTAACGGCAGCGGCGACCAGATAGGTGCCGGTTTCGATACGATCGGGCATGACCTTATAGAAAGCCGAACCCAGACGCTCGACGCCATCGATGGTGATGGTGTCGGTGCCGGCGCCGGAAACCTTGGCACCCATGGCGTTGAGGAAGTTCGCCAGGTCGACCACTTCAGGCTCACGGGCGGCGTTCTGCAGCACGCTGCGGCCCTTGGCCAGAGCAGCAGCCATCATGATGTTTTCGGTACCGGTCACGCTGACGGTGTCGAAGAAGAAGTGCGCGCCGCGCAAGCCACCTTCAGGCGCCTTGGCCTTGATGTAGCCGCCTTCGACGTCGATGATTGCGCCCATGGCTTCGAGACCACGGATATGCAGGTCGACCGGACGCGAGCCGATGGCGCAACCGCCAGGCAATGCCACTTCGGCTTCACCGAAACGCGCGACCATCGGGCCGAGCACAAGGATCGACGCACGCATGGTTTTCACCAGTTCGTACGGCGCGATCAGGGTCTTGATGGTGCGCGGGTCGATTTCGACGCTGAGCTTCTCGTCGATCACAGGCTCAATGCCCATGCGCCCGAACAGCTCGATCATGGTGGTGATGTCGTGCAGGTGCGGCAGGTTGCCAACGGTGACCGGGCCATCGCACAGCAAGGTCGCGGCCAGGATCGGCAGGGCAGAGTTCTTTGCCCCGGAAATGCGGATCTCGCCATCAAGACGAGCGCCACCGGTAATAATCAATTTATCCATTAGTATCTCGACGCCCTAGGGCTCAGGTGCGCTCGGCCCAGGCCGCGCTGCTGAAAAATTTCATAGTGACCGCATGGATGCTGCCATCGACGATCCATGGGTTCAAATGGGCATAGACCTGCTGCTGACGCTTCACCGGGCTCAACGCCGCCAGTTCATCGCTGATCACGTTCAGCTGGAAGTTGCAGCCTTCGCCTTCAACTTCTACCAGCGTTCCTGGCAGCTTTTCTTCAAGGAAGCTCTTCACTTCTACGGCCTGCATGCTCAACCTCAATCGGCGCCCTGTGCGCACGGTCGGACATCATACAAAAAAGCCCCGCGCCTGCGAACCCCGCAACGCAGGACTCTGACGGGGGGCTTCTTTATAGATGTGGGTTCAGGGGTGCGCCAACAGCTCGGTCAACTCGCTGACCTGAGCGATTTCGCGCATGTCTTCGGGCATCGCACGGATGCTGACGGACTTGCCGGCCGCGTGCGCATCACGCATGAAGCACAGCAGCAACGACAGGCCGACGCTGCTGGACTTCTGCACCGCCGAACAATCGATGACCAGCGCCGACGCCTTGCTCGACTTGATCAGTGCCTGACCTTCCTTGCGCAGGTCGGGCCCGGTGCGGTAATCCAGCACGCCGCTGAGCACCAGTTCGTCGACATCACTCATCCGTACTGCCGCCTCACTCATTGCGCTGGCTTCGCGGCGGCTTTGTCGGTTTCCTGCTTGGCCTTGGCCACTTCACCGGCCCAGCCATCGATGGTCTTGTCCAGATCGTTGCCATTGCGCTGCATGGCGTCGGCGAACTGGTCACGGAACAGCTTGCCGATGTTGATGCCGTTGATGATCACGTTGCGCAGTTTCCACTCGCCGCCGATCTTCTCAAGGGTGTACTGCACCGGATAAATCGCACCGTTGCTGCCCTTGACGGTCATGTTGACGCTGGTGCGGTCGCCCGATTCATCTTTGGCCGGGTCAACAGTAATGCCCTGGTTGTTGTATTCCAGCAGAGCGTTGCCGTAGAACTGGAACAGACCGCGCTTGAAGTTCTCCTGAAAACGCTGCATCTGCTCGGGCGTGGCCTTGCGCGAATACTTCACGGTCATGATGCTTTTGGAGATGCCCTCGGCATCCACCACAGGGCCGACGATGCTATTCAGCGCCGCATAGAAATCCTGCGGATCCTGCTTGTACTTCTCTTTGTTGGCCTGCAAATCGGCAAGCATCCGGTTCGTGGTGTCCTGAATCAGGTCATGAGCCGATTGTCCCGGTGCAGCGTTAGCCATCAACGGCAGGGCCGCGAGCAACACCAACAGGCCACGTCGCAAGATAGAGATCATTCAAAAGCTCCTCATTTGGCGTCTTTGCTAACGGTATTGAGCAGGAATTTACCGATCAGGTCTTCCAGTACCAGTGACGACTGTGTGTCGTGGATGGTTCCACCGTCTTTCAACTGGGTGTCTTCACCGCCGACGCTGATACCGATGTATTTTTCGCCCAGCAGACCCGCGGTGAGGATAGACGCAGTCGAATCAACCGGCAGGTTGTCGACCTTTTTATCCACCTGCAGCGTGACCCGACCGGTGAAGCTGTCGCGATCCAGATCGATCGCGGTGACCTTGCCGATGGTCACACCGGCCATGGTCACTTTGGCTCTGACCGTCAGACCGGCGATATTGTCGAAATAGGCATAAAGTTTATAAGTGTCGGTGGACGAAGTCGCAGACAGACCGCTGACGCGCAAGGCGAGCAGCAGCAAAGCCAGGATCCCTGCCAGCAGGAACAGGCCGACACCGATTTCCAGGGTGCGGTTTTGCATCAGAAATCTCCAAACATCAAAGCGGTCAGAATAAAGTCCAGGCCGAGCACTGCCAGCGAGGCAAACACCACGGTCTTGGTGGTGGCACGACTGATTCCCTCGGAAGTGGGTTCACAGTCATAGCCTTGGAATACGGCGATCCAGGTCACGACAAAGGCGAAAACGACACTCTTGATCACGCCATTCAGCACATCGCTGGTGAAGGTCACGCTGTTCTGCATGTTCGCCCAGTACGAGCCTTCGTAGACGCCCAGCCAGTCGACCGCGACCCACGAACCGCCCCAGATGCCGACGACACTGAAGATCATCGCCAGCACCGGCAGGGAAATGAAGCCGGCCCACAGGCGCGGGGCAATGATGTACTTGAGCGGATCGACACCGATCATTTCCAGGCTGGACAACTGCTCGGTGGATTTCATGTTGCCGATCTCGGCGGTCAACGCCGAGCCGGCGCGACCGGCAAACAGCAACGCCGTGACCACCGGCCCCAGTTCACGCAGCAATGTCAGGGCGACCATCTGCCCCACCGCCTGCTCTGAACCATAGCTGGAAAGAATGCTGAAGCCCTGTAGCGCGAGCACCATGCCGATGAAAATGCCGGAGACCACGATGATCACCAGCGACATGACGCCGACCGAATGCAGCTGCTTGACCAACAGGCCGAAACCACCGCTGATACCACCACGGCCCAGCAGGGCGTGAAACAGGAACAGGGTCGCCCGACCAAACACCGCGACCGCGTCGATCGCCGATTCGCCGAACCGACGCACGCGTTCCATCAATGAAATTCTGCGCATCAGCGCTTCCCCAGAAGATCTGCGCGGTAATCCGTCGCTGGAAAATGGTACGGCACCGGGCCATCGGGATCGCCGGTCATGAACTGGCGGATACGCGGCTCATCCGAGTTCATCAGCTCATCCGGCGTGCCCTGCCCCAGCACCTGACCATCGCCCACTACATAGATGTAGTCGGCAATGCTCGCGGTTTCCGCCAGATCGTGAGACACCACGATACTGGTGATGCCCAGTGCATCGTTGAGCAGGCGGATCAGGCGCACCAGCACGCCCATGGCGATCGGGTCCTGGCCCACGAAAGGCTCGTCGTACATGAGAATCTGCGGATCGAGAGCAATTGCCCGGGCCAGCGCGACGCGGCGCTTCATGCCGCCGGACAGTTCGTCCGGCATCAGCTCGATGGCGCCACGCAGCCCCACGGCCTGCAACTTGAGCAGGACGATGTCGCGGATCATGTCTTCCGGCAGCTGCGTGTGAACCCGCAGCGGAAAGGCCACGTTTTCGAACACATCGAGATCGGTGAACAGCGCACCGCTTTGAAACAGCACGCCCATGTGCTTGCGCGCATCGAACAGATCGCTGCGCGACAGCGTCGGCAGGTTCTGCCCGTTGACCCAGACTTCGCCGCTGGACGGTCGCAACTGCGCGCCCATCAGGCGCAGCAGCGTGGTCTTGCCGCAGCCGGAAGGCCCCATGATGCCGGTGACCTTGCCGCGCGGGATGCGGATATCGACGTTATTGAAAATGCTCCGCGCACCGCGCTTGAAGGAGACTCCCTTCAGCTCGACCGCGTAGGCGTTATCGGCACTCATCTAAACTCCTTGCGATGCAGCCTTTCATCGGGATGCCAGACTTTCCTCGGAAACACCTGCATCCCGGGCAGGCCGAACTGGCGGCGAACTATATCACTGCAAAGGCTGAGCGCCCAAGCGAGAACCCGGCCAGAATCGCCGACAGATGAGGGTCGCAGCGACTTTCACAGGGTTTTGGTAACCAGTAATGACAAAGCACGACGAACTTGCGTGAGGCTTTGCCACATAACCGCTATAATCGCCGCCTTTTCATCGGCCCATACGATTCTGACATGAGCAAAACCCGCGACCTGATTCAATCGGCACAACGCACCATCCGCCTCGAAGTGGAAGCCGTCCAAGGCTTGATGGCCCATATCGACGCCGATTTCGTACGCGCTTGCGAGATGATTCTGGCCAGCAAGGGCCGTGTGGTCGTGGTCGGCATGGGCAAATCCGGGCATATCGGCAACAAGATCGCCGCGACCCTGGCCAGCACCGGCACTCCGGCGTTTTTCGTCCATCCGGCCGAAGCCAGCCACGGCGACATGGGCATGATCACCCGCGACGACGTGATTCTGGCGCTGTCGAACTCCGGCTCGACCAACGAAATCATCACGCTGCTGCCATTGATCAAGCGCCTGGGCATCCAGTTGATCAGCGTTACCGGCAATCCGCAGTCGCCGCTGGCGAAGGCTGCCGAGGTCAATCTCAACGTGCATGTCGAGCACGAAGCCTGCCCGCTGAATCTGGCACCGACGTCTTCGACTACTGCAGCGCTGGTCATGGGCGACGCCCTGGCCGTGGCCTTGCTGGAAGCGCGCGGTTTTACCGCCGAAGATTTTGCCTTCTCGCATCCGGGCGGCGCCCTTGGCCGGCGCCTGTTGCTGAAAGTGGAAAACGTCATGCATGCCGGGGAGGAGTTGCCGCAAGTACAACGCGGCACCCTGCTCAAGGATGCGCTGATGGAAATGACCCGCAAGGGCCTCGGCATGACCGCTATCCTTGAAGCCGACGGCAAACTCGCCGGGATCTTCACCGATGGTGATTTGCGCCGCACCCTGGATCGCACCATCGACATTCGCAACGCCACCATCGACGAAGTGATGACCGCACACGGCAAAACCGCGCGGCCCGACATGCTTGCCGCCGAAGCCCTGAAAATCATGGAAGACCACCGAATCAGCGCCCTGGTAGTCGTCGACGAGGAGGATCGCCCGATCGGCGCCTTCAACCTCTCCGATCTGCTGCGCGCAGGAGTCATGTAATGAGCAACGATCTGCTGCAACGCGGCAAAGCGATCAAACTGGCAGTCTTCGACGTCGACGGTGTGCTCACCGACGGCCGTCTGTATTTCCTCGAAGACGGCAGCGAGTTCAAGACTTTCAATACCCTCGACGGCCAGGGCATCAAGATGCTGATGAATGCCGGCGTGGAGACCGCAATCATCAGCGGTCGCAAGACCCCGGTGGTCGAGCGCCGCGCGAAGAACCTCGGCATCCCGCATCTGTTTCAGGGGCGCGAAGACAAATTGGTGGTGCTCGACGGCCTGCTCGCGCAACTGGGCCTAAGCTATGAAGAAGTCGCCTATCTGGGCGACGATCTGCCAGACTTGCCGGTGATCCGCCGTGTGGGGCTGGGCATGGCGGTGGCCAACGCTGCCGATTTCGTCCGCGAACACGCCCACGGCGTTACCCGCGCCCGTGGCGGCGAAGGTGCCGCCCGCGAATTCTGCGAATTGATCCTGCGCGCCCAGGGCCGCCTCGAAGCGGCCAACGCCGCGTACCTGTGAGCCAGACCATGTTTAGCAAAAAGTTTCGCAACTTCCTGCTGTTCGGCTGCATCGCGGCGATTTTCGCCGCGGTCGGCTACTGGAACATCAGCCCGGAACGCTTCCTCGACAAGCCGCCGGTCTCGACTGCCGAGAACCCTATCGACTGGTACGCGACCAACACGCACACCATTCAGTACCTGCCCGACGGCAAGGTGCAGTACGAGATGACCTCCGACAAGGCCGAGCACGTCAAGGCCACCGATGTCACTCTGGTGACCAAGCCTGATTTGAACATGTTTCGCGGCACCGACTTCCCGTGGCACGTGACCAGCGAGCGCGGCGAAGTGAACTCGGGCGGTACCGAGGTGGAATTGATCGACTCGGTCCGCGTACAGCGCACCGATGAGAAAAATCGCGGCACCCTGATCACCAGCACCCGCATGACCGTGTTCCCGCAGCAGGAATATGCGCAGACTGCGCAACCCGTTAGAATCGAGGGCGCTGGCGGCGTGTCGACTGGCGTCGGAATGAAAGCGTACCTGAAGGACAGCAGGATACACCTGCAATCGAACGTAAGAGGACAGTATGAGGCTCGTTAAAACCCTCCCTATTTTGCTCAGTCTGGGCGCAGCACTGGGAAGCGCGAGCGCCTGGTCCCTGCCGAACGATCAAGAGCAGCCAATCCGCATTCAGGCCGACGACGCCCAGCTGGACGACAAGAACGGCGTAGCTACCTATAAAGGTGACGTGATCATCACTCAGGGCTCGATGATCGTCAAAGGCAACACCGTGACCATCACCCGCACCTCGACCGGTGATATCGACGTTGTGACGTCGGTCGGCAACCTCGCCTACTTCGAACAACTGCAGACTGCCGGCGACACCAAGCCAGTTCAGGGCTGGGGCGTGACGATTCAGTACCTCGCCGCGCAAAATCGCGTCGTACTGATCGACAAGGCCAAGGTTGTCGATAAAGACAACAACACCACCCAGGGCGAGAAAATCGTCTACGACACCGTGAAGAAACTGGCCAGCGCCGGTCGCGCTACCGGCAGCAAAGTCACCGAATCGCGTCCGCGCATCGACATGGTGATCCAGCCGAAGAAGAAAACCCAAGAGAAATCCCAGTAATGGCAACTCTGAAAGCTCAGCACCTGGCCAAGGCCTATAAAAGCCGCCAGGTCGTGCGTGATGTCAGCCTGTCGATCGACAGCGGTCAGATCGTCGGCCTGCTCGGCCCGAACGGCGCCGGCAAGACGACCTGTTTCTACATGATCGTCGGCCTGGTGCAGGCCGATCAGGGCCGGGTGCTGATCGACGATCTGGACGTCAGCCACCAGCCGATGCACGGCCGCGCCAAAGCCGGTATCGGCTATCTGCCGCAAGAAGCGTCGATCTTCCGCAAGCTGTCGGTCGCCGACAACATCATGGCGATCCTCGAGACTCGCCCGGAACTCGACAAGGCCGGCCGTCGCAAGGAGCTGGAAAGCCTGCTGCAGGAATTCCACATCAGCCACATCCGCGACAACCTCGGCATGAGCTTGTCCGGTGGTGAACGCCGCCGGGTGGAAATCGCTCGCGCTCTGGCCACTGCGCCGAAATTCATCCTGCTCGACGAACCGTTCGCCGGTGTCGACCCGATCTCGGTCGGCGACATCAAGCAGATCATCCACCACCTCAAGGCCAAGGGCATCGGTGTGCTGATCACCGACCACAACGTCCGCGAGACGCTGGATATCTGCGAAACCGCTTACATCGTCAACGACGGTCAACTGATCGCCGAGGGCGATGCCGAGACCATCCTGGCCAACGATCTGGTCAAGGAAGTGTATCTGGGTCACGAGTTCCGCCTGTAAGCGCGACAGCGCTGTATCGATTCAAGGCGCATTTATCCGCTTTAATTGTTACAGCGCTCTAGGCAAACACTTCAGTTTCAGGCATATAATTTGCTTAAGTTTGGCGCTTCGGCGCCCTGTAGTGGATGGCGCAAAGCGCCGGCGAATAAGGTGTTAAGCCCCTGCCATGAAACCATCGCTAGTCTTGAGAATGGGCCAGCAGCTGACGATGACACCGCAGCTGCAACAGGCCATCCGTCTGCTCCAATTGTCGACCCTGGACCTGCAACAGGAGATTCAGGAGGCTCTGGAATCCAATCCGATGCTCGAACGCCAGGAAGAAGGCGACGACTTCGACAACGCCGATCCCTTGGCCGACAACGCCGAACAGAAGCCCGCCGAAATCCAGGAACCCTCCTATCAGGAAACCGCCCCGACGGTGGACAACCTCGAGGATGGCGAATGGAACGAGCGCATCCCCAATGAACTGCCGGTGGATACCGCCTGGGAAGACGTCTACCAGACCAGCGCCAGCAGCCTGCCCAGCAGCGATGACGACGAGTGGGATTTCACCACCCGCACCTCCGCCGGGGAGAGCCTGCAGAGCCATCTGCTCTGGCAACTGAACCTGGCGCCGATGTCCGACACCGATCGCCTGATCGCCGTCACCCTGATCGACTGCATCAACAATCAGGGTTATCTGGACGAGACACTCGAAGAAATTCTTGAAGCATTCGATCCGGAACTGGATATCGAGCTCGATGAGATCGAAGCCGTCCTGCATCGCATCCAGCAATTCGAACCCGCCGGGATCGGCGCACGCAACCTCAGCGAATGCCTGCTCCTGCAACTGCGCCAATTGCCAGCCAAGACGCCGTGGCTGTCCGAGGCCAAGCGTCTGGTCGCCGATTACATCGACCTGCTCGGCAGCCGCGATTATAGCCAGTTGATGCGGCGCATGAAGCTCAAGGAAGACGAACTGCGCCAGGTCATCGAACTGGTGCAGAGCCTCAATCCGCGTCCGGGCTCGCAGATCGAGTCGACCGAAGCCGAATACGTCATTCCTGACGTGATCGTGCGCAAGGACAACGAGCGCTGGCTGGTCGAGCTGAACCAGGAATCGGTGCCACGCCTGCGTGTCAACGCCCAGTACGCCGGTTTTGTGAAGCGTGCCGACACCAGCGCCGACAATACCTTCATGCGTAATCAATTGCAGGAAGCCCGCTGGTTCATCAAGAGCCTGCAGAGCCGCAACGAAACCCTGATGAAAGTGGCCACGCAGATCGTCGAACATCAGCGCGGATTCCTGGAATACGGCGACGAAGCGATGAAACCGCTGGTACTGCATGACATCGCTGAGGCGGTCGGCATGCACGAATCGACGATTTCCCGAGTGACCACGCAAAAATTCATGCATACCCCGCGCGGTATTTATGAGCTGAAATACTTTTTCTCCAGCCACGTCAGCACCTCCGAAGGCGGCGAATGCTCGTCCACGGCGATTCGCGCGATCATCAAGAAACTGGTCGCGGCGGAAAATCAGAAAAAGCCGTTGAGTGACAGCAAGATCGCTGGTTTACTGGAGGCACAAGGCATTCAGGTGGCTCGCCGCACCGTCGCCAAGTACCGCGAATCCCTCGGAATCGCGCCTTCGAGCGAACGCAAGCGGTTGATGTAAGCCACGTTACAGCGTTCCAGTGGCAGGCTTTTCGGCCTGCCGCTTTATGCACTGGCAACGAAGGAGAAGCTGTATGCAAGTCAACATCAGTGGACACCAACTGGAAGTGACCCAACCTCTGCGTTCCTACATCGAGGAAAAACTCCAACGACTGGAGCGACATTTCGACAAGATCACCAACGTGCAAGTCACGATGTGCGTCGAAAAGCTGAAG
Source organism: Pseudomonas sp. 1L-B-1-E-C1 (assembly GCF_057291835.1). Taxonomy (NCBI): domain Bacteria; kingdom Pseudomonadati; phylum Pseudomonadota; class Gammaproteobacteria; order Pseudomonadales; family Pseudomonadaceae; genus Pseudomonas; species Pseudomonas sp. 1L-B-1-E-C1. The sequence continues at coordinate 185,691 of NZ_JBXAWN010000004.1, read as the reverse complement.
CAGAAGATCGAAGCCACCTTGCATATCCCCGGCAGCGAAGTGGTCGCCAACGCAGAAGATACCGACATGTACGCTGCGATCGACTCACTCACCGACAAGCTGGATCGCCAACTCAAAAAGCATAAGGAAAAGACCCAGAGCCTCCTCCAGGGCGCGACCGGTCGTTAACACCCCTATCCCATGATCCGACTTGAAACCATCCTGACCCCCGGCCGTTCCCAGGTGAACGCGCCGGGCGGCAGCAAGAAAAAAGCCCTCGAACAGATTGCCAACCTGATCCACCGCGAAGTGCCGGATCTGGCGATGCAGGATGTCTTCGAGGCGCTGATCGCCCGTGAAAAACTCGGTTCCACCGGTTTTGGCAACGGCATCGCCATTCCCCACTGCCGCCTCAAGGGCTGCACGGCGCCAGTCAGTGCCCTGCTGCACCTCGAAGCTGCGATTGATTTCGACGCCATCGACGGCGCCCCGGTAGACCTGTTGTTTGTGCTGCTGGTCCCGGAAGCCGCGACCGATGCGCATCTGGAATTGCTGCGCCAGATCGCCAGCATGCTCGATCGCAAGGAAGTGCGCGACAAACTGCGTAGCGCCCCGAGTAACGAAGCCTTGTACCAGGTCGTACTGGACGAGCAGAACGGGCACTGATCATGCGTTTGATTATCGTCAGTGGCCGTTCGGGCTCGGGTAAAAGTACCGCCCTGAATGTCCTTGAGGACAACGGTTACTACTGCATCGACAACCTGCCGGCCGGCTTGCTGCCGGAACTGGCCGAGCGCGCGCTGATCCACACCGAGCTCGCGCAGCCGCTGGTTGCCGTGTCGATCGATGCGCGCAACCTGCCCAGCCATCTGTCACGTTTCCCGGAATTGCTCGAAGATGTGCGTGCCAAGCATATCCAGTGCGATGTGCTGTATCTGGACGCCGACGAAGAAACCCTGCTCAAGCGTTTTTCCGAAACACGCCGTCGCCACCCGCTGAGCAACGCCAATCGCTCACTGGCCGAAGCGATTCAGGATGAAAGCGCCCTTCTCGGGCCGATCGCCGATCTGGCCGACCTGAAAATCAACACCACCAACCTGAATCTGTATCAACTGCGCGACACCCTGAAGTTGCGCCTGTTGAATCAGCCGGAGCCCGGTACCGCATTCCTGGTTGAATCTTTTGGCTTCAAGCGTGGCATGCCGGTCGATGCCGATCTGGTCTTCGATGTGCGCTGCCTGCCCAATCCGTACTGGAAACCGGAGCTGCGCGCGCAGTCCGGACTCGATGCACCTGTGGCCGAGTACCTGGCGGAACAGCCGGATGTCGAAGAAATGTATCAGGACATCTACACCTACCTGAACAAGTGGCTGCCACGTTTCGCCGCCAGCAACCGCGCCTACGTCACCATTGCCATTGGCTGCACCGGCGGGCACCACCGCTCCGTCTACCTGACCGAACGCCTGGGTCAGGCCCTGCAGAAAACCCTGAAGAACGTCCAGGTTCGCCACCGCGACCTCACCTAAAGGATTCACACCGCGATGCCTGCTCGTGAAATCGAAATCATCAATAAGCTGGGTCTGCACGCCCGGGCGTCAGCCAAATTTGTCGGCGTAGCGGGTCAGTACCCAGACTGCACGATCAGAGTGGGTCGCACGCCAGAGACGACTGTCGACGGCAAGAGCATCATGGCGATGATGATGCTGGCCGCTGGCAAGGGCACCAAAATTTATCTGAGTACTGAAGGCGAACAGGCTCAGGAAGCCATGGACGCCTTGGTCGATCTGATCGAAAGGTATTTCGACGAAGGCGAGTAATCCTTGGGGCGAGGACAACGTTCCTCGCCTCCATTCAACCCAACGCCGTATCCATCACCATCATCAGACAAAACCCGATCAGCAAACCAAGACTCGCCAGTTTGTCATGCCCATGACGACGCGACTCCGGGATCACTTCGTGAGTCACCACCAGCAACATCGCCCCGGCCGCCAGTGCCAACCCCAGTGGCAACAGCACTTGAGCCAGACTCACCAGCCACGCACACAACAGCGCGAACACCGGTTCGACCAGCCCTGACGCCGCGCCGATCAGAAAGGCCCTGACCCGCGACATCCCCGCCCCGGCCAGCACCAACGCAATCACCAGACCTTCCGGCACATCCTGCAACGCGATGCCCATCGCCAGACTGTCGGCGTCTGCCATGCCGCCACCGGCAGACACGCCGACCGCCATGCCTTCCGGAATGTTGTGCGCGATGATGGCGAACACGAACAGCCAGATGCGCGGTGGAATCACCGGATGCTCGAGCGTGCCGACGAGCATCTCCGGCGAGGCACCGGACACCCTGCGATCCACCAGATACAGGCCGAACGCGCCGAGCAGGATGCCAAAGCAGATCAGGCCACTGGCGGCCCACGGCGTCAGGCCAAGACTCTCAGCCGCAGCGATGCCCGGTACAATCAGCGAAAACGCCGTCGCCGCCAGCATCACCCCGGCACCAAATCCCAGCAAGGTGTCGCTGAGCGCTTGCGGCATGCGCCGGATCACCAGCACCGGCACCGCGCCGAGTGCCGTGCCCAAGGCACAAATAGCGCCGCCCTGCAGCGCGCGCAGCAGCTTCGGTTCCAGATTCAGCCAGTGCAAACCGTGGGCGACCAGCAAAGTCATCCCCGCCAACAGCAACAGCGAGCCCACCGCGTAACGAAACATCCGCCTGCTGCCAATCGCCAGTGTTTCAGTGCCCATAGTCAGCCCTGGATTGTTTTTATTGAAGGCTTAAACCAGTGCGGCCTGATAGCGCGCAGCAACTTCCGGCCAGTTGATCACGTTGTAAAAGGCGTTGATGTATTCCGGACGACGGTTCTGGTAGCGCAGGTAGTAGGCGTGCTCCCAGACGTCGAGCCCGAGAATCGGGGTATTGCCGTTCATCAACGGACTGTCCTGGTTGCCACTGCTTTCCACGATGAGCTTTTTCTCCGGTGTCACGCTGAGCCAGGCCCAGCCACTGCCGAAGCGGGTCAGCGCGGCTTTGGTGAACGCTTCCTTGAAACTGTCGAGTCCGCCCAGCTGCTCGTCGATGGCCTTGGCGAGCTCGCCGTCGGGTTTGCCGCCCCCATTGGGCACCATCACTTCCCAGAACAGCGAATGATTGGCGTGACCGCCGCCCTGGTTGATCACCGCCGCGCGAAGTTTTTCCGGCAGTTGCTCAACGCTGGCGACGAGCTTTTCCACCGGCCACTCGGCAAACTCGGTGCCTTCAACCGCCGCGTTGAGGTTGTTGATGTAGGTCTGGTGGTGCTTGGTGTAATGAATCTCCATGGTCTGCGCATCGATGTGCGGTTCGAGGGCATCGTAGGCGTAAGGCAAGGCAGGCAAGGTAAAAGCCATTTCAATGGACTCCATGCTGATGAGAAGTTGAGGCGCGGCGGGCATTGCCGGTGTCGGGATGCAGCAGGCGTTGGGTGCGCGGGTATTCACCATGCTCACTGATGAAATTCAACAGTTCGACGTAGGTCTTGCTGCTCTGGCGCAGCGCCGCCTCACGCAGGGCCGGGCGCAGGCGTTCGTCCTGCATGGTCTGCAACAGGCGTTGATGGATGGCGCACAGGTACTCGGCGCTCTCCTCCGGTTGGTTCAGGCGCAGATGCAGGTCGGCGAGGTTGTGATGAGAGACGACGCAGGCCGCCACCGCTTCGTCGGCATCCGCCCAGCGTTCGAACAGCACTTGCGCCAGGGCCAGGGCTTGCAGGTAAGCCTCGCGGGCGTCGATCAATTCGCCCAGCATGAAGCAGCGATTGGCCCGTTCGATCGTGCGTTTCCAGTGCTCCATGGTGAGCCTCCAAAGCGGTTGCAGGTTTTACACGCCGCCGGCGGTGAGCTTCTCGGGGTTGAGCAACTCTTCCAGCTGGCTGCGCGACAGGTCGGTGTGTTCCAGAGCAACGTCGATCACCGCGCGGCCTTCCCGGTAAGCCTGCTTGGCGATGTCGGCAGCTTTCTGGTAGCCGATGATGGGGTTGAGGGCGGTGACCAGAATCGGGTTGCGCGACAACGCTTCTTGCAAGCGCGATTCGTTGACCTTGAAGCTGGCAATCGCCTTGTCACCGAGCAGACGACTGGAGTTGGCCAGCAGTTCGATGCTGCTCAGCAGGTTCTGCGCGATGATCGGCAGCATCACGTTCAGTTCGAAATTGCCGGATTGACCGGCCACGGTGATCACCGAGTCGTTGCCGATCACTTGCGCGGCGACCATGGCCGTGGCTTCCGGAATCACCGGGTTGACCTTGCCGGGCATGATCGACGAACCCGGCTGCAGCGCTTCGAGTTCGATTTCGCCGAGGCCGGCCAGCGGCCCGGAGTTCATCCAGCGCAGATCATTGGCGATTTTCATCAGCGACACGGCAGTGGCCTTGAGCTGGCCGGAGACAGCGACGGCGTTGTCCTGCGAGCCGATCAAAGCGAAGAGATCCTTGCCGGGGGTAAATTGCACGTCGGTCAACTGGCTCAAATGCCGACTGAATCGCGCGGCAAACTCCGGATGCGCATTGATCCCGGTGCCCACCGCGGTACCGCCCTGCGCCAGGGATTGCAGACTCGGCAGTAAGTCCTGCAGATGCCCGATGTTGGCCTTGAGCTGCTGCGCCCAGCCGTTGAGCACCTGGCTCATGCGCACCGGCATCGCGTCCATCAGGTGGGTGCGGCCGGTTTTGACATGGTGGTGCACCTGTTCAGCCTTGCGCTCGATGACCTGGACCAGATGCAACAGCGCTGGCAGCAATTGTTCATGCAGCGCCAGCGCGGCACTGACGTGAATGGTGGTCGGGATGATGTCGTTGCTGCTCTGCCCGCAGTTGACCTGATCGTTGGCATTGACCGGCTCGCCGAGCATGCGGCTGGCCAGCGTGGCGATCACTTCGTTGGCGTTCATGTTTGAGCTGGTGCCGGAACCGGTCTGGAAGATATCCACCGGAAAATGCTGCATGAAATCGCCTTCGAGCAGACCTTGCGCGGCGTCGCTGATGGCTTTGCCTTGCGAAGCGCTGATCTGGTTCAGCTCGACGTTGGCGCGCGCGGCAGCGGCTTTGGCGAGAATCAGCGCGCGGATGAACTGCGTCGGCATCGGCTTGCCGCTGATCGGGAAGTTGTCCACTGCGCGCTGGGTCTGCGCGCCGTAGAGCGCGTCGACCGGCACCTGCAGCTCGCCCATGCTGTCGCGCTCAATACGTGTCTTGGTCATTCGAATGTCCTTGCAGCAAATCAATGAGAGGAATCGACGGTTGCAACTCGCAGGTGGCGAGCTGCCAGGTGTAGAGTTGCCAGCGCTGCAAGCGGCATTGGCACAGCGACAGGCGCTCCATTTCACGCAACGGGCGCCAGGCTTGATCGAGACAGACGCTGCGCCAGTGCCACGGCAGCGCGATATCGGTGGCGGTATCGAGCAGCAGGCGGAAAGACGTTTCAGCGACGATCCACGGCGAAGTGGCTGTGCAACAGGACAGATAGCGCCCTTCGGCGAGATAGTGTTCGATCAGACGCGGTTCGTCAGGATCCAGTGCGCAACGGATCTGGCGGCTCATCCAGCGCCAGCTTTCGAGGTAGGGCTGCTCGTGCAAGGCAGAACTCATGATCCGGGACTCGTTCGGAGATGAGATTTATTATTAGATGATAATGAGAACCAAAACAAGAGATCGAATTTGCGCTGCTCATTTGTGGGAGCGAGCCTGCTCGCGAATGCTTCTGGCCGGTTGGGATGTTTTGTCCGGTCCACCGCTTTCGCGAGCAGGCTCGCTCCCACAAGGAATTTGTGGCGAAGCGAATAAAAAAGGCGCGCCATCCAGAACGGATGGCGCGCCTTTTTGAATGGGCGGAATTTCGATTTAGCTGCCGGCGACGGTCATCCGCTCGATCAATACCGAACCGGTGCGGATGTTGCTGCGCAGCTCAAGATCATTACCCACCGCAACAATCTGCTTGAACATGTCGCGCATGTTGCCGGCGATGGTCACTTCCTGCACGGCGAACTGGATCTCGCCGTTCTCGACCCAGAAACCCGCCGCCCCGCGCGAGTAATCGCCAGTCACCATGTTCAAGCCATGGCCCATCAACTCGGTAACCAGCAAGCCTCGGCCCATGCGTTTCAACAGCGCTGCCTGATCCTCATCGCCGTGGGTGACGAAAAGATTGTGCACACCGCCCGCGTTGGCGGTGCTCGGCATGCCCAGTTTGCGCCCGGAGTAGGTGCCAAGTATGTACGAGACCAATTCGCCCTTCTCGACGAACGGTTTGGCGTAGGTCGCCAAGCCATCACCGTCATAGGACGCACTGCCCATGGCGCGCATCAGATGCGGACGCTCATCGATGGTCAGCCATTCCGGAAACAGTTTCTGGCCCAGGGTACCTTCGAGGAACGACGATTTGCGATACAGGCTGCCACCGGACACTGCCGAGAGGAAGCTGCCGAACAGGCCGCCCGCCAGCTCCGCGGAAAACAGCACCGGCACTTCGCAGGTCGGCACCGGACGCGCGCCCAGACGGCTGGCCGCCCGCTGCGCAGCTCGCTGACCAATGCTCACCGGATCGGCGAGCAAACTGCCCTGACGATTGACGTCATACCAGTAATCGCGCTGCATCTGGCCATCGGCTTCAGCGATCATCACGCAACTGAGGCTGTGCCGGGTCGACGCGTAACCGCCGATAAAACCGTGGCTGTTGCCATAAACCCGGCAGCCCTGATGGGTGCTGAGGGTGGTGCCGTCGGCGTTCTTGATCCGCGCATCGGCATCGAAAGCCGCGGCCTCGCAGAGCAGGGCCTTCTCGATGGCCTGCTCAGGCGTGATGTCCCACTCGTGGAACAGGTCGAAATCCTGCACATCCCTGGCCATCAGTGCCGCATCGGCGAGGCCCGAGGCTTCGTCCTCGGAGGTGTGTTTGGCGATGGCCAGCGCTGCTGCTACCGTTTCACGAATCGCCTCAGGGCCAGTGGCCGAGGTGCTGGCCGAGCCTTTGCGCTGGCCGACGTACAGGGTGATGCCAAAGCCCTGATCACGATTGAATTCAACGGTTTCGACCTCGCGCTGACGCACCGAGGTCGACAGGCCCTGCTCCAGCGACACCGCGACTTCACAGGCGCTGGCGCCCTGGCGCTTGGCTTCGGCGATGATCTGCTCGACCTGTTCTTGCAGTGCCGGCAATGCCTGCGGGCCGACGCTTTGAACTGCACTCATGCTCATCTCCACTCAAATTCTGCTTTCGGCTGGGGTCATCGAGCGACCGGGCCGGACAAGCGGCCCCCGACTGGTTATCATGGCGGCGTTTCTTTGCGGACTGCCACCATGGTTGATTCTTACGACGACTCCCTCGATACGGGAGAAAAAAGCAAATCTCAGGTCAAACGCGAGTTGCATGCGCTGGTTGACCTCGGCGAGCGCCTGACCACACTCAAGCCTGATCTGGTCGCCAAACTGCCCTTGACCGACGCTCTGCGCCGGGCACTGGCCGATGCGCCCAAGCACACCGCGAACATCGCGCGTAAACGGCATTTGCAGTTCATCGGCAAACTGATGCGCGATCAGGACACTGACGCGATTCTGACTCTGCTCGATCAACTCGATGCCTCCACTCGCCAGTACAACGAGCGTTTCCATAATCTGGAACGCTGGCGTGACCGCCTGATCGCGGGCGATGACGCCGTGCTGGAGAAATTCGTCGTCGAGTACCCGGACGCCGATCGCCAGCAATTGCGTTCCTTGATCCGTCAGGCCCAGCATGAGGTTGCGCAAAACAAACCACCTGCCTCGAGCCGCAAGATCTTCAAATACATTCGGGAGCTGGACGAGACTCAACGCGGCCTGCGTTGAAAATCGCCACCGGGTGGCCGTGCTGCGCGCCACCCGAAAGCCCCACCTTTCTTATGCGCCCGTGCCACCCACGGTGATCGCATCGATTTTCAGCGTTGGCTGGCCGACACCCACCGGCACCGACTGCCCATCCTTGCCGCACGTGCCCACACCGCTGTCCAGCGCCAGATCGTTACCGACCATCGACACCCGGCTCATCGCCTCGGGGCCGTTGCCGATCAACGTCGCGCCTTTGACCGGCGCGGTGATCTTGCCGTCCTCGATCAGATAGGCCTCGCTGGTGGAAAACACGAACTTGCCACTGGTGATGTCGACCTGACCGCCGCCGAGGTTGGCGCAGTAGATGCCCTTCTTCACCGAGGCAATGATTTCCGCCGGGTCGCTTTCGCCACCGAGCATGTAGGTGTTGGTCATACGTGGCATCGGCAGGTGCGCATAGGATTCGCGGCGACCGTTACCGGTACGCGCCACGCCCATCAGCCGCGCGTTGAGCTTGTCCTGCATGTAGCCCTTGAGTACGCCGTTTTCGATCAGCGTGGTGCACTCGGTTGGCGTGCCTTCGTCATCGACACTCAGCGAGCCGCGACGGCCGCTCAAGGTGCCGTCATCGACGATGGTGCACAGCTTGGAGGCAACCATTTCGCCCATGCGTCCGCTATAGGCCGAACTGCCCTTGCGGTTGAAATCGCCTTCCAGACCATGGCCTACCGCTTCGTGCAGCAGGACGCCGGACCAGCCGGAACCGAGCACCACCGGCAAGGTACCGGCCGGCGCAGGGATCGCCTCCAGATTGACCAGTGCTTGACGCAGTGCTTCGCGGGCATAGCCCATGGCGCGGTCTTCGGCTAGGAAGTAGCGGTAATCGGTACGCCCGCCGCCGCCATGCCCGCCGCGTTCGCGCCGGCCATTCTGCTCAACAATGACACTGACATTGAAGCGCACCAGTGGTCGCACATCGGCGGCCAGACCGCCATCGGTGGACGCGACAAGGATTCGCTCCCAGACCCCTGCCATGCTCACGCTGACCTGCTGGATCCGTGGATCGAGCGCGCGGGTGGCGACGTCAATGCGTTTGAGCAATTCGACTTTTTCCGCGCGGCTGAGCACTTCCAGCGGATTATCCGGCGCGTACAGTTGCGCGACGTCCTGAGTGCTGAACGCCTGCACGGTGCCGTTCTGCCCGGCGCGGGAGATCGAGCGCGCGGCACGGGCCGCGGCACCGAGGGCTTCGAGGGTGATCGCGTTGCTGTAGGCAAATCCGGTTTTTTCACCGGACTGCGCCCGTACGCCGACACCTTGGTCGAGGTTGAAGCTGCCTTCCTTGACGATGCCGTCTTCCAGCGCCCACGACTCGGAGATCTGGCCCTGGAAATACAGGTCGGCGGCATCGATGCCCGGCCCGGCCAGATCGCCGAGCACGCCTTGCAGGCTCTCGATCGTGACACCGCCGGGTGCCAACAGGTGATCACTGACTGAGGACAACAACTCGCTCATAGGTTTACGCCTTAAATTCGTGTTCTGAAGCAGGCCGCTGGGCGCCCTGCGAGAAAAACCGCCGATGACGCGTCACCGGCATGCGCGCCCGGATGGACGCTTGTTCATCGCTGTCGCGTGCGGCCAGCAACACCGCCTCGCCTTGATCCTGCTGGGCCAGCAGGCGTCCCCACGGGTCGACAATCGCCGCATGCCCGAAGGTTTCGCGCGGCCCCGGATGGGTGCCGCCCTGTGCTGCCGCCAGCACATAACATTGTGTTTCGATGGCCCGTGCACGGATCAGCACATCCCAATGCGCGGCGCCGGTCACGGCAGTGAACGCCGACGGTGCGGTAATCAACTCGGCACCGGCGGCGCGCAATTCGCTGTACAGCTCCGGGAAGCGCAAGTCATAACACACGCTCAGACCAACGCGACCTACCGGGGTGTCGGCCACCACTACATTACCGCCATAAGCATAGTCATCGGATTCGCGGTACCGGCCGCGATTATCCGCCACGTCGACATCGAACAGATGCAGCTTGTCATAGCGCGCGACGAATTCGCCGTGTTCGCTGATCAACAGCGAGCAGGCATTGGCCTTGGCCGTGGGTTGACCCAGCGGTGGCAACGGCAATGTACCGGCGACTATCCATAAGGTGAGGTCGCGGGCGGTCTGTTTCAACCAGGGCAGGATCGGCCCTTCGCCCAAAGCCTCGGCGCGGCCGATATCGGCAACGTCACGACGGCCCATGGCGGCGAAGTTTTCCGGCAGCACCGCGAGTTTCGCCCCGCCAGCGGCTGCCTGCTCGAGCAGGCGGCGGGCCTGGGCCAGGTTGGCCAGCACGTCGCTCTGGCTGACCATTTGAATCACCGCTAAAGACATGGCCGCTCCTCGGGATTTACGCAGAACTGTGTAGGAGCTGCCGAAGGCTGCGATCTCTTGATCTTGATCTTCAAAAACAAGATCAAAAGATCGTCCGATCGCGGCCCGAGCCTTCGGCAGCTCCTACCGGGGTAGTGTCTGCTAGTTAAAAAGGCTTGTCGAAGGTGATTTTCGGCTCTTTCCATGGGCCTTTGACGGTGTACTTGACGCTGGCGAAGCGCGCCACGCGGTCACCGATCAGCTTGTCGATAAGGAATAACGCGCCGCCTACCGCCGGTGCGCCGACGATCAGCGCAGCAATCGGCAGGTTGTTGGTCACCGGCAAGGTTACCAGCAATTTCGCATCGACCTTGTCGTCAACCAGGTCCAGCGTGCCGTCCAGCTCAAGGTTGCTCGAAGGCCCGGTCAGGCGAATCGGCTCACGGGTAACGTAGACGCCGTTGTTCGCCACCAGCAAACCTTTGACCCGGTCGTAACTCAAGCCTTTGCCGAACAGGTCGGAGAAATCCAGACGCAGGCGCCGGCCGATCGAATTGAAGTTGAGCAGGCCGAACACCCGCAACGCCTGAGCGCCGCCCTCCACTTCAACGAACTGGCCCTTGTTCAGCGAGGCGTCGAGAGTGCCGGAGAAACGCTTGGTCGCCAGCCACGCCGGCGAACCCGGCCAACGGCCGTCGACGTCCATGTGGAATTCTTCACTGGTCACGCTCGGCGCGAAGCCCCAGCCCTTGAGCACGTCAGCCAGGTTCTTGCCGCCAATGCGGCCCTTGTACCAACTGCTGGTCGAACCCGGCGTGCCTTCCCAGCCGCCATTGCCTTGCAGGAGGATGCCTTTGAGACCCATGTCGAGGTTGTTCAGGGCGATGCCTTTGGCGGTCGGCCTTACTTTCAGCGACCAGCCACCGACCAGATCGGGACCGAGGAACAGTTGGTTGAGGGTGATATCCAACGCCGGGATTTTCGTCGGGTCGACAGAGGCCAGTGGATCCGGCGCGTTTTCGTCAGCCTGAACGGCCGGGTCCGGCGCCGGCAGTTTCACGTATTGCAGATTCACCGCGATCGGCACGCCCTTGGCGTCCGGCAGACTGGCGCTGCCCTTGGCCTGCTGGCTGTCGAGAGCGAGATTCCATGCGCCGGGCTTGCGATTGATCTGCACCGAGGCCTGGTCCAGTGTGGTGCCGAACGCGGTTAGTTTGCCGACCTTGATGTCAGCGCTGCTGAGCAATTGCTTGGCGCTGCCGCCCGGATCCTGGCCGGCGTATTTATTGGCCAGATCCTGCCATGGCGCGACGTCCAGCTCCGACAGCACGCCGCGAATCCGCAGGCCTTTGGCACCCGGCAGGACCGCTTCGCCCGTGCCGAGAAACAGCTCGCCACGGCCATCGGCGAAATTGCTCGGCGGCGCGGCGAAGGTGAAATTGGCCAATTGGTCGTAGTTGACCCAGTAACGCCGCTCCTGCCCTTGCAGGGTCATGCGGAACACCGTGTCCCGCCCGACATCGGCGGCCATGCCGAACGGCGCCGGCAGATCCACTGCCACGCCTTTGAGGCTGGAGCTGACCATCAACTGGCTATCGGCCCCGGAGAGATTCAGCTGCAACTGATAAGGAATGATCCCGGACACCGGCAACGGTTGGGTGACGCCCAGCCAGTCGGTGAGCTTTTTGACTTCGACCTGCCCCGACGCAGCCACCCGAGTCTTGATCTGGTTGGGGCTGCCATCGGCGAAGATCTGCGCAATGACCGGTTTGTCGAAGGCCCGCGCAGAAATGTTCTGACCGCTGAGGCCCTTGTTACTGTCGAAGCGGAAATCGCCCTTGAGCTGGCTCAGTTCCAGCTTCGGTTCGGCCAGCTTCAGCCGCGCATTGGCGGTTTTGAAATCGACGAGGATTTTTGGCTGATCGCCCTTGGCCAGCGGAATATCGAGCTTGAGCTTGCCATTGAGATCACCCGCGCCTTCCCAGCCGGCAAAGGTTTCGCCGGTACCGATCGGCGCATCCTGAAGAATTTTCAAGCCATCGCCGAGGCCGCCGGCAAACGCACCATCGAGGAACAGATGGCTGTTCTGCCCGGCCGGTACATGAGGAATATTGACGAAGACATCGCTGACTTGCGTATCGAGCAACTGGCCTTTGCTGGCCCAGATGCGCACGCCGCTGTCCTCGATGAACACGTCACCGCTGACCTTGCTCACATGCGGCCACCCAGGTTGAAAGGCCAGCTCGGCGTCGTGCACTTTGAAGAACAGACTGATGCTGCGGTCAGCCTCACCGGCGTTCTTGTTCAGCGAACCCTGGTACTGGAAGAAGCCCTGATCCACCGCACCTTTGAGGATCGCCGTGCGCAGCCATTCATCAAGCGCGGGGCTCAACACGGCCGGCAGGTATTTAGCGGTATAGCGACCGTCGCCGTCGACCAGACCGACGCGCAGGTCCATGTAATCTTCCTGGCTATGGTCGAAGTGCAGGCGGATGAGGAAGTCGCCGGCAATCTTGCCCTCCTCGCCCAATACCTTGAGGTATGGCGCAATCAGGGTGAAGCCATCCTTGTCGAGCTTCCACGTCAGCCGGGCATTGGCCTGCAGGTATTGCCACGGCTTGGCGAAAATCGGATCGAGGTGCAAGACGAAATCCTTGCTGTCGAGGCGCAACTCGCCGCCGTCGAGATTGCCGCTGAGGCTGCCACTGACATTTCGCGCCGCCGGGGCGCCGTGGTAGGCGTCGAAACCGACGTTGTCGAGGTTGGCGGCAAAGCCGAATTTGTTGCCGTCGGTGGCAGTCGGGCGGAAGTCCAGCAGCACATTACGCAGGCCGCCGGTTACCTTCAAACGCTCGACCACTGTGGCGAAGCTTTGCGGCAACGGCCCCAGCGCATTGAGCAGCGGCGTGATCGGGGTCAGATCGAGGCGATCCGCCTGCAAATGCCAGAGCTCTTCAGCCTTGGCGCTAGCGCGGGTCTGCTGTATCTGCACGCGGGATTCCCAGCGGGTTTCGCCAAAGCTCATCGCCAGTGAATCGAGGGTGACTTTCACCCCTTCGGCTGTGTTGCGGTAATAGGCGTTGAGCGCCAGATTATTGATCTGGATTGGCTTGCGCTCGGCGTAGGCCCCCGTCACTTGCGGCGCATTCAAGCGCAACGCGGCGCTCTGCAATGCGCCTTCGGCCCAATCGATCCAGAGTTCGCCGCCGGCCTTGATCTCGGAAAAATTCCATTGCTGGGTCAGGCGCTCGGGGAGCCATTTCGACCAGTCGCTCTGTGGCAGGCTGGCGTAACCCTCAATGGCGCTGTTCTGCCATTGATCGGGACGAAGCTGGCTGCGCAGGCTCAGCGCGACGGGCTGGCCATCGGGCAAGGTCAGACGCGCGTCGAGACGCTGGCGGCTGGCGCCGGTACGCAGATTGAGGCCGACATAGGTGAGCGTCATGGGCGGGTGATCGAGCGGTTGCAGGGTCACCTGGCTGTCGAGCACCGACAGTTGCTTGATCATCTGCGAGCGCTGGAACAGTTGCGCCGGATCGAACGGTTGATCCTTCTGCACCGGCAAGCCTTCCAGCGCCCAGGTGCCGTCTTCGGCTTCCTTGAGGCTGATCTTCAGACCGTTGAGTTCGATATGCGCGAGGCGTACTTCGCGGGCCAACACACTGGCCCACAGATCCGGCACTACCCGCACCCGATCAAGGCGCAGCGCATTGGCGCCGTCACCGACCATCACGTCATGGGCCAGCAGGATCGGCGCGAAACCGCTCCAGTTGCCTTCCAGCTCGCCAATCTGCAAGGGCATGCCGAGGGCGGCGCTGGCCTTGTCTTCGATGTCGGCGCGGTATTCCGCCACCAAAGGCGTCAGCTCGCGGCCGAGGCTGACGTATAGCGCCATCAACACCAGAACCAACGCGCACAGGCCCAGCCCCCAGCGGGTGAGTGCGGCCAGTATGCGTGTCAGACGCTCCATGTCAGTTGGCTCCCATGGCAAAAAAACTGCGAAAAGCTGAGGCCAGCCGCGTTGAATGAAAGGTGTTGCAGGGCTTCAGAGCAGCACCACGTCATATTGTTCCTGGGAATACATGGTTTCCACCTGGAAGCGTATGGTGCGACCGATAAAGCCTTCAAGCTCGGCGACGTTACCGGACTCTTCGTCGAGCAGACGGTCGACCACTTTCTGGTTGGCCAGTACCCGGTAACCCTCGGCCTGATAGGCACGAGCCTCGCGCAGAATCTCGCGGAAGATCTCGTAACAGATGGTTTCGGCGGTTTTCAGTTTGCCCCGTCCCTGGCAACTGCTGCACGGTTCGCACAGCACCTGTTCAAGGCTTTCGCGGGTGCGCTTGCGGGTCATCTGCACCAGGCCCAACTCGGTGATGCCGATGATGTTGGTCTTGGCGTGATCGCGCTCCAGCTGCTTCTCCAGAGTGCGCAGGACCTGACGCTGGTGCTCTTCATCTTCCATGTCGATGAAGTCGATGATGATGATCCCGCCGAGATTGCGCAGGCGCATCTGCCGGGCAATCGCGGTGGCCGCTTCGAGATTGGTCTTGAAAATGGTTTCTTCGAGGTTGCGGTGACCGACGAACGCCCCGGTATTGACGTCGATGGTGGTCATGGCTTCCGCCGGATCGATCACCAGATAGCCGCCAGACTTCAGCGGCACCTTGCGCTCCAGCGCGCGCTGGATTTCGTCTTCGACACCGTACAGATCGAAGATCGGTCGTTCACCCGGGTAGTGTTCCAGACGATCAGCGATTTCCGGCATCAGTTCGGCGACGAACTGCGTGGTTTTCTGGAAGGTTTCCCGGGAATCGATGCGGATTTTCTCGATCTTCGGATTGACCAGATCGCGCAGGGTGCGCAGGGCCAGACCGAGGTCTTCGTAGATCACGCTCGGCGCGGCGATGGTCTTGATCTGTTCGTTGATCTGGTCCCAGAGGCGGCGCAGGTAACGGATGTCCATAAGGATTTCGTCAGCGCCCGCGCCTTCAGCGGCGGTGCGCAGAATGAAGCCGCCGGCTTCCTTGATGCCTTCTTTGGCCACGCAATCACTGACCACCTGCTTGAGGCGCTCGCGTTCGGCTTCGTCTTCGATCTTCAGGGAAATGCCAACGTGAGCGGTGCGCGGCATGTACACCAGATAGCGCGAAGGAATCGACAGTTGCGTGGTCAGACGTGCGCCTTTGGAACCGATCGGATCCTTGGTGACCTGCACCACCAGACTCTGGCCTTCATGCACAAGCGAGCTGATGCTTTCTACCGCCGGGCCTTCGCGCAGGGAGATTTCAGCGGCGTGAATGAAGGCGGCGCGATCGAGGCCGATGTCGACGAATGCCGCCTGCATGCCCGGCAGGACGCGGACGATCTTGCCTTTATAGATGTTGCCGACGATCCCGCGTTTCTGCGTGCGCTCGACGTGGACTTCTTGCAGCACACCGTTTTCGACCACCGCCACGCGCGACTCCATCGGCGTGATGTTGATCAGAATCTCTTCACTCATGGCAGGATCTCGTTCAGGCATGTTCACGATAGTGGCCGCATCTGGATTCGTACGACGCTCAGGGCGTGTTCAGGTTTTGCCAACAGGGTATGCCGAAATGGCCCAACACCTCGCAGGTTTCGCACAATGGCAGGCCGACCACCGCTGAATAGCTGCCCTCGAGCCCGGCGACAAACACCGCACCGAGGCCTTGAATGCCATAGCCGCCAGCCTTGTCACGCGGTTCGCCACTGGCCCAGTAGGCACCAGCCTCTTCGCGACTGATGGAGCGGAAACGCACCCGACTGCGTACCACCCGCGACTCGCAGCGCTCGCCTTCGCGCACGGCGATGGCGGTCAGCACTTCGTGTTCGTTGCCGGACAACATCATCAGCATGGCGCATGCATCGGCTTCGTCCACCGGTTTGCCAAGAATTTTGCCGTCGAGCACCACAGCGGTATCGGCGCCGAGCACGCAGACCGGCTGGTCAGAGACGACCGAGCGGCGACCGGCCTCAGCCTTGCCACGCGCAAGGCGTTCGACATAGGCCGAAGGGGATTCTTCAGGAAGCGGGGTTTCGTCGATGTCCGCGCTGATGGCGGAGAACTGCACGCCGATCTGCGTGAGCAATTCGCGGCGACGCGGTGAGCCGGAGGCGAGGTAAAGCAGTTTCATCAAAACATCTCCCTGTTCAGTGCCCTGCTTCACCGGCTCAATAGATTCTGTAGCGTCGGCACATCCCGCGCAGGGCGAAGCTGACCCACGGCCAGAGCAAGGCACTGACCAGCGCCGGCAAGACCAACGCCAGGGTCGGCTGGCGGTTGCCGGTCAGAGCACTCAGCCACAGTTGCGCCAATTGTGCGAGGCCGAAGATCACCAGGATCACCAGGCACTGCTGCCACATCGGGAACATGCGCAGACGCTGCTGCAACGACAATACCAGGAAGGTAATCAGGGTCAGGATCAGCGCGTTCTGCCCAAGCAGGTCACCCTGCAGGACATCTTCGGCCAGCCCCAGACAGAACGCCGTGACCATGCCGACCGTGTGCGGCATGTACAGCGCCCAAAAGGTCACGAGCAAGGCCAGCCACAGCGGGCGGAGGATTTCCATGAAGATCGGCAACGGTGAAACGCTGAGCAGGATGCCGACGAAGAAGGTCAGCCAGATCATCCAGCCGTTTGCGGATTTTTTCGCGCCGACCATTATTCTCGTCCCCCGGTAGTCGCTGGCGGTTTCGCCGGTGGTTTGCTGGCGGCCGGTGGCTTGGCCGCGGCCGGCGCGGCAGCGGGCGGTTTGCTCGCGGCGGGCTTGACTGGCGTGGCGGCAGGCGCTGCAGCTTCGGCGGCCGGCGCGGCGGTCGCGGTGGAAGGCGTGGCAGGCATGATCAACGGTTTCGGCACGCTGGCCGGCAACATCGGGCCGCCACCGTGGGCGTCGAGCTGTTCCTGGGCCTGCGCCGCATCATTGGCACGTTCCTCGGCGGTGCGGCTGTCACTGAACACCAGCAGCAGGTAGCGGCTGCGGTTCAGGGCGGCGGTCGGCACGGCGCGGACAATGGCAAACGGTTGGCCGGAATCGTGGATGACTTCCTTGACCGTGGCCACCGGATAACCGGCCGGGAAACGCTGGCCGAGACCGGAACTGACCAGCAGATCGCCTTCCTTGATGTCCGCCGTGTCGGCGACATGACGCAATTCCAGACGCTCCGGGTTGCCGGTGCCACTGGCAATCGCGCGCAGACCGTTGCGGTTGACCTGCACCGGAATGCTGTGGGTGGTGTCGGTCAGCAGCAGAACACGCGAGGTGTAAGGCATCAACTCCACCACCTGGCCCATCAGCCCGCGGGCATCGAGCACCGGCTGGCCGAGCACCACGCCGTCGCGCTCGCCTTTGTTGATGATGATGCGATGGGTGAAGGGGTTGGGGTCCATGCCGATCAACTCGGCCACTTCGACCTTTTCGTTGACCAGTGCAGAGGAATTGAGCAGCTCGCGCAGCCGAACGTTCTGCTCGGTCAGGGCCGCGAGCTTTTGCATGCGTCCCTGCAACAGCAGGTTTTCGGTCTTGAGTTTTTCGTTTTCGGCGACGAGCTCGGTGCGGCTGCCGAACTGGCTGGCGACCCCTTCCCACAAGCGGCCGGGCAGGTCAGTGATCCAGTAGGCGTCCATGAGCACCAGCGACGCTTGTTTGCGCGCGGGCTTGAGCAGGTCGAAACGCGCATCGACCACCATCAGCGCGACCGCGAGCACGGCCAGCACCAACAGGCGCACGCCCAACGAAGGGCCCTTGGTGAAAAGCGGTTTAATAAGCCGCTCCTCCCAGGCAAATGTTCTGTTTATTCATACGGCATCAAACCGGCCTGGATGAAGACTGACAGAAGATAAACGCCAACAGGCAGCACTGCAAAGTGCTGCCTGTGCGCTCACCCACGTATTGCATTCGAAGCATCAAATGGTGTGAAAGCGTAGCGAGCGACGGCAAGACAAGGCAAAAACAGGCGAGGAAGCGGAGTTTACGGGTTGTAAATGAGCATTCCGAGCCTGTTTTTAATGCAGTATTGCGCGCGTAAAGCCGAAGGCTCCCAGCCCTGAGTAGCTTTCACGCCGTTTGATTATTCGCTCGAAAGCAGGTCCATGGTGTGCTTATCCATCATTTCCAGCGCACGGCCACCGCCGCGAGCAACGCAAGTCAGCGGATCTTCGGCAACGATCACCGGCAGACCGGTTTCCTGGGCCAGCAGCTTGTCGAGGTCACGCAGCAGTGCGCCACCACCGGTCAGCACCAGACCACGCTCGGCGATGTCGGAAGCCAGTTCCGGCGGCGATTGCTCCAGGGCGCTTTTCACGGCCTGAACGATGGTCGCCAGCGACTCTTGCAGAGCCTCGAGCACTTCGTTGGAGTTCAGGGTGAATGCGCGTGGAACGCCTTCGGCCAGATTGCGACCGCGAACATCGACTTCACGCACTTCGCCGCCCGGGTAGGCGGTACCGATTTCCTGCTTGATGCGCTCAGCGGTGGATTCACCGATCAGGCTGCCGTAGTTGCGGCGCACGTAGGTGATGATCGCTTCGTCGAAACGGTCGCCGCCGACACGGACGGATTCGGCGTAAACCACACCGTTGAGGGAGATCAGGGCGATTTCAGTGGTACCACCACCGATGTCCACGACCATCGAACCGCGTGCTTCTTCAACCGGCAGACCGGCACCGATCGCAGCGGCCATCGGCTCTTCGATCAGGAACACTTCACGGGCACCGGCGCCAAGGGCCGATTCACGGATGGCACGACGCTCAACCTGGGTGGACTTGCATGGAACGCAGATCAGCACACGAGGGCTGGGCTGCAGGAAACTGTTTTCGTGAACCTTGTTGATAAAGTACTGCAGCATCTTTTCGCAGACGCTGAAGTCGGCGATCACGCCATCCTTCATCGGACGAATGGCAGCAATGTTGCCCGGCGTACGGCCGAGCATGCGCTTGGCCTCGGTGCCGACAGCGACGACACTTTTCTGGTTACCGTGTGTCCGAATGGCCACAACCGATGGCTCATTCAGGACGATACCGCGCTCGCGCACGTAAATAAGGGTGTTGGCAGTGCCCAGGTCAATGGAAAGATCGCTGGAAAACATGCCACGCAGTTTCTTGAACATGGGAAAGGGACCCTAGGCAACGCGTGGGTAAAAAAGTGCGGCAAACTCTAACAACGACAGGGATTTTGGGCAAGGCGCCAATATGTTAAATTGGCCGCTTTTCTGTGCACCAAGCCCCACAATCGCGGCCTTATGACCGTAGAAGTGCGGTAGTGTTCCGACAATCTAACACACGGACGCCGTCCGTTCTGTTTTCCACTGGAGAATCCCGATGGCGCTAGAACGCTCCGACGTGGAAAAAATCGCGCACCTGGCCTGCCTTGGCCTCAACGATGCCGATCTTCCGCACATTACTTCCGCCCTCAACAGCATTCTCGGGCTGGTCGACGAAATGCAGGCCGTTGATACCGACGGTATCGAGCCGCTGGCCCACCCCCTGGAAGCCAGTCAGCGCCTGCGCGCCGACGTGGTGACCGAGACGAATAATCGCGAGGCCTACCAGTCCATCGCACCAGCGGTCGAAAACGGCCTGTATCTGGTTCCGAAAGTCATCGACTAAAGGGAAAGAGCCTGCAATGCATCAAATGACTCTGGCCGAGATCGCCCGCGGTCTCGCCGATAAAAAGTTTTCTTCCGAAGAGCTGACCAAAGTCCTGCTGGCGCGTATTACCCAGCTCGATCCGCAGCTCAACAGTTTCATCAGCCTCACCGAGGACCTGGCCATCGAGCAGGCGAAAGCCGCCGACGCACGCCGGGCCAATGGTGAGAGCGGCGCCCTGCTCGGCGCGCCGATCGCCCACAAGGATCTGTTCTGCACCCAGGGCATCCGCACCAGCTGCGGCTCGAAGATGCTCGACAACTTCAAGGCGCCCTACGACGCCACCGTGGTCGCGAAACTGGCCGCTGCCGGCGCCGTGACCCTGGGCAAGACCAACATGGACGAATTCGCCATGGGTTCGGCCAACGAGTCGAGCTGGTACGGCGCGGTGAAAAACCCGTGGAACCTGGAACACGTACCGGGCGGTTCGTCCGGTGGTTCGGCGGCGGCGGTTGCTGCTCGACTGTTGCCAGCGGCCACGGCCACTGACACCGGCGGCTCGATCCGTCAGCCGGCAGCATTCACCAACCTCACCGGCCTGAAGCCGACCTACGGTCGCGTTTCACGCTGGGGCATGATCGCTTACGCCTCCAGCCTCGATCAGGGCGGCCCGTTGGCGCGCACGGCCGAAGACTGCGCGATTCTGCTGCAAGGCATGGCCGGCTTCGATCCGAACGACTCCACCAGCATCGATGAGCCGGTGCCGGATTACTCCGCCAGTCTGGGCGATTCGCTGCAAGGCCTGCGCATCGGCGTGCCGAAGGAATACTTCAGCGCCGGTCTCGACCCGCGCATCGCCGAGCTGATCCAGAACAGCATCCAGCAATTGCAGAAGCTCGGTGCGGTGATCAAGGAAATCAGCCTGCCGAACATGCAGCACGCCATTCCTGCGTACTACGTGATCGCCCCGGCAGAAGCCTCCTCGAACCTTTCGCGTTTCGACGGCGTGCGTTTCGGCCATCGCTGCGAGAACCCGGAAAACCTCATCGACCTGTACAAGCGTTCCCGTGGCGAAGGCTTCGGCGCGGAAGTGCAGCGCCGGATCATGGTCGGTGCCTATGCGCTGTCCGCCGGTTACTACGATGCCTACTACCTGAAAGCGCAGAAGATCCGTCGTCTGGTGAAGAACGATTTCATGGCTGCGTTCAATGAAGTCGACATCATCCTCGGCCCGACCACGCCGAACCCGGCGTGGAAACTCGGCGCGAAGAACAGCGACCCGGTCGCAGCCTATCTGGAAGACGTCTACACCATCACCGCCAACCTCGCCGGCCTGCCGGGCCTGTCGATGCCGGCCGGTTTTGTCGACGGTCTGCCGGTGGGCGTGCAGTTGCTCGCGCCGTACTTCCAGGAAGGCCGCCTGTTGAACGTTGCCCACCAGTATCAGCTCAACACTGACTGGCACACCCGCACCCCAACCGGCTTCTGAGGAGACACACATGCAATGGGAAGTCGTGATCGGGCTGGAGATTCACACTCAGCTCACCACCCGGTCGAAAATCTTTTCCGGTAGTTCCACCACCTTCGGTTCCGAGCCGAACACCCAGGCCAGCCTGATCGACCTGGGCATGCCCGGCGTGCTGCCGGTGCTCAACCAGGAAGCGGTGCGCATGGCGGTGATGTTCGGTCTGGCGATTGACGCCGAGATCGGCCAACACAACGTGTTCGCGCGGAAAAACTATTTCTACCCGGATCTGCCGAAGGGCTACCAGATCAGCCAGATGGAATTGCCGATCGTCGGCAAGGGCCACCTGGACATTGCGCTGGAAGACGGCACGGTCAAACGCGTCGGCATCACCCGCGCGCACCTGGAAGAAGACGCCGGCAAGAGCCTGCACGAAGAATTCAACGGTGCCACCGGCATCGACCTGAACCGTGCCGGCACGCCGCTGCTGGAAATCGTGTCCGAGCCGGACATGCGCAGCGCCAAGGAAGCCGTGGCTTACGTCAAGGCGATCCACGCGCTGGTGCGTTACCTGGGCATCTGCGACGGCAACATGGCCGAAGGCTCGCTGCGTTGCGACTGCAACGTCTCGGTGCGCCCGAAAGGCCAGGTCGAGTTCGGCACCCGCTGCGAGATCAAGAACGTCAACTCGTTCCGCTTCATCGAGAAGGCGATCAACTCCGAAATCCAGCGCCAGATCGAACTGATCGAAGACGGCGGCAAAGTGATTCAGCAGACCCGCCTGTACGATCCGAACAAGGACGAGACCCGTCCGATGCGTTCGAAAGAGGAAGCCAACGACTACCGCTACTTCCCCGATCCGGACTTGCTGCCGGTGGTCATCGAAGAGTCGTTCCTCGGTGAAGTGCGTGCGACCCTGCCGGAACTGCCACCGCAGAAGCGTGAACGCTTCCAGAGCCAGTTCGGTCTGTCGGCTTACGACGCCAACGTGCTGGCCACCAGCCGTGAGCAGGCGGACTACTTCGAAAAAGTCGCGGCCATCGGTGGCGACGCGAAACTGGCGGCGAACTGGGTGATGGTCGAGTTGGGCAGCCTGCTCAACAAGCAGGGCCTGGACATCGAGGATTCGCCAGTGTCCGCCGAGCAACTGGGCGGCATGCTCCAGCGCATCAAGGACAACACCATTTCCGGCAAGATCGCCAAAGTGGTGTTCGAAGCGATGGCCAACGGCGAAGGCAGTGCTGACGAGATCATCGAAAAGCGCGGCCTCAAGCAAGTGACCGACACTGGCGCAATCTCCGCGGTGCTCGACGAAATGCTCGCAGCCAACGCCGAACAGGTCGAACAGTATCGCGCGGCAGACGAAGCCAAACGCGGCAAGATGTTCGGCTTCTTCGTGGGCCAGGCCATGAAAGCCTCCAAAGGCAAGGCCAACCCGCAGCAGGTGAACGAACTGCTGAAAAGCAAGCTCGAAGGCTGACCACAAATGGAGCCAGATCCAAAGCCTGGCTCCATCCCCTGTAGGAGTGAGCCTGCTCGCGATAGCGAAATGTCAGACACTGAAAAAGTGACTGTCGAACCGCTATCGCGAGCAGGCTCGCTCCCACATTTGTATCCGGGAAACCTTGAATGAAGCGCCTGTTTTTGAGCAGCGCCCTGCTCTCCCTGCTGGCCGGTTGCGCCAGTACTGACACCATCGACCCGCACGGTTACGACCAGACCGGCGTCGCCTCCTATTACGGAGCCAGACACCACGGCAAACGCACCGCCAGCGGCGAAGCGTTCAACCAGCATTCCCTGACCGCCGCCCACCGCCAGTTGCCGTTCGGCACGCGGGTGAAGGTCACCAACCTGAAAAACGATGAATCGGTCGTGGTCCGTATCAATGACCGTGGCCCGCACACCCGTGGCCGGCTGATCGATCTGTCGCGCGAGGCTGCCGACGAAATCGGCATGCTGCGCAGCGGCACCGCACGGGTCCGCGTACAGGCCCTCGACTGATGGAGCGCCGACCATTTTCGGACTAGCCGATCTGCCGCTGATCAACGTCATCGAATTGCTCAGCGGCCTGGTTCTTTTGATCATCGGCGCCGAGCTGATGGTGCGCGCCGCCGTGCGTCTGGCCGAGCGCCTGCATGTGCGCCCGCTGATCATCGGCCTGACCATCGTCGCCCTCGGCAGCAGCGCGCCGCAAATGACCGTCAGCCTGCAAGCGGCGCTGACCGACAACCCGGACATTGCCGTCGGCAGCGTGGTCGGCAGTGGCATCTTCAACATTCTGGTGACCCTCGGCCTGTCGGCGCTGATCATCCCGCTGCGCGTATCGCGACAACTGGTGCGACTCGATATCCCGCTGATGATCGGCGCCAGCCTGCTGGTGTTCATCCTTGCCTGGAATAAAGACCTCGGCCGCTTCGATGGCGTGTTGCTGCTCGGGGCTTTGGCGCTGTACCTCGGTTTGCTGTTCCGCCAGTCGCGGCATTCGACCCGACCACACAGCACGAGACCGGAGGACACGCAGCAATCCTGGCTGATCAGTGTGCTGATGATTGTCGCTGGCCTGGCCATGCTGGTGTTCGCCGGCCGCTTGCTGCTCGGCGCCGCCGTGGTCGTGGCCACCGACCTTGGCCTGTCGGAGCGGGTCATCGGCCTGACCGTAGTCGCGGTCAGCACTTCGCTGCCGGAACTGGCGACCTCGCTGATCGCCGCGTTGCGCGGGCAGCGCGACATTGCCGTGGGCAACGTGATCGGCGCCAATCTGTTCAACCTGCTCGGCGTGCTCGGGCTGACCGCGCTGCTCGCACCGACGCCACTGTCCGTTTCCCCCAATGCGCTGGATTTCGACCTGCCGGTGATGCTCGGCGTCGCTGCGCTATGTCTGCCAGTGTTTTACTCGGGCTATCGCGTGACCCGAGCCGAAGGCTTGCTGCTGCTCGGTTTGTATCTGGTCTACGGGCTGCACGTGGTGTCGTTCACCACCGGCATGCCGCTGGCCGGCAAGCTCGAGCGCTTGATGCTGTTTTATGTCCTGCCGGCGCTGCTGACGTTTCTGCTGTTCACGTCGATCCGCGCCTGGCGTCGCCAACACCACAAGAGAGATGTGCCATGAGCGAGTCGAAGCAGTCCGGGGTTGAGATCCGTCGTCAGGTCATGGGCGATGCGTTCGTTGATCGCGCGCTGGGCAATGCCACCGAATTTACCCAGCCGTTGCAGGATTTCGTCAATGAACACGCCTGGGGCGGGGTGTGGAATCGCGAAGGTCTGTCGCTGAAAACCCGCAGCCTGATTACCCTTGCAGCGTTGACTGCATTGAAGTGCCCGCAGGAGTTGAAAGGCCATGTGCGCGGTGCGCTGAACAACGGCTGCAGCGTCGAGGAGATTCGCGAAGCCCTGCTGCATTGCGCGGTGTATGCCGGCGTGCCAGCGGCGATCGATGCGTTTCGCGCGGCGCAGGAAGTGATCGACAGTTATCGGAAACCGCAGTGACCGCCTTCGCGAGCAGGCTCGCTCCCACATTTGCAATGCGCTTCCCTGTGGGAGCGAGCCTGCTCGCGAAGAGGCCCTGGCAGACACCGCAAATCCTTGTCAGATCCACCCACCCCACTGCAACACAAAGATCCCGACATTGGTGGTGATCGCCGCCATCAACGTGGTCATCACGATAATCGCCGCCGCCAGTTCATGATTGCCCTGCGCTGCCCGGGCCATGACGAAACTCGCCGCTGCCGTCGGACTGCCGAAGTACAGAAAAAGAATCCCCAGCTCCGCCCCGCGAAAGCCCCACAGCCACGCGCCCACGGTTGCCAGCAACGGCAAACCGATCATCTTCACCAGACTGGAACTGAGCGCCATTTTGCCACTCTTGCGCAATGCCGCCAGCGACAGCGTGCCACCGATACAAATCAGCGCCAGCGGCAATGTGGTCTGCGCCAGATACTGGCCAGAGGTTTCCAGCCAGCCCGGCAGTCCGATCTTGAAATAGGCGAACGGCGCCGCCGAAATCACGCTGATGATCAGCGGGTTGCTGAACACGCTCTTAGAGATACTCCACGGATCGGACTTGATCACCGGGCTGTACACCGCCAGCACAATGGTCGACAGCGTGTTGTAGAACAGGATGACTAGGGCTGCGAGGATCGCGCCGAGGGAAATCCCGTAGTCGCCGTACATGCTCGCGGCGAGCGCCAGACCGATCACGCCGTTGTTACCGCGAAACGCGCCCTGGGTGTAAATGCCGCGATCTTCACGCGGACACTTGAAAATCGCCCAGCCCCAGGCCACGGCGAAACTCACCAACGTGGCGAGAGAAAAATAGATAAGTAGCGACGGTTGCAGCGCGGCGTGCAGGTCAGCGTGGAGGATGCCGAGAAACAGCAGCGCCGGCATGGTCACGTTGAACACCAGCGACGAGGCGGTGTGAATGAAGTTGTCGTTGATCCAGTCGATGCGCTTGAGCAGCACACCGAGAAACAGCATGGCAAACACCGGCGCGGTGATGTTCAGGGTTTCAAGAAAGATTGCCAGCATGCCGGGGAGCCTTGGGTGAGCGTCGATAGGGGGCTAATGATAAGCGACGGGGAGGCACATGTGTGCAAGGACATCTTGGCAGGCAATCCCACATCCGGTACCGGTCCTCTGATAGAAGATCTCATTATTGTAGGCAGCTCCCTATACGACCGTTCGTCGTAACTGTCAGATCTGACAGTGGCAGACTTTCTGCCGTGCGCGCTCAATAACTCCCGCAAAACAAAATAACTTACAGGAGATACAACAATGTCAACCCAATCATCAGACGATAAAACTTCAGGTACTTCGAACATCAATGATGTTTCAGCCATTCACATCGAGAACTTCGAAAATGAAAATTACCAATCCTTTGAAACAGGTCAAAAAGTTTCATTCAGTAGCGGATTGGACATCACTATCGAGCATCAACCGACCGAAACATATTCAAAGATAGCTAAAATCGACCAGCCGGGCTTCGGAGTTAAATGTCTATTTTTGCCCGCTGGCTCCAGATTGAAGCTTTCATTTGGAGAATCGGTAAAAAGTGTTAGTTTCAACGTCAAGGCAGTGAGCTCAAACGCAGATGGAACTGCCTATGTTTGGGCATATGGAGGTGGTGCGGGGATAAGCGGCGACCCTATCTCTATCGGCACTGTCGAATATGAAAAATCACCAACAAGGCCCTTGGACACGCTATTTATCACTGGTTTTAGTGGATTGAGGTCCCTGACGGCGGGCGACTTATATTTGGATAATGTGACTTGGACTACACTAACCTGATCGGCTTGATACACACTAAAAAACTTTTTTACTTCATCCACAAGTCTTTGGATTTCAGTCGTTTCAAGAAGCCGTTTTCCATTGCTACAGGCAACCAGTAATCGTGGTAGCAATGGAAAAACGGCGCCGCTATACATCACCTATGGATGCTGAATTCCGGCATATTCCCGGAGAGTATCGACCACCTCAAGTAATCGGCGCCGGGTTGAACAAGGTGATGTCGTTGTGCAGCTTGTGCTTCTCCGCCCAGGTCTGTTGCTTGCCACTGGCCACATCCAGGTAGTAGTGAAACAACTCCCAGCCCAGTTCCTCGATGGTCGCTCGCCCGGTAGCAATGCGGCCGGCATCGATGTCGATCAGGTCCGGCCAGCGCTGCGCCAATTCAGTCCGTGTCGACACCTTGACCACCGGCGCCATGGCCAGCCCGTAAGGCGTGCCGCGCCCCGTAGTGAACACGTGCAGGTTCATCCCCGCCGCCAGTTGCAGCGTACCGCAAACAAAATCGCTCGCCGGCGTCGCGCAGAAAATCAGGCCCTTGCGCTTGAAACGCTCGCCCGGGCCGAGCACGCCATTGATCGCGCTGCTGCCGGACTTGACGATCGAGCCCAGCGACTTCTCGACAATGTTCGACAACCCGCCCTTCTTGTTGCCCGGCGTGGTATTGGCGCTGCGATCAGCCTCGCCCTTGGCCAGGTAACGGTCGTACCAGTCCATCTCGCGCACCAGCTCTTCGGCGACGGTCTGCGTCTGCGCCCGTGAAGTCAGCAGGTAGATCGCATCGCGCACTTCGGTGACTTCGGAAAACATCACCGTCGCCCCCGCGCGCAACAGCAAGTCCGAGGCATAACCCAGCGCCGGGTTGGCGGTAATCCCGGAGAACGCATCGCTGCCGCCGCACTGCATACCGAGAATCAGCTCGGAGGCCGGCACGGTTTCGCGGCGGCGCTGGTCGAGTTTCTTCAAACGGACTTCAGCCAGTTGCATGATCTGCTCGATCATTTCGGTGAAACCGTGACTGGAATCCTGCAAGCGGTACAGCCACGGATCGCTGAGATCCACAGACGCATCGTCCTCATGCATCACCTGCCCGGCCTGCAATTTTTCGCAGCCCAGACTGATCACCAGCGCCTCGCCGCCCAGGTTCGGGTTGCGCGCCAGATTGCGCACGGTACGAATCGGGATGTAGGCGTCGGTGGCGGTGATCGCCACGCCGCAGCCGTAACTGTGAGTCAGCGCCACCACGTCATCGACGTGCGGGTACTTCGGCAGCAGCTCTTCCTTGATGCGCTTGACCGCGTGATCGAGCACGCCGGTGACGCACTGTACGGTCGTGGTAATCCCGAGAATATTGCGCGTGCCGACGGTGCCGTCGGCGTTGCGATAGCCCTCGAAGGTGAAGCCTTCCAGCGGTGCCTGCGCGGCCGGCACGTCGGTGGACAGCGGCAGGCTGTCCAGCGGCGGCGCGGTCGGCATGCGCAGTTGATCTTCCTTGACCCAACTGCCACGACGGATCGGCTGCAACGCGTAGCCAATGATCTGCCCGTAACGAATCACCGGGCCGCCTTCGGGAATGTCCTCCAAGGTGACCTTGTGGCTCTGCGGCACGAAATCCACGGTGACCAGGCCATCGGCAAACTCGGTACCGGCCGGTACGCCCTGATCGTTGACCACCACTACCACGTTGTCCCGCTCGTGCAGGCGGATGTAGCGCGGCGAGTCGGAATGTTCAATCAACTGCATGACGCCGCTCCTCAGGAATGCGCTTGAGACAAATTGCCGGTGGCTTCATTACCGCCCTTGGCTGGCGGCTTTTTCAAGACCACACGCTTGATCGGGCCGACGATCACCAGGTAGCTGAACACCGCGACCAGTGCGTTGGCACCGACAAACACCAGCGCCCATTTGAACGAACCGGTGGAGCTGATGATGTAGCCAATCACGATTGGCGTGGTGATCGAAGCGATGTTGCCGAAGGTGTTGAACAGGCCACCGCTCAGACCGGCGATCTGTTTAGGCGAAGTGTCGGAGACCACCGCCCAGCCCAGTGCGCCAACACCTTTGCCGAAGAATGCCAGCGCCATGAAGCCCACGACCATCCATTCCACTTCGACATAGTTGCACGCAACGATGCTGCTCGAAACCAGCAGACCGGCGATGATCGGCGCCTTGCGGGCGAAGGTCAGCGAGTGGCCCTTGCGCAGCAGGTAGTCGGAAATCACCCCGCCGAGTACGCCGCCGATAAAGCCGCAGATCGCCGGCAACGAAGCGATGAAACCGGCCTTGAGAATGGTCATGCCACGCTCTTGCACCAGATACACCGGGAACCAGGTCAGGAAGAAATAGGTGATGCCGTTGATGCAGTACTGGCCCAGATACACACCGAGCATCATGCGATTGGTCAGCAACTGACGGATGTAATCCCACTTTGGACCGTCGGACTTCTTGCCCTTCTGATCCATGTCGACCATGCCGCCGTTGTCAGCGATGTGCTTGAACTCGGCCTCGTTGACACGTGGGTGTTCGCGCGGGCTGTAGATGACTTTCAGCCACACCAGCGAGAACACGATGCCGAGGATACCCATGACGATGAACACGTGCTCCCAGCCGAAGCTGTAGACGATCCAGCCCATCAGCGGCGCGAACAACACGGTGGCAAAGTACTGCGCCGAGTTGAAGATCGCCGAAGCGGTGCCGCGTTCAGCGGTCGGGAACCACGCGGCAACAATGCGCGCGTTGCCGGGGAACGATGGCGCTTCGGCCAGGCCCACGAGAAAGCGCAGCATGAACAGCGCAACCACCGCTGTGGACATGCCGAATTCACCGACGAAGCCTTGCAGCACGGTGAACAGCGACCAAGTGAAAATGCTCAGGGCATAGACTTTTTTCGAGCCGAAGCGATCGAGCAGCCAGCCACCGGGAATTTGCCCGGCGACGTAGGCCCAACCGAATGCGGAGAAGATGTAGCCGAGGGTAACGGCGTCAATGCCCAGATCCTTTTGCAGGCTGGAGCCGGCAATGGCGATCGTGGCACGGTCGGCGTAGTTGATCGTGGTCACCAGAAACAGCATGAGCAGGATCAAATAGCGGACGTGAGTCGGCTTGGAGGATTGCATGCAGATGTACTCCCACTGATTATTTTTATGCGGGGTGAAGCTTCTTTGGTCTTGCATTTATTCCCTGTAGGAGCTGCCGAAGGCTGCGATCTTTTGATCTTCAAAAGCAAAGATCGCAGCCTTCGGCAGCCCCTACAGGGGTATTGCGTGTATCAGGAACCGATGTAACTGGTCTTCACGACCGTGTAGAACTCTTGCGCGTAGCGGCCCTGCTCACGAGAGCCGTAGGACGAGCCTTTACGGCCACCGAACGGTACGTGGTAATCCACGCCGGCGGTCGGCAGGTTGACCATCACCATCCCGGCCTGTGAGTGGCGCTTGAAGTGGTTGGCGTACTTCAGCGAGGTGGTCGCGATGCCGGCCGACAGGCCGAATTCGGTGTCGTTGGCCATCGCCAGCGCGGCGTCATAATCGGCCACGCGCACAATGTTGGCCACCGGGCCGAAGATCTCTTCGCGGCTGATACGCATCGACGCTTCACTGTCGGCGAACAGCGTTGGAGCGAGGAAGTAGCCTTCGGTATCGCAGGTCACCACACCACCACCGCTGACCAGACGTGCACCTTCGGACTGGCCGATATCGATGTACTTCATGTCCTGTTCAAGCTGCGCCTGGGACACCACCGGACCGATGTCAGTGCCGGCTTTCAGGGCGTGACCGACCTTGATCGACTTCATGCGCTCGGCCATGGCTTCGACGAACTTGTCGTGGATACCGGCAGTAACGATCAGACGGCTCGACGCGGTGCAACGCTGGCCGGTGGAGTAGAACGCGCTCTGCACCGACAGCTCGACCGCTTGCTTGAGGTCGGCGTCGTCGAGAATGATCTGCGGGTTCTTGCCGCCCATTTCCAGCTGCACCTTGGCCTGGCGCGAAACGCAGTTGACCGCGATCTGCCGGCCAACGCCTACCGAACCGGTGAAGCTGATGCCGTCGACTTTCGGGCTGTTGACCAACGCCTCGCCAACCACGCGACCGCTGCCCATCACCAGGTTGAACACACCGGCCGGGAAGCCCGCGCGGGAGATGATTTCGGCCAGTGCCCAGGCGCAGCCCGGAACCAGATCGGCAGGCTTGAGCACGACGCAGTTGCCGTAGGCCAGGGCCGGAGCAATCTTCCACGCCGGGATGGCGATCGGGAAGTTCCACGGGGTGATCAGACCGACCACGCCCAGCGCTTCGCGAGTGACTTCAACGTTGACGCCCGGGCGTACCGATGGCACGTAATCGCCGGACAGACGCAGGCATTCACCGGCGAAGAACTTGAATATGTTGCCGGCGCGGGTCACTTCACCAATCGCTTCCGGCAGGGTCTTGCCTTCTTCACGGGCCAGTAGGGTGCCGAGCTCTTCGCGACGAGCCAGGATCTCAGTGCCGACTTTATCCAGCGAATCGTGACGGGCCTGAATGCCCGATGTGGAATACGCCGGGAACGCAGCGCGGGCGGCGTCGATGGCGGCGTTGACTTGGGTCAGGTCGGCCTTGGCGTAGTCGCCGATGGTGTCGCTGAGTTCCGACGGGTTGATGTTGGCCGAGTAATCGGCACCGGCGACCCATTCGCCATTGATGTAGTTGTCGTAGCGTTTTGCAGTTGTCACAGGGCAGCCCTCAACTCTAAAAGCCTTCACGCAAAAAGCCGCTGATTGCTCAGCGGCTTCGCTTCTCTGGTTTATTGCGCGCCTTGCTTGTCGATCAGCGCGGCGAGCATTTCGTACTCTTCGCCGGTCAGGTCGGTCAGCGGCGCACGCACCGGGCCTGCGTCATAGCCGGCGATTTTTGCACCGGCCTTGACGATGCTCACGGCGTAACCGGCCTTGCGGTTGCGGATGTCCAGGTATGGCAGGAAGAAGTCGTCGATGATCTTGCCGACGGTAGCGTGATCTTCGCGAGCGATCGCGTGGTAGAAGTCCATCGCGGTTTTCGGGATGAAGTTGAACACCGCCGAGGAGTAGACCGGCACGCCCAAAGCCTTGTAGGCCGCGGCGTAGACTTCAGCGGTCGGCAGACCACCCAGGTAGCTGAAGCGATCGCCGAGACGGCGACGGATCGACACCATCAACTCGATATCGCCCAGGCCATCCTTGTAGCCGATCAGGTTCGGGCAGCGCTCGGCCAGACGTTCCAGCAGCGGCGCGGTGAGGCGGCAAACGTTGCGGTTGTAGACGACCACGCCGATCTTCACCGATTTGCACACGGCTTCAACGTGCGCGGCAACACCGTCCTGGCTCGCTTCGGTCAGGTAGTGCGGCAGCAGCAACAGGCCTTTGGCGCCCAGACGTTCGGCTTCCTGAGCGTATTCGATGGCCTGACGGGTCGAACCACCGACGCCGGCGAGGATTGGCACGCTGGTGGCGCAGGTGTCGACGGCAGTCTTGATGATTTCCGAGTATTCGCTGGCGGCCAGGGAGAAGAACTCACCGGTGCCGCCGGCAGCGAACAGAGCCGAAGCGCCATACGGAGCCAGCCATTCCAGGCGTTTGATGTAGCCCGCGCGGTTGAAATCGCCCTGCGCGTTGAAATCGGTTACCGGGAAAGACAGCAGGCCGGCAGAGAGGATGGACTTCAGTTCTTGTGGATTCATTATTCGAACACCCTGGTAGCAACGTTTTATTGTGAGTGGACCGTTCAGCCTTCGCCGAAGTTGTAGGTCATCGTACAACTTAAAAAACAACCGTCAACAGCATTTCATCGTTGGCCGCAGTTTTTTGTCCGACAAAATCGCTTTCTGCGCTTGCAGAAATCGCTGGAAGGCCCGTTCTTGAAGCATTTGCTCGCGGAAATATCCGGTCTGGATTCGTTTAATTCCTGAAGGACCAGCGGCTCGTAAAGTATGCCGACTGCCACGAAGGATCGTGGCGGACCACTTTAAGGAAGCCGCTATGTCGATGCATTTTGCCGCCCCCACCCTCACCCACGCCGCCCCTGCGCAAGACGATTGCGTCACTGTTCAGCTGTCGCAACTGCCGGACATCCTCACCGTGCAGGTGCCGGATTCCAGCGATTTCGCGGCCAACTGGAGCGTCTACGCGATCCTCGGCAGCGATGCCGAAGAACCTGAGTGGGAAGGTGATGAGGTGGACACTGGCGCCTGGGACGACGCCGAAGACGAGATGGAAAAGCTGTTCGACATCGAGGTGCAACTGCCGAAAGAGGCGTTGCAACCGTACCTGAACCGCGAGGTGGAGCTGAGGTACAAGTTTCGTGATGAGTCGAGTATGGAGCCGTATTCGCAGGCGTTGAGGTTGCGGGTTGAGGCGTAAGCATTTCCGCGTTTGAGGTCTGACCGTTGGTCGGGACTGGTATTTCTTACAGGTGCCTGGGGTATCCGGTTCCGGCCTTAATGACTGAGGAGTTAACGAACCGGCTCCGTCAGTGCAGGGCCCCACCTTCGCTCCGTCAACGGTTTGAATCATAGCGAAAAAGGAATTGACCATGACTGTACAAATTAAAGCACTTGCTGAACCAGCACTCAAAGAAGCGGTTAAGGGAGTTCTGTATGTAGGGAAACTGAAGGAAGACGCTCACGCTGAGGTGGCGCCTTATCAAAACTCAGCTGCCGGCGATGAAGTTGTGCTGTACGTAACAACCTCTACCGGCAACAACTTTGACGAGAAAATCACATTGTCTCCAGGGACGGTAGGACAGCTCCTCATCTTCGCCATTCCCAAAAGTACTTTTGAGAAAAACCTCGCTAGGGGCGCAACCGCCAAACTTCACTACACCGTTAGCCGCGCCGGTAATGTTTCGCACTCACAAGTACTGACAGTTCAACTCGAGCGTTAATTGCCGCCACCCCTGCGTCTGCGCCTCTTCATGGGCCTGGCGCAGTCTGTCGCGGCGGCTGGTCAGGCATTGCCTGAGGTGCATCGGGCCTTCGAGGCCCGTTCGAATCGGGCCTACAGCTACCGCTTTTCTCAACTGTCATTACGGGCAGCTGGAAAATCAGGCAGCCAATACGTTGCCTGACATCTTCCGCCCCCAAGGAGAACGTTTCCATGACGTCGCTGACCGCCTCACCCGTAGAGTTGCTTGCGGCACCGTTGGCACCTCAAGCATCAGGCAATATTCTGGATCCACAAAAACTGGTTGACGGATTCCTGCTCGACTTTCTCTATGAGGGAAAAGCCCCCGATCAACGGATCGACATTCACATTGAAGTTAAAGTCGACCGCTTCAGTCCGCCTCAGGTCTGGGTGGCTCGATTTGACACTCGACTAGCCGGCGAGGAGCAAGTCGAGCTCGGGACATCCATGTTCAGTTATCGCTTCCAAGACGGGCAGGCCTTGATCAGCTATTGCGCAGAGATAGGCGGAATTCCAACACCGTCAGGCACGCTGGTTCTGTCGATTGTCGATACGCCCTGACTCCCATCGAAATCCACCCTGCACCTGCTTCTTCATGAAATGGGAAAGCTGTTTGAGCCGAGAACGACACAGTCTACATTAGCCGACTTGACGATCCGACCGAAGCCGTAGTCCCTGTAGTACCGGATGCCTCGGTAGGTGACGGCGTCAAGCTATCCCTAAACAGAACTGGTGGGCCCCCTTGGAATAGCGGTGTAATCACTCTTACTGGCCACCATGTCGGGAAGCCCATTGTGATTGCGATCCCAAAGAGCGCGTTTGCAGTAGGCGCGGTTGCGGGTGAACAAGCCACCTTAACGTACACATTCACCAGAGCGGATAGTGCTCCAGTGGACTCTCTTGAAGCCAGATTCAAACTGCAACCTTAACCTTCAGCCCCTCTGCGCCTGCCCCTCTTCATGGGCCTGGCGCAGTCTTTCGCGGCTGTTGGTCAGGTGCAGGCGCATCGCCCCACGCGTCGCATCGGAGTCCTGGCGGGCAATTGCGTCATAGATTCCCTCGTGCTCACGGCTCAGCCGGCTCATGTAGTGCTGTTGATCATCGTCAGCCAAGCCGGCTGAATGATGCTGGGCAAAATGGGAAATATTTGCTCAATACCCACGGGCCGTGCGCTTCAAAAGCGCGGAAAGGCCCGACAACTGGCACGAATGATCGTGACTAACCGTTGGTCGGTACTAGTAGTTTTTACAGGTGTGGGATGAAGGGCGCCGGATTTAACTGGGCGGGTGAGGTTGTAAGCCAGGGTTGCTGCTCGGCTAAACCTCACCTACTCCAGCCTCGAAAAGGAATATCGATATGACTGCTGAAACCAAAGCACTGCCTGCACCAGTGATTAAAGAAGCAACAAACAATCAGTTGAAGCTCAGTGATCTAGATGCGAATGCGACCGCTCAGGTTGTTATTTCGGGAACAGGTTTTACCAAAGACAGCAAGGTGGAGCTTGTTACGGAGCTAGGCAGCGGTGCGTACAGAGTGTCAGCAACAGTCGAGAATGTCCCCGGCCTCATTGAACTACTAATCCCGAAGGATTTTTTTGAGAAGAATCTGGTATCAGATTCTCGAGCGCATATTTATTACACAGTCACAACCGTGCAAAACAAAGCAAAGTCTCCTCTGCTCGAGTTAACTGTTGTGAAATAAGGATAAGATCAGCTTCACCCCTGCGCCTGCGCCTCTTCATGGGCCTGGCGCAGTCTTTCGCGGCTGTTGGTCAGGTGCAACCGCATCGCTGCACGCGCTGCATCGGAATCCTGGCGGGCAATTGCGTCGTAGATTTCCTCGTGCTCACGGCTCAGCCGGCTCATGTAGTGCTGTTGATCATCGTGGGCCAGGCGCGCCGAGTTCAGCCGCGTACGCGGAATGATGCTGGTGCCCAGGTGAGTCATGATGTCGGTGAAATAGCGGTTGCCGGTGGACAGGGCGATTTCCAGGTGGAAAGCGAAGTCCGACGACACCGCATCACTGGCATGCGAGGCGCTTTCATTCAAGGCGTCGAGGGCGGCGCGCATGGTTGCCAGTTGCTCGGGGCTGCGACGTTGCGCGGCGAGGCCGGCGGATTCGACTTCGAGGCTGATGCGCAATTCGAGGATCGCCAGCACGTCACGCAGGGTGACGACAGTGGCCGGATCGATGCGGAAACCGCTCGGGCTCGGCGTATCGAGGACAAAGGTACCGATGCCGTGGCGGGTTTCCACCTGGCCGGCGGCCTGCAGACGGGAAATTGCCTCACGCACCACGGTGCGGCTGACGCCATGGGCTTCCATGATCGCCGAC
The DNA here is from genome assembly GCF_057291835.1 of Pseudomonas sp. 1L-B-1-E-C1. Taxonomy (NCBI): domain Bacteria; kingdom Pseudomonadati; phylum Pseudomonadota; class Gammaproteobacteria; order Pseudomonadales; family Pseudomonadaceae; genus Pseudomonas; species Pseudomonas sp. 1L-B-1-E-C1. The sequence goes on along the minus strand of NZ_JBXAWN010000004.1, from coordinate 149,909 downwards.
TCGGTGGGCAACTTGTCGCCACGCTTGAGCAGGCCATCGCGGATCTGCTCGCTCAACACCGTCACCAGTTCCTGGGCGAGGCTGCGGCGCTTGCGGGGGAGGCGCGGGGTGTCGATCAGCTTTTCCATGGTCTGCATCTTGTCTCGAAAGTTCGGCTTGCGGCCATCATAGCTCAAGCGAGTTGTACGATCACTGTCAACACGACCTCCATGTAGGAGCTGCCGAAGGCTGCGATCTTTTGATCTTGATCTTAAAAATCAAAAGATCGCAGCCTTCGGCAGCTCCTACAAGGGATCCGTGGGGTCAGGCAGTCACGGGTTGCTCCACCAAATGCCCGCTGTCGATCCGCACATGCCGCGGATGGAATCGTTTCAAACTGCTTCTGTGACCGACACTGACAATGCTCAACCCCGGAATCTGATCGATCAGCGCCTGATACAACGTCGCCTCGTCCTCTTCATCCATCGCTGAAGTGGCTTCGTCCATGTACAGCCATTGCGGTGCATAAAGAAGCGCGCGGGCGAAGGCCAGGCGTTGCTGCTCCCCCGGCGAGAGCATGCGCTGCCAGTGATTGGCTTCATCCAGACGTCCAACCAGGTGCGGCAAGCGACAGGTTTCCAGCACCTGTGCATAACGCTCTGGCGTGTAGGTGTCGCCGGGTTGTGGATAACTCAGCGCTTCACGCAATGTGCCGATCGGCAGATAGGGCTTCTGCGGCAGGAACAGATAACGCGCTGCCGGCAAACGGATATTGCCGTGGCCCGCCGGCCACAAATGCCCCATCGCCCGCAGCAATGTGGACTTGCCGCTGCCGGAGCGGCCGCTGAGCATCACGCGCTCACCCGGCTCCACGGTCATATCGGCGTTGGTCAGCAAATGACGACCGTCGGACAGATCCAGGCCGAGGTTGTGCACCTGCAGTTCGCTGCCCTGATTCTGCACATCGATGGCCGGGGTGCGCTCCTCGTTGTCAGTCATGGCCTGACGGAAACTCAGCAGACGATCACAGGTGGCGCGCCACGCGGCCAGGTCCGAATAAGCAGTGATGAACCAACTGAAATTCTCTTGCACGTTGCCGAACGCCGAGTTGATTTGCATCAGCTCGCCCAGTTCGATCTTGCCGGACAGGTAACGCGGCGCCGCGACGATAAACGGGAAAATGATTGCGATCTGGCCGTAGCCGGAAGTGAAGAACGTCAGGCGCTTGGACACGCGCATGATGTCCCAGAAGTTATGCCAGACCAGCCCGAAGCGGTTGCTCAAACGGCGGTTTTCATTGGGTTCGCCGTTGTATAACGCGATGCTCTCAGCGTTTTCGCGCACGCGCACCATGGAGAAACGCAGGTCCGCTTCGAAGCGTTGCTGCTGGTTGTTCAGGCCAATCAGACGGCGCCCGATCAAGTGCGTCAACCAACTGCCGACCGCCGCATACAACAGCGCGCACCAGAACATGTAACCGGGAATCTCGATGCCAAACACTTCGATACTGCCCGACACGCCCCACAAGATGATCGAGAACGACACCAGACTGACAATCGTGCGCAGCAACCCGAGGCCCAGGCTCAGGGTATTGGCGGTGTAGGTATTGAGGTCTTCGGAAATGCGCTGATCGGGGTTATCGGTGTAACCGCCCTGCTCCAGCTGGTAGTAATTCTTGTGGTCGAGCCAGCGTTTGAAGTGTTTCTCGGTCAGCCACGCCCGCCAGCGGATGGTCAGCATCTGCGTCAGGTACAGGCGATACACCGCGCCGAGGATTGCCACCGTGGCGATGCCGCAGAAGTACAGAATCAACTGCCAGAATGCTGCTTCATCCTTTTTCTGCAGGGCGTTATAGAAATCCTTGTACCAACTGTTGATCCACACCGAAATTGCCACGCTGAACAACGTCAGCGCGATCACGGCAATCAGCAACGTCCAGGCCTTGCCCTTCTCTTCGCTGCGCCAGTAAGGCGTGGTCATCGCCCAGACTTTGCGAAAAAACTGCCCGCGCACGGCATCGTTGACCGCGGAATATTCAGCGTTCTGATTCATGGATAAGGCTCGATAGAAAAAACAACAGACACGCGCCGATCATAGATGATCGGCGCGTTTTAACGCGAGGGCCGGCGATAGTCGTTCAGCGCAGGTTCAGCGACGCACCGGACGCTTCTGCAGTTTGCGCTGCAGAGTGCGGCGGTGCATGCCCAGCGCGCGGGCCGTGGCGGAGATGTTGCCTTCGTGCTCGGTGAGCACGCGCTGGATGTGTTCCCACTGCAGGCGGTCGACCGACATCGGGTTTTCCGGCACCAGACTGTCGAGGTCGGCGTGCTCGGATAGCAACGCGGCGAGTACGTCATCGGCGTCGGCGGGTTTGCACAGGTAGTTGCAGGCGCCGCGCTTGATCGCCTCGACGGCGGTAGCAATGCTCGAATAACCGGTGAGGATCACCACGCGCATTTCCGGGTCCAGCTCCAGCAGCTTGGGCAGCAGGACAAGTCCGGAGTCGCCGTCCATTTTCAGGTCCAGCGCGGCGTAATCCGGCAGATCGGCCTGGGCGATGGTCAGGCCTTCTTCAGCGGAACCGGCAGTGCTGACGCGAAAGCCGCGGCGGGCCATGGCACGGGCCATGACGCGGGTGAAGGTCGCGTCGTCGTCGACCAGCAGCAGATGCGGCAGCTCTTCGCCTTCGACTTGGATTTCGTCACTCATGTTGGTCTCCTCGGGCGCCATGGGGCAGACGCAGCTCGGTGAGCGTGCCGCCTTCCTCATGACTATAGAGTTTCACTGAGCCGCCGGCGCGTGTCACGCTGGCCTTGCTCAAAAACAGGCCCAGGCCGAAACCTTTGCCCTTGGTGGTAAAAAACGGTTTGCCAATCTGCTCGGCGATGGCCAGCGGCACACCGGCGCCGTGGTCGCGAATGCTGATGGTCAAAGTCTCCGCATCCCAATCCAGCGTCACCTGGAGATTTTCCGGGCAGGCGTCAGCAGCGTTGTTCAGCAAATTGAGCAGCGCCTGGGTCAGATCCGGCGGCGGCGCCATGCGTGGCACGGTGCCTTGGCCGAGACGCTGGAAGCGATAACTGGCCTCCGGGCGCATCAGGTGCCAGCGGTTCAGCGCTTCGTCGAGCCAGTCGGTGACATCCTGCATCTCCACCGCCAGACGCCGGTTGGCCTCGGCGGCGCGCACCAGTTGCTGCAAGGTTTCCTTGCACAGCTTGACCTGATCCTGCAGCACTTTCAGATCATCCTGCAACAGCGCATCCGGGTGGTCTTGCTGCATCTCTTTGAGCAGCACGCTCATGGTCGCCAGTGGCGTACCCAGCTCATGCGCGGCACCGGCTGCTTGCGTGGCGACGGCAAGCAATTGCTGATCGCGCAGGCCTTCTTCGCGACGAATCGCCCGTAACTCTTCCTGCCGGCGCAGCTCCTCAGCCATGCGCGCAGCGAAGAAGGTGATCACCGCAGCGGCGAGGGCGAAGCTCAGCCACATGCCGTAGATCTGCAGATTCTCACGGGCGACCGGCAGGGTTTCCAGCGGATAGAAACGCGTCAGCATCAGCGTGTACAACGCCAGCGCGATGCCCGACAGAATGACCGAATAACGCCACGGCAGGGTCACCGCCGCGATGGTCAACGGCACCAGATAATAGGAAACAAACGGGTTGGTCGAACCGCCGGAGAAATACAGCAGCGCACTGTGAATCACCAGATCGCAGGCCAGTTGCAGCGCGTATTCAAGCTCGGTCACCGGCCACGACGTACGCAGGCGCACAGCCGTGAACACGCAGAGCAGAATCGAACAGCCCAGGGTCATCGCCAGTTGCACCCAAGGCAACGGCAACAATTGCAGCCAGTACGCCAGGCCCACGGACCCGGCCTGCGCGGCCAGCACCAGAGTGCGGATGAAAGTCAGCCGCCAGAGGTTCTGGCGAGTGGCGGAAGTCAGTTGTACGGGGGCGAGCATGAGCTCTCCTGATGAGCGCTCCAGGCGGATCGCACGGAGTATAACCAAGGCGCGGGGTTCAGAGGCGAAAGTGCGGCAAACGACCACATGGCAAAAAGATTTTCGGCGACTGTGAAAACCTCTTCGCGAGCAGGCTCGCTCCCACTTTTGAAATGCATTCCTCTGTGGGAGCGAGCCTGCTCGCGAAGGGCTGCGCAGCAGCCCCGGGCATGTGTATAGAAGTTGTAACTGGGCGAACCGGATCAGAGAAGTTAGAGTCTGATGGTTCACGCAGGCCGAGACCCAACACCTGCGCCTCATTCAAGGAGCCTTCATGCACACATTTCGCCGCAGCGCCGCCCTCCTCGCCCTGACCGTCGGCAGCGTCGCCAGCCTTCCGGCGCTGGCCGCCGATGAGCTGCACTACAACCAGATTTCCCTGCGCGCCGAAGTCAGCCAGGAAGTCGCCCGCGACCAGATGATCGTGACGCTCTACACCGAAGAGCAGAACACCGACCCGGCCAAACTCGCCGCCGCCATCAGCACCACCATGAACAAGGCAACCGCCCAGGCCAAACAGGTCAAAGACATCACCCTGCGCACGGGCAGCCGCAACAGTTATCCGATCTACGACACCAAAGGCCAGAAGATCACCGGCTGGCGCGAACGCGCCGAACTGCGCCTGGAAAGCACCGACTTCGCCGCCCTGTCCAAACTCACCGGCGAACTGCTGACCGACCTGAAAATGGGCGGCATGGACTTCGCCATCGCCGACCCGACCCGCAAGGCCAGCGAAGACCAGTTGCTAAAAGAAGCCGTCACCGCCTTCAAAAACCGCGCGCAACTGGCCACCGATGCGCTGGGCGGCAAGGGCTATAAAATCGTTAACCTGAACCTCAACAGCAACGGTTACCCACAACCGTACCTGCGTGCGCCGATGATGATGAAGGCAGCCGCCATGGATTCCGCGCCGGTGACCCCGGAAGTCGAAGCGGGCACCAGCCAGGTCAGCATGACGGCTGATGGCTCGATTGAAGTGTTGATGCAGTAACTTCCCGACGAGGGGCGCCACTGCTGGTGCCCCCTCGCTTCAACTTGGCCGATGCGCAAACTCAGCGAAGGACAACATTCCGAGATTTCACCCATCGTCAACTTAATTTTCCATGTTGACTTCTTTAAAAAACAATGAAAGTATCCGTCACGAGTAAAGGAACTTACTCGCTATTCAAAATAAAATTAAAAAAGCAGGGATTAGCATGTACCGTTCAAGCCGTACTTCCGCGCCTTCAAAAACAAAGTCCCTGATTAGTATTCGCCTACCCTCCACACTGCCCGCTCCAACCCAACTCGGTTTATTTTCTATCGATCCCGCTGCAGGATCCAACGCCCCTATCGCCCACAAACAACATTTTTCGGAATGCTGGCTGCTCACAACATCAAGTTGTGCCGCCAGTCGCGCGGCTACTCTCATTTAATTTTCAATAGCCTGAGTTTCGCTTGCCCGAATAACAACATTCAGCGGCCATTCGTTTTTTTCTGCGTTTTCATAACGGCTATCAATATTACATCGCCCCCCGCATAAGGCTGACCATGAAAAATATTGTAATGATCGGTGGGCATGATGAAACTTTCATGCACTACAACGGTTTGGGTTTTGACTTTACCGTGCTGCAACTTCCAGATTCGGTAGGCCCCAACCTGACTGAACTCACCGACCGGATTTATCTCGTCAACGATTTTTCCGAAGCGACAGTTCTGGCCAGGATGGAAGAAATCCTGAGCTCGCAAAGTGTCGATTTCATTTTCTCGTTTACCGAAGACGGTCTGTTGCCAGCCGCACTTGCCAGCAAGCATTTCGCGATCCCCGGGATCGATTTCGACACCTGCGAGCTGTGCATCAACAAGACTTCGATGCGCTCGCGGCTGGAGGGCAGCGAGTTCTCTGTCTCCAGCAAGGCCTGCCACAACCGCGCAGACGTCGAGCAGTTTCTGCTCAGTCATACCGACGGGATCGTGCTGAAAGACCCCAAAGGTTCCGGCAGCGAGAATGTCTTCATCATCAAAGATCGTGCGGCGCTGTGTCACGCGCTGGAAAGAGTCGGACAAGCGCCTTTCACCTTGCTGGCCGAAGAGTTTTTGAACGGACGAGAAGTCAGTGTGGAAACCTTGACGATCGATTCCCGGCATCGTGTCCTTGCCGTCACCAACAAACAACTTTATGAAACTTCGCTCGCTGAAGAACAGCACATCATTTCACCGGATAACGTCGACCAGCAAATGTTCGACAAGATTAGCCGTTACTGCGAAAAACTGCTGACTACCATCAACCATCGACATGGCCCGTGTCATATTGAAATAATGATTTCCGAAAATAATCTACACTTGGTGGAAATCAACAATAGAGTCGGCGGCGACTACATCGGCTTGCTGGTCGAACTGACAACGGGCGTCGACTTATTCAGAGAAACTCTAAGTTTCCACAGCACAATAAACACGCCAGCTTCAGACAACCCGCCAGAGCGTTATACATTCGCCGGCTCCCACCTGTTTTATGAACCTGTAGACGTCGAGGTCATCAGGGACTATATGCAGGAAGTCGACATTATTCGATTGATCATGGGCGACGCCAATCCGCAACTTGATCGATCGCACACCAACGACGACAAAGTTGGCCTGCTGGTGATTGCCAGCAATGATCGCGACAAGTTCTATCGCGCCATCAGCCGTTTGAACACACTCACTTCTGCACACTGAATAACCAGGAACAAGAAGAAATGGAAGTCATCTCCCGACGCGACATCGAGCCCCTCAACAATGTGACCATCAACGGCGCCCTGCATGATCTGGGGGTAGTAAAGATTTTTTCCCGGCATCCCGCGCTGGCTCAATTCATCCCGGCCAACAGCGAGCTGGCCATCAGTTGGGTCAGGCTCGAAAAAGATCAGGAACTTTCCGTTCATCAGCATCCCGAGCCCAGCATGGTCCTGATCTGCGACGGTTCCGGGAAAACCCTCGGCGATACCGAACAGGCTATCGAGGCCGGTGACATGGTATTGGTGCCGCCGCACTCGCAGCATGGTTTCAAAGGGACTCACGACGGTTTCTGGGCGCTGTCCATTCAGTTCAATGGCAAGGCTTTGTATGAAGACAGCAGCAAGCCCAATGTAGTGTTCAAGTCCCGTGACACGACTGGCACTCGCCCTGCCGAAGTGCTGCTGGAAGATAACGAACAATTTCTCGAAGACTTCCGCAACAGCCGTTTACTGGCGCTGGTCAATTCCCCCGACATCGAGCACCCTCTGGTTCGCGAAAAGCTGCTCGACTGCCTGCAGAGCTGGTCGGACATGTTCCAGGACTTGCTGCACATCCGGGTCGCCATGACGCTCGATCCTGCGCACAAGAAAATTGCCCTCGAACATTTGGTCGAGGAGCTCGGACACAACAACAATTTGCGCGACCAGCGCGAGGCCTTGCATACCCCGGTAGGGGACGCGGCATTCCTTTCCACGATGGAATGGTTCCGGCACCAGATGCTTTACAAAAGCGATATGGTCAAGACACTGCTGATGCACATCGTGCTGGAGGGCAGCGGCGAAATCTTCCACAGCGAGGCCGCCCGCGTATTCGCCGGCATGCCACATTTCCAGGAACACGGCGAAGACGACGGCAGCCACGTCAGCATGGGCATCGAGCTGTTGAATCAGGCATCTCCCAAGGAAATCGAAGAGCTGCGCGAGACCTTGAGCGAAGGCTGGAACATGATGACCTTGCTGTGCGACCGGTTTGCCGACATTGCCCGTGCCGACCATCCAGATAATCCGTCGGTTTCTGCCACCGCCCAAGCGCGGGCGTACAACTGACCGATGAAGATTGCAGAATTCCTCAAGGCAGTCCTGTGGTTCCGGCTCCCCGAGCCGGAAAAAAAACGCGCCGCAGCCCAACAGCATGCTCATCGCTGGCAACGCTGGTCAAATGCCGCAAGGCGCGATGCTCGACCGGACGCTGGAACACAACCGCTGCCTACGAGGATTTTTGCCGCCCTCAAACACGATATCGGCTTGGCGCTGATAACGATTGCCGTGCATACCAGTGCGGCATTCGGTGCCGCAGTCACCCTCAAGTCACTGCTTGCTCAACTGACGCAGGGTGAGTCAGACATTACGTCCAACCTGACATTGGGCGTCACCTGCATAGTGCTGACCTACTGCGCCTGGCTGGCACTGAACCATACGTTTTTCCTAGCAGAACTGGTGGGCATCGGCAGCCGTTCATACGTGGAACAACGCTTGCTGCGCAAAAAACCGGCGTTGCAAAAGGTTGCGCCTGCACCGAACCTGACCAGCCTGTTTGATCGCGAAGCGGCCCGTGTCGAGTCTTCATGGTCAGGCCTGATCACCCTCTCGCTGGCATTGGCAACGGTCATTTTCACCTCGACATTCTTCTTTTTTTCGTTGGGTGTCAGCGCGATCGCGGCGCTGGCGGTCATAGCCATCAGTTCAATAACGGTCTACTGGATTGCCCGTCGCCTGAACCAGGCTTACGAAGCGCTTTCGCTGAGCGCGAGGCAACGCCTTGAGGTCAGCGCGTTTGCCGTAAAGAACCGACACCAGGCTTGGCTGAAAAACTGGACTGCCCCACTGATCGGCGAATACGCCACCAAACGTCACCTGGAAGAACACGCGCTGAAGAGGGCTGCACGCTTGGTCGCAGGCATCAGCCTGATATCGTCAATGACACCGATTGCCGCGCTGCTGAGTGCGGCGTTGCTACAATTGGCCTACACCGGCCAGATCGACGCTCCCGGGGTTTTGGCAGCCATCGCTCTGATCGGCGGTTTGCGATCGGTGGCCAACAATATTCCGGACATCGTGCAAAGCCTGTCGCAGGGTGTCGTCGGACATAGGAACATTGCCGAGTATTTACTCGCCGAGACGCGCGAGCAGAGTCCGTTCGTGCCACGCCAGCTCCCGCCCCTCAATGCCCGGCACATCGCGATTGTCGGCGCCGCCGGCAGCGGCAAGACCAGCTTGTTGAGGTCCTGTGCCGAACGGCTGACCGACGACGACAAGGCATTGCTGATACCTGACGAGCCGTGGATCGTCGAGGGTGGCCTGACTGAAAACCTGAGTGTGTACGGCGCTGTCTTTACCGACAAAGACGTACGTGTTGCCGTTGGCTGCGCTCGTTTGCCAAGACACTTTTACCTCGACTACCTCAACGAACGGCAGCACGGCGCAAATCGGCACTGGAACGTTTCCAGGGGACAGGGCAAACGCCTCGAACTGGCACGGGCGCTGATCCACAAACCGCAATGGCTATTCATCGATCAACCCACTTCCGGCCTGGACAACGACATCGCAGCCGGTTTGCTGCAATCATTGCTAAGCGGTCCGTGGCGCGACACCCGGGTCATTTTCGTTACCGAGCGCCAGGATGAAATAGACGCGGCGCAGCAAGTCTGGACGCTCGCGAACGGGCAGATAAACGTCAGAGAAAATTCACCGTCGACAACGGTTCCGAGCCCCCCTTCAATCGACGAATTGACTGGCGACAGCGCGCCTGCATGGGCGCAACCGTCACCCGCCGATGAACCGCAGCCAGCCACGACTGCTGCCACGGCTCGGCCACTGCTCGACAGCCTGCGTGAGTTCGGTATCTGGAAACTCTCGCTCGTGGCGTTCGCCCTACTTGCGATGAAGGAAATATTCACCATCACCGGTGATTACATCATTGCCAGCGGCTACATGACCTCGCACCTGAAAGAGTCGCTGATCGCGCTGAGCAGTGTCTTGCTGATCAGCGCCGTGCTGTCGATCGGCAGCGCCCTGCTGACCGTCAGAAGAACCATCGACGCTGCGACGACACATTGCCTGCAGTATTTTTGCCAACTGATGAATCCCGGACTGAATCGGGATCGCCAACAAGCCATTGATCGCGACAGCCAGAACAAGCTGACCCGCGATCAGCGACGTGTCGACGAAGTGCTGCCCGTGCTGCTGCTGGAAACCATCAGCGCCCTGACCCTGCTGTCGATATGCACCGTCTACGTGGTGCTTGGCAACCCGTATGTCGTGCTGCCATTTCTGGTGATCGGCGCGGTTTACTGGAACAGCGCGCGACACTCCGATGCTTTGCTCACGCAGTTCAACAGCGCCGAGATCGACAGCTCCGGCGCCGTGCTGTCCCGTGTCCAGGCCTTGAACTGGTCGGGTGGCAGATTCGATCTTGCAGCGGATCAATCCCAGGCGCTGGACTGGCTGGCACCGGGCCTCGCAACCCGCGCTTTTGCCTCGCTGGACAACGCCGCGACACGGCGCTGGTACAGCTACAAGCTGGACTTGATGGGCGTGCTGTTCCTGTCAGGAATCATCGCGTCGACGATTGCCATTCACTCCGCAGGCGTCGTCAGCACCGCCAACGTGCTGGCGGTCAGCCTCTCGTACAGCCTGATCGCGATTTTTGCCCGCCTCGGCAGATGCGTCGTCGAGCTGCGCCAGGTATTGGCCAGCGCTGATCGGCTCATCGTCGGTCAGGACGGGGCGCGCGCGCTGTCGTCCCGCATCCAGCCTTCATCCGCTGCAACGCTGGTGTCGTTTCGCGACGTCACCTTCGTCAATCCGGCCAGCGGCGCAACCGTGCTGGAACAATTCAACCAGTCATTCGAAGAACGCGACGTTGTGGTCATCATGGGCCCCAGCGGCGTTGGCAAGTCGACGTTCGCCAACCTGGTGATCGGCAGTCTCCTGCCAAGTGCAGGGCAGATTTCGACGCTCGGCGGCACGGAGGGGTATCTGTCCCGCCACCATTCGCAAGAGGTTCGCCTGCTGACCTCCAGCCCCATCTTCAAACCGGGCCTGCTCGCCGATCACTTCAACCGTCCGTCGCCTGAAGCGTTGCAACGAGACGTGCAGTTGCTGGGTCTGACGGATGTTGTCGAGCGACTCAAGGACGGCTTTGAGCAGCACATTCCCTGGAGCGGTGAACTGGGCCTGAGCAAATCCGAGCTGCAACGCCTGGCATTGCTCGACCTGACACTCACTGCCCCGAGGATTGCGATTCTTGATGAAGCGACTTCGGAAATGAGCAGCACCGAGGAAGTCGAACTGATCGGCAAGGTTGTCCGCGCTCTACCGCAGACGCTTTTTTTCATCATTACCCACAACCCTGCGCTGTGCGAGCTGGGCAATCGAACATTCAATTTCAATCAACAACAACGCTTGGTTGAGCAGCCGGTCTGAAGATTAAGGCCCCCCCTTTCCAGCGCAGTCATTTAAGGATCGTAAACATGGAGTTGCTTGCGCAGCGGGAAGCGTTTTGTATCAGCTATGACGTCTCGCGCCCTCAATTGCCCTTGCGGAATATCGCCCACTGGGAGGCGATGTTCAAAGGCACAGTGCACCAGCAAAATCCGCTGCACGATGAACTCACTAGCGTGGCGCCCGGTTACTTCTATCTGCCGGTTTCGCAGCATCCCGATCCGCTGCAATTGGATCGCCTGGTCAGTGAAGCACAAGAGGCCGACTGGCTGCTGATTCCGTCCCTGAAGGCTTCGCAGCCTTTGCATCGCCCTTACGACCGGCCGATCATTGCGATGCCCTTCATGCCGGTCGCCTATCTGCGCGTAGACACCACGCTGGATAACAGCCTGTTGATGTCGATGGGCAGAAAACAACTCAAGGAGATGGTGCGCCTGACACGTCGCGCCGAGGACTTTTGCCATACCGAGCTCCATCGACTAGACCGGCTAGCGGAAAACAGCGCCGTGCTGCAGGCGTTTTCCACACTTCAGTCATTGAACGTGGACAAGTACCGGCACGTGCGAAACCTGTATTCCCTGGCGGCCATGCAGGCACTGGCGCGCTCGGCGGACAGCTCCCGGTACTACATAAAAATCAACTACGAGAAAACCACCAACGTGCCTGTGTATGCCTCGCTCAGCTACGTCAATGAGCAGCAAGGTGTGTTCTCCCAACTGGTCCAAGGCCAGGATCGCGATCGCGTCGCCGCCGGCCTCAATCTGTATGTCAGCGATTACTACCAGCTCTATAAAACCGCCGACGAACTGGGTTTTCGCACCCATTGTCTGGGACGCGGCGCCATCGACATCAAGAAGCGCATGGGCGCCAACCTGATTGTCGACCTGGAAAACTGGTTGATCCCGCTTCGCACCACCCGCGCCGACCAGATGCGCGAACTTTCCAACAGAGACAGCTAACAAGGAGTTCAATATGTCTTTTTTTGATATCAACCGGCAACTGGGCAGCGCCCATCTCATTCAGAACGGCGTTTCGATCATGGACTATTCGACGTCTTCTTTCGACTTGGCGGGAACGCTGCAAAAAACCCTCGCCGAACGGTACAACCTGGCGAACGACTTTGCGTTGGACAAGATCCATGAATGCCTGAACACCGAGCAAATCAGCACTCATCTCGAGGACTCGGGCCACTGGCACGACCCACTGCAAACCCTCGGCCGATCCATGGTCGAGCAGTACTACAGCTTCGTCGGCTGGCTCAGCGAAGACCTGGGATTCGACTTCGTATTCGAGAACAACCCATTGGTCCGTTATCACATTCCGGGACGACTGGATGACCGTTACCGACTGGCTGACGGTGAACTGTTTACTCACCACTCCGATACGTTGCTCGGTGACTACTTCCAGCAGATCAATATGTGGCTGCCCTTCTGCGATGTGAAAAACACCGGGGCGCTCAGCGTCTGCTCGAAAGACGTCAGCATCGCTGCCCTGAAGCAATTCGCCAGTGACCAGGGTTACGGTTACGACCAGTACAAAGAGAGCCGGGTCGCCTTTTTCGATTACGCGAAACAGCGGCCGCAATTGATGAAGGATCTGCGGGCCGACGCCATGCCGACAAATCTGCGTTATGGCCAGTGCCTGATGTTCGATCCTCGGGTCCTGCACGGCACGGCAGAGAATATTGAAAACACCACTCGGGTCAGCATGGACTTCAGGATCGTGCCGATCGATGACTACCAGACCATCATCCGCGAGCTCGAACTTCAGGGTAAAACTCCCAACAGCTATGAAGGCGACGGTCTGATCAAGGGTGAGTTCTACCATGCCCTCAGTGCTCGGGAAGTTGCCGGCACATTGACCACTTCGCACCAGCGCTAACCACACCGACCCTGGAATCAGACTATGACCCCTGCTATCGCTTGGCTGGACGGTGAGTTCCTGCCGCAGGAAAACATCAACTTGTCACCTGTCACCCATTCACTTTCGTATGCCTCTTCTGTCTATGAAGGCATTCGCAGTTACGGCGGGAAAATATTCAAGTGTGAAGATCATCTGCAGCGCCTGCAGCGCTCTGCCCAACTGTTCAGGCAACCATTGGAGTATTCCACTGCCACGTTGAACGATGCCTGCAGGCAGCTTCTGCAGCGCAACAACCTTCAGGACGCCTATATAAAAATCATCGTATTCCTTGACGATGCAGACGTGAGTTTCATGGGACGTGGCTGTCGTAGCCGGGTGGTGATCTTCGTCCAGCCGTTCGCACCCAAGGCCGCCACCACGCCCTACCGGCTGAAGATCGCCGATTGGCGCCGCGCACCTGCCCACTGCCACCCGTATCAGGCAAAAACATCATCGACCTATGCCCTGAGCTTTCTAAGTTTTCGTGACAAGGGCGAACACTTCGACGACGTACTGTTTCTCTCGACAACCGACACCGTGTGCGAGTCCAGCGGCTCAAACATATTCTTCGTCAAGGGCCGCCAACTGATCACCCCGACCACAGAAATGGCACTGGCCGGCGTTACCCGCCGAGTCATCATTGACGAACTGGCCCCCGCACTCGATCTGCAAGTTAAAGAGCGTGAGGTTGCCGCTTCGGAATTGCAGGGGTTCGACGGCGCGTTCTTGTGCGGCACCGCGATGGAGATCACTGAAGTCAGCTGCATCGACGACGTGCATTACAAAAGGAACCGGTGGATCGAATTGCTGGAAACGCAATACAAGCAAAGCGTTTTGCACACATTGGCCTGAGCATCGGTGACACTGATTCCATCACATGGTCAGTCTCTCCCTGACCATGACGAGTCCCCGTAAACCTGCCCCGATCTCAAACGTAAAGCATGTACCCGGTCTTCATCCCCGAAGAAACGGAGATGCCCACTTGGGCCGGATATACCGAGATAGACGCGTCTCCAGGAAAAACGGTATTTCCGCCAACATCCCGTTCCCCGCTAACCTCAAGGAACAACCACCTCCAGATCCCCGGGAACTCCATGGAAAGATTCACCCTGAAACCACTATTGATCACCCTCGCACTATCAGCCATAGCCCCGATCACAAACGCCGCCACAACCCTGGTCTACTGCTCCGAAGCCAGCCCCGCCGGCTTCGACCCGAGCCAATACACCAGTGGCACCGACTTCGACGCCTCCGCCGAAACCGTCTTCAACCGCCTCACCCAATTCCAGCGCGGCGGCACCGACATCGAACCCGGCCTGGCGACCAAATGGGACGTCTCCAGCGACGGCCTGCACTACACCCTCCACCTGCGCGAAGGAGTGAAATTCCACACCACCGACTACTTCACCCCGACCCGCGACTTCAACGCCGACGACGTCCTGTTCACCTTCCAGCGCCTGCTCGACCCGGACAACGCCTTCCGCAAGGCCTACCCCGCCGAATCCCCCTACTTCACCGACATGGGCCTGAACACCACGATCCAATCGGTGGAAAAACTCGACGACCACACCGTGCGCTTCAACCTCAACAACGTCGATGCCGCCTTCGTGCAAAACCTCGCCATGAGCTTCGCCTCGGTGCAATCAGCCGAATACGCAGCCCAACTGTTGAAAAAAGGCAAACCCGCCGACCTCAACCAGAAACCAGTCGGCACCGGCCCCTTCGTGTTCAAGCGCTATCAGAAGGATTCACAGATCCGCTACGCAGCGAACAAGGCCTACTGGAAACCCGAAGACGTGAAAATCGACAATCTGATTTTCTCGATCACACCCGATGCCGCCGTGCGCCTGCAGAAGCTCAAGGCCGGTGAATGCCAGGTCAGCGGTTACCCGCGCCCGGCCGATATCGAGGTGATGGAAAAAGACCCGAACCTGCGCGTGCTTAAACAGGCCGGATTCAACCTTGGCTTCCTCGCCTACAACACCACCCACGCGCCGCTTGATCAGCTCAAGGTCCGTCAGGCGCTAGACATGGCCATCGACAAACCGGCGATCATCAAGGCGGTTTATCAGGGCGCCGGCCAACTGGCGCAGAACGCTTTGCCACCCGCGCAATGGTCGTTCGATCCGAACATCAAAGACGCACCTTACGACCCGGTCAAAGCCAAGGCGCTACTCAGGGAAGCCGGGGTTGCACCCGGTACAACCATCAACCTGTGGGCGATGACAGTGCAGCGCGCCTCGAACCCGAATGCGCGAATGTCGGCGCAGATGATCCAGCAGGACTGGGACAGGATCGGCATCAAGGCCAACATCGTCAGCTATGAATGGGGCGAGTACATCAAGCGCGCCAAGAATGGCGAACATGACGCCATGATCTACGGCTGGACCGGCGACAACGGCGACCCGGACAACTGGCTGGGCGTGCTATACAGCTGCGCGGCCGTCAAAGGCAGTAACTATGCGAAGTGGTGCGATCCCGCCTACGACAAACTGGTGCAGCAGGCCAAAGTGGCCACGGATAAAGCGCAACGGGTAAAACTGTATCAACAGGCGCAACTGATCCTTAAACAGCAGGTGCCGATTACGCCGATCGCCAACTCCACAGTCTTCCAACCGTTGCACAAAGAGGTCACTGACTTCCGTATCAGTCCCTTCGGTCTAACCCCTTTTTATGGCGTGGGTATAAATAAGTAACACCCGGCCCCAAGGCGGCGCGCTGCAGGCGACCACCGCACCGTTTTGGGGCTCCATTTGCACCTTAAAAACCACTCGCAAACGGTTAAATGCGTCAAAAGTTATACGGATGCGACATTAAGGTACGTTCGTGCCACCGTTTAACGCCGCCAACCGCTCTGGATCTTGCATTGGGTATGGGCCCTGCATAAGTATCCGCAGGCACGACTCACGAGGTCGTACCTCACAACTAAAAAATGACAACAAATCATGAGGCCAACATGCTTAAACACGCGGTCATTCCGTTTCTAGTCGGCGCAGGCTTGTTAGCCTCCGCACCTTTCGCCACCGCTGCGACTAACCTGGTGTTCTGCTCCGAAGGGAGCCCGGCCGGTTTTGATCCAGGCCAGTACACCACCGGAACCGACTTCGACGCCTCAGCCGAAACCATGTTCAACCGCCTGACCCAGTTCGAGCGCGGCGGCACCGCCGTAATTCCTGGTCTGGCGACCAAGTGGGACATTTCCGATGATGGCCTGACTTACACCTTCCACCTGCGCGAAGGCGTCAAGTTCCACACCACCCCGTATTTCAAGCCGACTCGTGAATTCAACGCCGACGACGTGCTGTTTACTTTCAACCGCATGATCAACAAGGACGACCCGTTCCGTAAGGCGTACCCGACCGAATTCCCGTACTTCACCGACATGGGGATGGACACCAACATCACCAAGATCGATAAAGTCGACGACCACACCGTCAAGTTCACTCTGAAAGAAGTCGACGCTGCGTTCATCCAGAACTTGGCCATGAGCTTCGCTTCGGTACAGTCCGCCGAATATGCCGCCCAGCTGCTCAAGGATGGCAAAGCCGCCGACATCAACCAGAAGCCGATCGGCACTGGCCCGTTCGTATTCAAGAGCTACCAGAAAGACTCGAACATCCGCTACACCGGCAACAAGGATTACTGGAAACCTGAAGACGTGAAGATCGACAACCTGATCTTCGCCATCACCACCGACCCGTCGGTGCGTATCCAGAAGCTGAAAAAGAACGAGTGCCAGGTCACCCTGTTCCCGCGTCCGGCCGATCTGAAAGCGCTGAAAGAAGACAAGTCGCTGAAGATGCCGGATCAGGCCGGCTTCAACCTGGGCTACATCGCCTACAACGTGATGGACAAGGTCAAGGGCAGCAACGAGGCCAACCCGCTGGCTGACCTGCGCGTGCGTCAGGCGCTGGACATGGCCGTGAACAAGCCGCAGATCATCGATTCGGTTTACCAGGGCGCTGGCCAACTGGCCGTCAACGCCATGCCGCCGACCCAGTGGTCCTACGACACCACCATCAAAGACACCAAGTACGATCCTGAGAAAGCCAAGCAGCTGCTCAAGGAAGCCGGCGTCAAGGAAGGTACCGAGATCGTCCTGTGGGCGATGCCGGTTCAGCGTCCGTACAACCCGAACGCGAAGCTGATGGCTGAAATGCTCCAGTCCGACTGGGCCAAGATCGGCTTGAAAGTGAAGATCACCAGCTACGAGTGGGGCGAGTACATCAAGCGCTCCAAAGGTGGTGAGAACCAGGCCATGATCATTGGCTGGAGCGGTGACAATGGTGATCCGGACAACTGGCTCAACGTGTTGTTTGGCTGCGACTCGCTGAGCGGCAACAACTTCTCCAAGTGGTGCGACAAGAAGTTCGACGGCCTGGTGAAAGAAGCCAAACGCACCACCGACCAGGGCAAGCGCACCGAGCTGTACAAACAGGCGCAACACGTCCTCAAAGATGCAGTTCCAATGACACCTATCGCTCACTCGACGGTGTATCAACCCATGCGCGCCAACGTGCAGGATTTCAAGATCAGCCCATTTGGCCTGAATTCCTTCTACGGCGTCAGCGTCAGCAAGTAAGACATTGCAACGGCGGCGTTTCTGACGTCGCCGTTGCTTTATCTACCGGGAAAAAAGGAAAAGGCCTACACCTAAATCCGCCGCAGATGATTGCTTCGGTATAGGTGCGTCGACTTTTCCTACGAGCATTAAGGCAATTACGTATTTACTGCCAGCAGCACGGTGCCTACCGTCGCGTACTGACCAGTGTCTGCGTGGGCCACCGGTTTTGCCGTACGTATTGGATTGAGCTCGATGTGACCAGAAAGTCCCGGGATCGGGACCGAGGCGCATTGCACAACACTAAAAAAGAGGGAGCGTCATGCGCCATACCTTGGTTTTTTCCGCACTGTTGGGCGCCGGCCTGTTGGCCGCCACGTCTGCAAGCTACGCCGCCAGCGACAGCCTGGTGTTCTGCTCGGAAGGCAGCCCGGCGGGTTTCGATACCGCGCAATACACGACGGCCACCGACAACGACGCCGCCGAGCCGCTGTACAACCGCCTGGTCGAGTTCGAAAAGGGCGCGACCAACGTCGTACCGGGTCTGGCGACCACATGGGACATTTCCGAAGATGGCCTGAAATACACCTTTCACCTGCGTGAAGGCGTGAAATTTCATACAACCCCTTACTTCAAGCCGAGCCGCGATTTCAACGCTGACGATGTCGTGTTCACGTTCAATCGCATGCTCGATGCGCAACAGCCGTTCCGTAAGGCCTACCCCACCGAGTTTCCGTACTTCAACGGGATGAGCCTGAACAAGAACATCGCCAAGGTCGAAAAGACCGGGCCGCTGACCGTGGAGTTCACGCTCAACAGCGTTGACGCCGCGTTCATCCAGAACATCGCCATGAGCTTCGCCTCGATTCTGTCCGCCGAATACGCCGACAAGCTGCTGGCCGATGGCAAGCCGAGCGACATCAACCAGAAGCCGATCGGCACCGGGCCGTTCGTGTTCAAGAGCTATCAGAAAGACTCGAACATTCGCTACACCGGCAATCCGCAGTACTGGGATCCGAGCCGGGTCAAACTGAAGAACCTGATTTTCGCGATCAACACCGACGCCTCGGTACGCGTGCAGAAGCTCAAGGCCAACGAGTGCCAGATCACCCTGCACCCGCGCCCTGCCGACGTCGAAGCGCTGAAAACCGATCCGAAGCTGCAACTGATTTCCAAGCCAGGCTTCAACCTCGGCTACATCGCCTACAACGTGCGCCATAAGCCGTTCGATCAACTGGAAGTGCGTCAGGCACTGGACATGGCGGTGAATAAACAGGGGATTCTCAACGCTGTTTATCAAGGCGCCGGTCAACTGGCCGTCAATGCCATGCCACCGACCCAGTGGTCCTACGACGAGTCCATCAAAGACGCCGCCTACAACCCGGAAAAAGCCAAAGAGCTGCTCAAGGCTGCCGGTGTGAAAGAAGGCACCGAGATCACCCTGTGGGCAATGCCGGTGCAGCGCCCGTACAACCCGAACGCCAAACTGATGGCCGAGATGCTCCAGTCCGACTGGGCCAAGATCGGTCTGAAAGTGAAAATCGTCAGCTACGAATGGGGCGAGTACATCAAGCGCACCAAGAACGGCGAGCATGACATCAGCCTGATCGGCTGGACCGGTGACAACGGGGACCCGGACAACTGGCTGGGCACGCTGTACAGCTGCGACGCGATCGGCGGCAACAACTACTCCATGTGGTGCGATCCGGCATACGACAAGCTGATCAAACAGGCCAAAGTCGTCACCGATCGCGACCAGCGCACCGAGCTTTATAAACAGGCCCAGCAATTGCTTAAACAGCAAGTGCCGATCACGCCTGTCGCCCACTCGACGGTCAACCAGCCGTTAAGCACCCGGGTCGAAGGGTTCAAAGTCAGCCCGTTCGGCCGCAACGTGTTCTCGGGTGTCAGTATCGATTAAACCAACCGATTAGCCGCAATGCTGAGGGGAGCCGTCTACTCCCCTCACGCAAGCGCTTTGCCGAAATTCGCCAATCCGGCCTTTTGCAAACGTTTGCGATGTGTGAACGAGTTCTAAACCAATAACCGGCATACCAAAAAAAGTCGGGATAAAAAGAAAGTAAAGGAGCTTCACCCATGAAACTGAGCAGCACCGCGATACTGGCCTTGGCCATCAGCAGCATCACCGCCACGGCTTATGCGGAAACCCAGAGCCAGGCATTTACGCCGGTAACGGTCAACGAGAAGAGCGCCCAGGCCGAAGCCACCGGCTTCGTCGAAGGGCAATCGATCAGCGGTTCGACCCGTAACTGGTACGCCAACGAACAACTCAAGCGTGGCGGCAAGTTCGCTTACCGCAAGAACGGCCAGTCCACCGAAACCGATCGCCGGATCAACTGGGTGCAAGGCACGATCATCAAGTACAACTCGGGCTTCACCGAAGGTACTGTCGGCTTCAGCACCGAAGTGGCTGCATACAACGCAATCGCTCTTGAGCGCGACCGCGAGAACCTCGCCGCGAACAACGGCGGCGCTCCGGGCACCCGCCCAGGCGCGGGCAACAACCGTACCCTGACCCGTGAAGGCGGTGACGCGGTAGGTCAGTGGAGCAAGCTGGGCCTGGCCAACGTCAAGGCGCGCATCTCCAACACCACCCTGACCGCCGGCCGCATGAACTTCAGCAGCCCGCAAGTCGATGTGATCGGTAACCGTCCGTTGCCATCGAGCTTCGAAGGTATCGCGATCCACAGCGAAGAGCTGAACAACCTGGCGTTCGACCTCGCGACCTTCGACCGCGTTTCGCCGCGTACCGAAGAAAGCCTGAGCAAATTCCGCTCCGAATACGGCGACATCAACGCCGAAGCCGATCACGTCAACACCGCCGGTATTTCCTACCAGCCGTTCGCCAGCCTGACCACCAGCCTGTGGGGCACTCAGGCCGAAGACCTGTGGAACCAGTACTATTTCGGCGCCACCCATGTGTTGGGCGACAGCTCGATCCTGAGCCTGACCACCGGCCTGAACTACTACAAGACGGTCGACGAAGGCAAAAAACTGCTCGGTGACATCGACAACGACACCTACTCGCTGTCGTTCGGCCTGACGCATCAGGCGCACACCGTGACCTTCTCCTATCAGGAAGTGAACGGTAACGAGTACTTCGATTACCTGCACGAAACCAACGGTATCTACCTGGCCAACTCCCTGCTCTCGGACTTCAACGGCCCGAACGAGAAATCCTTCCAGGTTTCCTACGGCATCAACATGGCCGAATACGGCGTGCCTGGCCTGAAATTCAACATCTACCAGGCACGCGGCTGGGGCATCGACGGCACTCACTACAAGGGTGGCGGCTACGATGGCGTGCAGGCGATGGACGGCGAACACCACTATGAATACGGCGTCGGTGCAGCCTATGCAGTACAAAGCGGCCCGCTCAAAGCCACGACGATTCGCGGCACCTACACCGCGCACCGTGCCAGCGAAAACCAGGCTGACGGCAGCATCAACGAGTTCCGTCTCGTGACCACCATCCCGTTCAACATTCTGTAAAAACGCAACCGGCGGCTGACTCATGATGAGTCGGCCGTTCGGTTTTCTGTCTTCAACCGATTGCAGAGGGTTATCGATGAAAATGCTTCCCCTACGTGCGGCCATCGCGGCTGCGTTGCTGAGTGTCGCTGTCGGCGCCTCGGCCAAACCCTTGGTGGTCTGCACCGAAGCCAGCCCGGAAGGCTTCGATATGGTCCAGTACACAACTGCAGTCACGGCGGACGCTGTGGCCGAAACCATCTTCAACCGGCTCGCCGATTTCAAGCCCGGCACCACCGAAGTGATCCCGGCGCTCGCCGAGTCCTGGGACATCAGCGAAGACGGCCTGAGCTACACGTTCCACCTGCGCAAAGGCGTCAAGTTTCACACCACCGAATATTTCAAGCCGACCCGCGACATGAATGCCGACGACGTGGTCTGGAGCTTCCAGCGCCAGCTGGACCCGAATCACCCGTGGCACAAACTGTCGAGCGTGGGCTTCCCGTACTTTGAAAGCATGGGCTTCAAGGAACTGCTGAAAAGCGTCGAGAAAGTCGACGACAACACGGTCAAGTTCACCCTGACCCGCCGCGAAGCGCCGTTCCTCGCCGACCTCGCCATGGCGTTCTCGTCGATCTACCCGGCCGAATACGCCGACCAGTTGCTCAAGGCCAACAAGGCCGGCGACCTCAACAACAAGCCGATCGGCACCGGTCCGTTCATCTTCCAGCGCTACGCCAAGGATGCCCAGGTACGCTTCAAGGCCAACCCGGATTATTTCCGTGGCAAGCCACCGGCCGACGCGTTGATCCTGGCGATCGCCACCGACAACAACGTGCGCCTGCAGAAGCTCAAGGCCAACGAATGTCAGGTCGCGCTGTATCCGAAACCGGATGACATTCCGAGCATCAAGAAAGACAGCAACCTGAAAGTCGACGAGCTCGACGCGATGACCGTTTCGTACGTCGCGATGAACACTCAGCACAAGTACATGAGCGACGTGCGCGTGCGCAAAGCCATCGACATCGCTTTCGACAAGGAAGCCTACGTCAACGCGCTGTTCGGCAAGGGCAACGCTTCGGTGGCGGTCAACCCGTACCCGCCGACCCTGCTCGGCTACAACCATGACCTGAAGAACCCGCCACGCGATCTCGATGCAGCGCGCAAGCTGCTCAAGGAAGCCGGGGTTCCGGAAGGCACTACGTTTACCCTGTTCACCCGTAACGGCGGCGGTCCGACCAACCCCAACCCGATGCTCGGCGCGCAGATGATGCAGGCTGACCTGGCGAAAGTCGGGATCAAGATCGACATCCGCGTGATGGAATGGGGCGAGATGCTCAAGCGCGCCAAAGCCGGCGAGCACGACATGGTCTCGGCCGGATGGGCGGGCGACAACGGCGACCCGGATAACTTCCTGACGCCTATGCTCAGTTGCGAGGCCGCCAAGAACGGCGAAAACTACGCACGCTGGTGCAACGAAAAATTCCAGGCACTGCTGGATGAAGCACGGGCTAAAGTAGATCCGGCCGAACGCGCCGCGCTCTACGAACAGGCTCAAGTGCTGTTTAATCAGGACCAGCCATGGATCAGCATGGCCCATACTCGGATGTTCACTGCAATGCGCAAAAATGTAGAGGGCTACCACATCAGCCCTCTCACCACTAATAACTTCGCCACCACCCAGGTGAAGTAGATAAGAAACGCCCGGCGTCCCTGACCTGAGGGACGCCGGACACGCCTAACCGGCTGATGAGGTACCACACAAGATGTTTAGTTTTATTGCCCGCCGACTGGGGTTGTTGATCCCCACGTTTTTCGGCATCACCTTGCTGACTTTCGCGTTGATTCGCATGATTCCGGGCGACCCCGTGGAAGTGATGATGGGCGAACGTCGGGTCGACCCCGAAATGCACGCTCAGGCAATGGAACGCCTGGGGCTGAACAAGCCGCTGTATGCCCAGTATCTGGACTACATCGGCAAATTGGCCCAGGGCGATCTCGGTGAGTCGTTGCGAACCCGTGAAAGTGTGTGGACCGAGTTCACCTCTCTTTTCCCGGCGACCCTGGAACTGTCCATGGCCGCCCTGCTGTTCGCTGGCATCCTGGGGCTCTTGGCCGGGGTGATCGCGGCACTCAAACGAGGATCGCTGTTCGACCACGGGGTGATGGGCATCTCCCTGGCGGGGTATTCGATGCCGATCTTCTGGTGGGGCCTGATCCTGATCATGTTTTTCTCGGTGAGCCTGGGCTGGACCCCGGTTTCCGGGCGCATCGACCTGCTGTATGACATCGAGCCGCGCACCGGCTTCATGCTGATCGACACGCTGCTGGCCGATGACGTCGGCGCGTTCTTCGATGCCCTGCATCACCTGATCCTGCCGGCCATCGTGCTCGGCACCATTCCGCTGGCGGTGATCGCGCGGATGACCCGTTCGTCGATGCTCGAAGTGCTGCGCGAAGATTACATCCGCACCGCCAAGGCCAAAGGCCTGTCGCCGTCGCGCGTGGTGTTCGTGCATGGTCTGCGCAACGCACTGATTCCGGTGCTGACCGTGGTCGGCCTGCAAGTCGGCACGTTGCTGGCCGGTGCGGTCCTGACCGAAACCATCTTCTCCTGGCCCGGCATCGGTAAATGGCTGATCGAAGCCATCGGCGCCCGGGACTACCCGGTGGTGCAAAACGGCATCCTGTTAATCGCCTGCCTGGTGATTCTGGTCAACTTCGTGGTGGACATCCTCTACGGCTTTGCCAACCCACGCATCCGTCATCAGCGCTGAGGTCAATACCCATGAGCACTCCAACTTCCTCAGTAGCCACCGCCACGTCCGCCGTGGATCAAAGCCTGCTGTACCCCTCGCCGTACAAAGAATTCTGGCAAGCGTTCTCGAAAAACAAGGGCGCGGTTGCCGGCCTGCTGTTCATGCTGCTGATCATTTTCTGCGCGATCTTCGCGCCGTGGGTCGCGCCGCATAACCCGAGCGAGCAATACCGTGACTTCCTGCTGACGCCACCGGCGTGGCTGGAAGGCGGGCAGATGCAGTTCCTGCTCGGCACCGACGAACTCGGCCGTGACCTGCTGTCGCGTCTGATCCAGGGCTCGCGCCTGTCGCTGCTGATCGGCTTGTCGTCGGTGGTGATGTCGCTGATTCCGGGGATCCTCCTGGGTCTGTTCGCCGGTTTCTTCCCGAAAGTGGTCGGCCCGACCATCATGCGTCTGATGGACATCATGCTGGCCCTGCCGTCGCTGCTGCTGGCCGTGGCGATCGTCGCCATCCTCGGCCCTGGCCTGATCAACACCGTGATCGCCATTGCCGTGGTTTCCCTGCCGTCCTACGTGCGTCTGACCCGTGCTGCCGTGATGGGCGAATTGAACCGCGATTACGTCACCGCCGCGCGTCTGGCCGGTGCCGGTCTGCCGCGTCTGATGTTCATCACCGTGCTGCCCAACTGCATGGCGCCGCTGATCGTGCAGGCGACCCTGAGCTTTTCTTCGGCGATTCTCGATGCCGCTGCACTGGGCTTCCTCGGCCTCGGCGTACAACCGCCAACCCCTGAGTGGGGCACCATGCTGGCTTCGGCCCGCGACTACATCGAACGCGCCTGGTGGGTGGTAAGTCTGCCTGGTCTGACCATTTTGCTCAGCGTGCTGGCAATCAACTTGATGGGCGACGGCCTGCGCGATGCGCTGGACCCGAAACTCAAGAACGCCGCCTGAGGAGATTCAAATGTCACTGCTAGAAATCAAGAATCTCAACGTCCGCTTCGGCGACAAGACCGCGACCCCGGTGGTCGACGGCCTCGACCTCAAGGTCGACAAGGGCGAAGTACTGGCCATCGTTGGCGAGTCGGGTTCGGGTAAATCCGTGACCATGATGGCGCTGATGGGCCTGATCGAGCATCCCGGCATCGTCACCGCTGACTCGCTCAGCTTCGACGGCAAGGACATGCTCAAACTGAGCAATCGTCAGCGTCGGCAGATCGTCGGCAAAGACCTGTCGATGGTCTTCCAGGACCCGATGACCGCGCTGAACCCGAGCTACACCGTCGGTTTCCAGATCGAAGAAGTGCTGCGCCTGCACCTGAAAATGTCCGGCAAGCAAGCGCGCAAGCGTGCCATCGAACTGCTGGAAAAAGTTGAAATCCCGGGCGCCGCCAGCCGTATGGACGCCTACCCGCATCAACTGTCTGGCGGTATGAGCCAGCGCGTCGCGATCGCCATGGCGATTGCCGGCGAGCCGAAACTGTTGATCGCCGACGAACCGACCACCGCGCTGGACGTGACGATTCAGGCGCAGATCATGGATCTGCTGCTGGCGTTGCAGAAAGAGCAGAATATGGGCCTGGTGCTGATCACCCACGACCTCGCCGTCGTTGCGGAAACCGCTCAGCGCGTCTGCGTGATGTACGCAGGCCAGGCCGTGGAAGTCGGCCAGGTGCCGCAACTGTTCGATATCCCGGCGCACCCGTACAGCGAAGCGCTGCTCAAGGCGATTCCCGAGCACAGCCTCGGCGCCACACGTCTGTCGACCCTGCCGGGCATCGTCCCGGGCCGCTACGACCGTCCGCAGGGTTGCCTGCTGTCGCCGCGCTGCCCTTACGTGCAGGACAACTGCCGCACCCAGCGTCCGGGCCTCGATCCGAAAGCCAACAGCCTCGCCCGCTGCTTCTACCCGCTGAATCAGGAGGTGGCGTAATGGCCGTCGTACTTACCGCCCGCGACCTGACCCGTCACTATGAGGTCTCCCGTGGCCTGTTCAAGGGCCACGCCACCGTGCGCGCGCTCAACGGCGTGTCGTTCGAACTGGAAGCCGGCAAGACTCTCGCCGTGGTGGGTGAATCGGGCTGCGGCAAATCCACCCTCGCCCGCGCCCTGACGCTGATTGAAGAGCCGTCGTCGGGCTCGCTGCAGATCGCCGGCCAGGAAGTTGCCGGCGCCGACAAGGCCGAGCGCAAGCAACTGCGCAAAGACGTGCAGATGGTGTTCCAGAGCCCGTATGCGTCGTTGAACCCACGGCAGAAAATCGGTGATCAACTGGCCGAGCCGCTGCTGATCAACACCAAGCTGTCGGCCACCGAGCGTCGCGAGAAAGTCCAGGCGATGATGAAGCAGGTCGGCTTGCGTCCCGAGCATTACCAGCGCTATCCGCACATGTTCTCCGGTGGTCAGCGCCAGCGTATCGCCCTCGCGCGGGCCATGATGCTGCAACCGAAAGTGCTGGTGGCGGACGAACCGACCTCGGCGCTGGACGTGTCGATCCAGGCCCAGGTGCTCAACCTGTTCATGGACCTGCAGCAGGAGTTCAACACCGCCTACGTGTTCATCTCGCACAACCTCGCGGTGGTGCAGCACGTGGCCGATGACGTGATGGTGATGTACCTCGGCCGCCCGGTGGAACTGGGCCCGAAGAACGACATCTACGAGCGCCCGCTGCATCCGTACACCCAAGCGCTGCTGTCGGCGACCCCGACCATTCACCCGGACCCGCACAAGCCGAAAATCAAGATCGTCGGCGAACTGCCCAACCCGCTGAACCCGCCATCAGGCTGCGCCTTCCACAAGCGCTGCCCGTACGCGACCGAGCGTTGCAGCACGGAAGAGCCGTTGTTGAGGGAACTGGATAATCGCCAGGTGGCTTGCCATTACGCCGAGCAGTTCCTCGACGGCGCGGCATAAACAAATGCCGAGACCTACGCAAAACCTGTAGGAGCTGACGAGTGCAACGAGGCTGCGATCTTTTGATTTTCAGAAGCAAGATCAAAAGATCGCAGCGTTCCGCAGCTCCTACAAGGGTTTTGCGTCGAACCCGAGTTAACCAAACCCCTTCCCCCTCGATTGCGCATCAGTCGAGGCAGAAGGGGTTTTCTTTGGCCTTCGATCTAGGTCTGGCTGTCGCCTTCGTCATCCGGATCATCGGTGTCCGGCTCGTCAGTGGTCGGGTCGTCATCATCGGCGCTGCCGCCCTGATTCATATCCCCCGGCTCCGACTCGGACTTGGCGAGCATCAGCCCGCTATGCCCGACCTGGCCGTTAAACGCCTGCGAATCGTGATCCTCACACTCGGCCCACGCCGTTGCGGTACCGAGGGACAGCATCACCATCACTTTCAACAACATCAATATCCGTAGCAATCTGCTTTTCATGGCCGACTCCATCCTGTTGCGCTAAGACATGCTTGCCGGACTGGCTCCGTGTGAAATCTAGTCGCGATCCGCCCGGCTCACCACTTAGGACGCGGCAGCTAGCGGAGAAATGCCATCGGCGGACAGATTGCTTTCGAATAAAGCCAATAACTGAAACAGCTAAGCGGCGCGCGTGGCCTGCCAGGTCAGCGGAATAGAGATCAACACCAGCAGCGCACTCATCAGCCAGACACTGTGCCCGCCATACTGGCCGTAGAGCTGACCGCTGAGTACCGGCGACAACAACGCGCTGGCGCTCCAGCTCATGAAGAACAGCCCGAAGTACTGACCGCTCTTGCCGCTCTGGGCAAAGTGCATTGCCAGTACATTCAACGGCGGCATGAACAGCGCCTCGCCCAGCGTCCAGATCAGCGTCGACAGACAGACAAAAGCCAAGCCGGAACCGAACGGCAACATCCCCAATCCACAGGCCAACAGCACACTGCCGACGAGCATCTGCCAACGCGAGCCCCAGCGTTCGACCGAGTGTGATAGCGGGATTTGCAACGCGATCACCAACAGCGCATTGAGCGCGAACTGCCAACCGATCGCTTCCGTGCTCAGGTGGTAATAATCCCGCAGATAATTGCCCAGCGTGCTGTACACCGTGTCGAATGCAATGCCGAGCACGGCCGTCGCCGCCAGCAGCCAGAGGAACGGCTTGTCCCGGTACGGCACGCTCGAGCCATCGGTGGAGTTGTCTTCAAGCACCAGCACCGGTCGCCGCCACGTCGTGCGCACGAACCACAGCAACGCCAGCATCGTCATCGCCGCACTGACAAAAAACACCCAACGAAAATCCGCCTGCGCCAACACCCCACCCGCCACCCCGGCAGCCGCCATGCCCAGATTGCGCGCCACCCGACTCAATGCTTGCGCCCGCGAGCGCTGCGCAACTTCGCAATACTCCATGATCAGCCGCTGGTGCAACGTCCGAATCGCCCCGTCGATGACACCGCTGAGCAACAGCAAACCGGCCAACCACGGCACCTGCGTCACCAGCCCCAACAGCATCAGCACCCACACCGAAACGAAAAACAGCGCCGCCGTCAGCCGCGCCGTGCGCACGTGATCACTGAGCCAGCCGCCAAGCATCGAACCAACCAGCAAGCCAGCGCCATACGCCGAGAGCAACCAGCCAACGGTTTCAATCGCCAGCCCCAGTTCCTGACGCAAGTACAACGCCATGAAGAGTTTGACCATGGCGCTGAGGCGGTTGATGAACAACAGAGCCGCGAGGACCCAGGCCATGGGGGTGAAGTAGCCGTTGGGGCGCAGGAGATGGGTCAGTCCTTTGAGCATGTAACGTCCGTTGTGGGCGAGGGTTCGCTGAACAGTAGACGGGTTGGGTTGGAATGTCGTGGGGGTGAGGTCAGGCGACGTAAAAGCAGAGTATGGCTACGACGCTGAAGGAAAATGCCTTACAGAGAAATCACCTGACCTGGATGCAACTCCGTTTTTCACGCGGCGCTGAAGATCAAAAGCCCCTCACCCTAGCCCTCTCCCGGAGGGAGAGGGGACTGACCGCGTTGTTCGCGCAAGGTACGCCGACGCGCGATACCGCGTCGAACACAGCTTTTGAAAAACCCAAAAATCGGCTCCCTCTCCCTCGGGAGAGGGCTGGGGTGAGGGGCGAATCCAATACAAGACTCAAGCCAATCGCACGCTTTTCACCACTCAATAGGCCGAGTGTCAGCTCGCCTGCTCTTGATCTTGATCCACCGGCGACGTCGGAAGGCTGAGCGGAGGGATTGATCCGGGCGTGGGAGCGCAGCGACCGTCTGGCGCAGCCAGACACAGCGGAAGGAGGTGCAGCGAAGCAAACCGGAGCCGCTGCGCCCGGATCAGTCCCGGAGCGAAGGGACCCGAGCCTGCGAGGGCCGAACGCAGGAGCAAGCCTTTTGGGTTACCTTTTTGGCGTCTGAAAAAGGTGACTCGCCGTAAGGGCGAAACCGCCAGCCGCAACACCCGCAGAAACGGATATACACCCGGCAAAAAAAAGCCCCCAAGTCTTCACCTCAGGGGCTTTCGCACAACTCAGCTCAACGCTTAATGATGCTCCCGCGTCGCGCGGAATTTCACATCCGGCCAGCGCTCTTCCATCAACGCCAGATTCACCCGCGTCGGCGCCAGATAGGTCAGATGCCCACCGCCATCCAGCGCGAGGTTCTCCACCGCCTTGTTGGAAAACTCCTCAAGCTTCTTCTTGTCGTCACACTCGATCCAGCGCGCCGAATACACAGTGATCGGCTCATACGAGCACTCGACCTTGTATTCCTCTTTCAAGCGGCTGGCGACCACATCGAACTGCAGCACACCGACGGCGCCAAGAATGATGTCGTTGCTGCGCTCCGGGAAGAACACCTGCGTCGCGCCCTCTTCTGCCAACTGCTGCAGGCCCTGACGCAACTGCTTGGATTTCAGCGGATCACGCAGACGCACGCGACGGAACAGTTCCGGGGCGAAGTGCGGAATACCGGTGAAACCGAGGACTTCGCCTTCGCTGAAGGTGTCACCGATCTGGATCGTGCCGTGGTTGTGCAGACCGATGATGTCGCCAGCGTAGGCTTCTTCGAGCTGTTCACGCTCGGAGGAGAAGAACGTCAGGGCGTCGCCGATGCGCACGTCCTTGCCGGTGCGGACGTGGCGCATCTTCATGCCTTTTTCGTACTTGCCCGAGCAGATACGCATGAAGGCGATGCGATCGCGGTGTTTCGGGTCCATGTTCGCCTGGATCTTGAAGATGAAGCCCGAGAACTTCTCTTCCACCGGCTCGACCGTTCGCTCGTTGGCCACACGGGCCAGCGGACGCGGCGCCCAATCGACGACAGCATCGAGCACGTGGTCGACACCAAAATTGCCCAGCGCAGTACCGAAGAACACCGGGGTCAGTTGGCCGTCGAGGAATTCCTGCTGGTTGAATTCGTGGCAGGCGCCCTGCACCAGTTCCAGCTGTTCGATGAAGCGCTCGTACTCGTCGCCCAGGTGCGCGCGCGCCTCGTCGGAGTCGAGTTTTTCGATGATCTTGGTTTCGGTGCGTTCGTGGCCATGACCGGCGGTGTAGACGATGATGTAGTCGTCGGCCAGGTGATACACGCCCTTGAAGTCGCGGTAGCAACCAATCGGCCAGGTGATCGGCGCAGCCTTGATCTTCAGAACGGCTTCGATTTCGTCGAGCAGTTCGATCGGGTCGCGGATGTCACGGTCGAGTTTGTTGATGAAGCTGACGATCGGCGTATCACGCAGACGGCAGACGTCCATCAGCGCAATGGTCCGTGGCTCGACACCCTTACCGCCGTCGAGAACCATCAAGGCCGAGTCCACCGCCGTCAGGGTGCGATAGGTATCTTCGGAGAAGTCTTCGTGGCCCGGGGTGTCGAGCAGGTTGATCATGTGTTCGCGATAGGGGAACTGCATGACCGACGTGGTAATGGAAATACCCCGCTGCTTCTCCATCTCCATCCAGTCGGATGTCGCATGGCGATCGGATTTGCGGGATTTCACCGTACCGGCCACTGCAATCGCCTTGCCCATCAACAGGAGCTTTTCGGTGATCGTGGTTTTACCGGCATCGGGGTGGGAAATAATGGCGAAAGTGCGGCGTTTCGCGACTTCGGCGGCCTGTTGGGTCATGGGAAATCGCCTGGCGGTGATTCAAAAAAGGGCGGCGAGTATAGCTTAAAAAGTGATCGCCGAACCACCGTCCCTCGGCCGCGCGAAACCCGCAGGAGCTGCCGCAGGCTGCGATCTTTTGATCCTGTTTTTTACCAGCAAAGTCAAAAGATCGCAGCCTTCGACAGCTCCTACAGGTGGCCAGATGGCATCTTATGTGGGAACCTTTTAAAGCTCGGAGACGTCCATCCCCTGTTACGAATTTTCGTCAGGGGCTGAAAAATCAGCAAGTTAGCCTGACGAGGCTGCGCTCATGGCTCGCTTTCACGCCGCTTGGCCGGTGCTGGAAAACGGCTACTTTTCGCGAACGCTGACTTCGGCAACCAGGAATGGTCTTGCCACGCGGAGCAGCGCTCGCCGACTACAAAAAAAGGAGTCCGCCTGTGGCTATCCGCTATGGCAAAGGGCTGATGGGAGGTGCGGTGGTGATCGCGCTCCTGGCCCTGCTGGTCCACTGGATCGGCATCAACACGATCGAACACTACCGCGACGATTTGTTGTTTTACCTGCAAGCTCATCTGATTCTCGTCCTCGCTTCCATGCTGGCCGCCCTTGTCGTGGGCATCCCCGCCGGCATCTTCCTCAGCCGCCCGAGCATGGTCGGCCGCGCCGAACGCTTCATGCAGATCTTCAATATCGGCAACACCGTGCCACCGCTTGCCGTGCTCGCGATCGCGCTGGGCATCCTCGGCATCGGCAGTGGCCCGGCAATCTTTGCGCTGTTCCTCGCCTCTCTGTTGCCGATTGTGCGCAACACCTACGAAGGCCTGAAAAATGTGCAGGGCTCGCTGAAAGAAGCCGCCGTCGGCATCGGCATGACCCCGCGCCAAGTGCTGTGGAAAGTCGAATTGCCCAACGCCGTGCCGATCATCGTCGGTGGCGTGCGTGTCGCTCTGGCCATCAACGTCGGCACCGCGCCGCTGGCGTTCCTGATCGGCGCCAACAGCCTCGGCAGCCTGATCTTCCCCGGCATCGCCCTGAACAATCAGCCGCAACTGCTGCTCGGCGCCGCGTGCACCGCGCTGCTGGCGCTGCTGCTCGATGGCGTGGTCACCCTCGCCAGCCGTCTCTGGCTGGAACGCGGTTTGCGCCCGTCTTAAGGCTCTGCGAAGGAATATTTATGAAACGACTTAGCTTGATCGTAGGCTGCCTCATGCTGTTCGCAGGAATCGCGCAAGCCGCTGAAAAACCGGTCATCCGCCTCGGTGCGCGCGTGTTCACTGAGCAGACCCTGCTCGCCGAAATCACCGCGCAATACCTGCGCAGCAAAGGTTACGACGCGCAGATCACCGGCGGACTGGGCAGCAACCTCGCCCGCAGCGCCCACGAAAGCGGCCAGTTGGACCTGCTCTGGGAATACACCGGCGTGTCGCTGGTGGCCTACAACCACGTCACGGAAAAACTCGACAGCGCGCAGTCCTACGCCCGGGTCAAAGAACTCGACGCGAAAAAAGGCCTGATCTGGCTGACGCCGTCGAAATTCAGCAACACCTACGCCCTCGCCCTCCCCAGGAAGGTGGCTGAGGAATATCCGCAGATCGGCAACATCAGCCAGCTCAACGAAGTGCTGCGCGCCGAGGCCAAGACCAATCATCTGGTGGCGCTGGATACCGAGTTCGCCAACCGCTCGGACGGTCTCGACGGCATGGTCAAGCTCTACGACATGAACCTGACCCGCAAGAACATCCGTCAGATGGACGCCGGCCTGGTCTACACCGCGCTGCGCAACGGTCAGGTGTTTGCCGGTCTGGTCTACACCACCGACGGCCGCCTCAACGCCTTCGGCCTGAAATTGCTGGAAGACGACAAGCATTACTTCCCCGACTACACCGCAGCTCCCGTAGTACGTCAGGCCACGCTGGACGCCAACCCGAAACTGGCCGAGCAACTCAAGCCGCTGGCTGAACTGTTCGATGACGAAACCATGCGCCAGCTCAATGCGCGGGTGGATGTCGATCATGAAAGCCCATCGTCCGTTGCCGCCGATTTCCTGCGTCAGCATCCACTGAATTAAGAGAGGAGAAGTCATGGAATTTCTGAACGCCTTTTCCCATCTCGACTGGCAGCAGGTGATGCACCTGACCTGGCAGCACATCACCCTGGTCGGCATCGCCGTGACCCTGGCAATTGTCATCGGCGTGCCGCTGGGCATTCTGATGACACGCTTTCCGAGCCTCGCCGGCCCCTTGCAGGCCAGCGCCACGGTGCTGCTGACCGTGCCATCGATCGCCCTGTTCGGCCTGCTGCTGCCGTTCTATTCCAAGTTCGGCCAGGGCCTTGGCCCGCTGCCGGCGATCACCGCCGTGTTCCTTTATTCGTTGCTGCCGATCATGCGCAACACCTACCTCGCCCTGACCGGCGTTGAACCGGGCATCCGCGAAGCCGCGCGCGGCATCGGCATGACCTTCGGCCAGCGCCTGCGCATGGTCGAACTGCCGATTGCGGTGCCGGTGATCCTCGCCGGTGTGCGTACCGCCGTGGTGATGAACATCGGCGTAATGACCATCGCCGCGACCATCGGCGCCGGCGGCCTCGGTGTGTTGATCCTCGCCTCCATCAGCCGCAGTGACATGTCGATGCTTATCGTCGGCGCGCAGCTGGTCAGTCTTCTGGCGATTTTCGCCGATCTCGTTTTGCAGTGGCTGCAACGCTCGCTGACTCCAAAAGGACTCCTGAAATGATCGAACTTCAAAACCTCAGCAAGACCTTCCAAAGCAACGGCAAAGATGTCAAAGCCGTGGACTCGGTAAGCCTGACCGTCAATGAAGGCGAGATCTGCGTGTTCCTCGGGCCATCGGGTTGCGGCAAAAGCACCACGCTGAAAATGATCAACCGCCTGATCAAACCGACCTCGGGCAAAATCCTCATCAACGGCGAAGACACCACCGATCTCGACGAAGTGACCCTGCGCCGCAACATCGGTTACGTGATCCAGCAGATCGGTCTGTTCCCGAACATGACCATCGAAGAGAACATCGTCGTCGTGCCGAAACTGCTCGGCTGGGACAAACAGAAATGCCACGACCGCGCTCGCGAACTGATGAGCATGATCAAGCTCGAGCCCAAGCAGTATCTGCATCGTTATCCGCGTGAATTGTCCGGTGGTCAGCAACAGCGGATCGGCGTGATCCGCGCCTTGGCCGCTGATGCTCCGCTGCTGTTGATGGACGAGCCGTTCGGCGCCGTCGACCCGATCAACCGCGAGATGATCCAGAATGAATTCTTCGAGATGCAGCGCGCGCTGAACAAGACCGTGATCATGGTCAGCCACGATATCGACGAAGCCATCAAGCTGGGCGACAAGATCGCGATCTTCCGCGCCGGCAAACTGCTGCAGATCGATCACCCGGACACGCTGCTCGCGCATCCGGCGGATGATTTCGTCAGCAACTTTGTAGGCCAGGACAGCACGCTCAAACGTCTGTTGCTGGTGAAGGCGGAAGATGCGGCGGACAACGCGCCGTCGGTGAGCCCTGAGACGCCGGTGGCCGATGCGCTGGAATTGATGGACGAGCACGACCGTCGCTATGTCGTGGTCACTTGTGCCGAGAACAAGGCACTGGGTTATGTGCGCCGTCGCGACCTGCACCGCCAGACCGGCACCTGCGCGCAATTCCTGCGTGAGTTCAACGCCACGGCGGCGTACGACGAGCACCTGCGCATCCTGCTGTCGCGCATGTACGAGTTCAATCGGGCGTGGTTGCCGGTGATGGACGCCGAACGGGTGTTCCTCGGCGAGGTGACGCAGGAGTCGATTGCGGCGTACCTGAGCTCGGGACGTTCGCGAGGGATGAAGACCAATATCGTCTCGCCGGCTGAGACCGTCGTCGCGTAAACCATCATTGCATGATTGAAATGCAATCTCCTGTAGGAGTGAGCCTGCTCGCGATGGCGCAATGACAGTCAAAAGAGATGTTGGCTGTGAAGAAGCTATCGCGAGCAGGCTCACTCCTACAGGGATCTACGTAATTTTGTTGATCTTCACTGGGTGACAAAGAATCTCAACAGCCTCTCCTGCATGAGCGTCGTCAATTCAGCTTTTTTAAGGTCCAAATCCCCCTTCAACACCCTCTCTCGACGCCAACGTCGCCGATGTTGCCGCTATCACACTTACCTGCGATCTAGCCGACAAAAGCCACGAACGTGCAGATATGTTTAACACTCGAAAATTCGCCGGGAACATCTGTCCGTCATCTCGGTCGGGTAGAAGGAGTGATGAACGCGACGCACGTCAGAAGCGTGCAAAAACGCGACATTTTTAGTTGATCTCACGCCCCTCACGCCCTAAAGTTCGCGCCGAACGTCCATGCTGGAAACGATCCATCCGGCTCAAGTACTGACGACGAGACAGCAAGGCCAAGGGATAGCGGCACATCTCTGGCCTTTTTGCTTTCGGCGACATGCCTTGGGAAGTAGGCGAACCAAAGTGGGGATACGGAGGGCGTTCATGCACCCATTGTTTTTACGAGTTTGCCCATAGGAGCACCCAGCATGTCGATCCAGGTCGAAGACTATTTCGCGCGCGCTACATTCGACAAAATGAAGGCGTTCGCCGACAAACAGGAAACCCCGTTCGTGGTGATCGACACCGCGATGATCGCCCAGGCGTACGATGACCTGCGCGCCGGTTTCGAATTCGCCAAGGTCTACTATGCGGTCAAGGCCAACCCTGCCGTCGAGATCATCGACCTGCTCAGAGACAAGGGTTCGAGCTTCGACATCGCCTCGATCTACGAGCTGGACAAGGTCATGGATCGCGGCGTCAGCCCGGACCGTATCAGCTACGGCAACACCATCAAGAAATCCAAGGACATCCGCTACTTCTTTGATAAGGGTGTGCGCCTGTTCTCCACCGACTCCGAAGCCGACCTGCGCAACATCGCCAAGGCTGCACCGGGTTCGAAAGTCTATGTACGTATTCTGACTGAAGGCTCGACCACGGCTGACTGGCCGCTGTCGCGCAAGTTCGGCTGCCAGACCGACATGGCCATGGACCTGCTGATCCTCGCCCGCGACCTCGGTCTGGTGCCGTACGGCATCTCCTTCCACGTCGGCTCGCAACAGCGCGACATCAGCGTCTGGGACGCGGCGATCGCCAAGGTCAAAGTGATCTTCGAACGCCTGAAAGAAGAAGACGGCATTCATCTGAAGCTGATCAACATGGGCGGTGGCTTCCCGGCCAACTACATCACCCGCACCAACAGCCTGGAAACCTACGCCGAAGAAATCATCCGCTTCCTGAAAGAAGACTTCGGCGATGACCTGCCGGAAATCATCCTCGAGCCGGGCCGTTCGTTGATTGCCAACGCCGGCATCCTGGTCAGCGAAGTGGTCCTGGTTGCGCGCAAATCCCGCACTGCCGTCGAGCGCTGGGTGTACACCGATGTGGGCAAGTTCTCCGGCCTGATCGAAACCATGGACGAAGCGATCAAATTCCCGATCTGGACCGAGAAGAAAGGCGAGATGGAAGAAGTCGTCATCGCTGGCCCGACCTGCGACAGCGCCGACATCATGTACGAAAACTACAAGTACGGCCTGCCGCTGAATCTGGCGATTGGTGATCGTCTGTACTGGTTGTCGACCGGTGCGTATACCACCAGCTATAGCGCGGTTGAATTCAATGGGTTTCCGCCGCTGAAGTCGTTTTACGTGTAAGGAGCAGCTGCGAGTTTTGAGCTGCAAGCTGCAAGAGAAAAGCCCATGACGTGTCATGGGCTTTTTTGTGCTTGCGGTCTCCCTGTAGGAGCTGCCGAAGGCTGCGATCTTTTGATCTGGCTTTGAAAAATCAAAGTCAAAAGATCGCAGCCTTCGGCAGCTCCTACAGGGACTGTGCGTAGCGTTGGGAATATCGGTTCGCCATGGCCTGAATTCTGGGATCCGTTGCGCTCGCCAGCGCCTGACTCGCCACCCGCAGAAAATTCAGATTCCCCCCGGCCAAGGCTTTCTCAAGCCAGTCGACCGCCTCATCAATCCGTCCTTCACCCGCCAACACCGCCGCATAACTGAACTGCCCGCGAAAATCCCCTGCCTCGGCCGAACGCCGATACCACTCGCGCGCCGCCGCCGGATCCGCCGGACACACCTGCCCTTCCTCCAGATAGCGCCCCAGCAGATTCATCGATTTGGCATGGCCCAACTCAGCCGCGCGCCGATACAACGCCAACGCCTGCCGATGATCAACCGTCACCCCGCGCCCGGTCGCCAGCAGATTGGCGAGGTTGTACATCGCCCAATCCAGCCCGGCATCTGCGGCGATCCGATAATGCTGCGCCGCCATCGAGGCATCCGTCGCACGACCCCAACCATGCTCATGGCAACGCCCGAGCATGTTGCGCGCCATCAGGTGCCCGCGATTGGCGGCGATGGCGAACCAGCGCAGCGCCAGCGCTTGATCCTGCGCGATGCCATGGCCGTCGAGCAGGATCTGCCCGAGCAGCGCCTGCGCTTCAACCTCGCCCTCGCCCGCCGCCAGCAAAATCGCCTGCGCCGCTCGAGCCGGGCTTTCTTCAAGCATCGCCGCCAACCCGGCGGCGTCGAGGACTTCCTCGCGGCGCAGGTGGAAACTCATACCTCGACCCAGCGCCGCAGCAGGTTGTGATACGTGCCGGTGAGGCGGATCAGCGAGGGGTGATCGGGAACGTCCTGAGTGAGCTGCTGAATCGCCGCGTCCATCTCGAACAACAACGCGCGCTGACTGTCCTCGCGCACCAGGCTTTGCGTCCAGAAGAACGACGCATAACGCGCGCCGCGAGTGACGGCATTGACCTTGTGCAAACTGGTGCCCGGATACAACACCATGTCGCCGGCCGGCAACTTCACTCGCTGGGTGCCGTAGGTGTCCTGAATCTCCAGCTCGCCGCCGTCGTAATCTTCCGGCTCGCTGAAAAACAGCGTCGCCGACAGATCGGTACGCACCCGCTCGATGCTGCCCTTGGGCTGGCGTACGGCATTGTCGATATGGAAATCGAAACTGCCGCCAGCCGTGTAACAGTTCACCAAGGGTGGAAAGACTTTGTGCGGCAATGCGGCGGACATGAACAGCGGATTTTTCCACAGCCGCTCGAGCATCGCCGCGCCGATTTCTTTGGCCAGCGGGTGGCCTTCGGGCAATTGCAGGTTGTGCTTGGCCTTGGCCGACTGGAAGCCAGCGGTGATCTTGCCATCGGCCCAGTCCGCCTCCTCAAGGGCCTGGCGGATGCGCTGCACTTCATCTTTTGCGAACAGCCCGGGAATGTGCAGCAGCATGGCAATGTCACCTGATGGCAAGAAGGCGGCAATGGTATTGATTCTTATTGACTGTGTAAAACCCGCAAGACGAAGGAACGGACAGAAACCGTAAGGGCAAATTGTAAAGAATGTAAATTCAATGCGAATAACAATGTTTCGCAATTGATACGAATACCTGTTTACCCTATATTCCGCCGCCTCAAATCCTTGGGGAGGGGAATAAAAATGGCACGTCAATACGCACAACTACCGGTCAGTTCACCACGTTTGCTTGCCTCGGCAATCGGTGTCGCGATCACCGCCGGCTCTGCGGGGCAGATGGCCTTTGCCGCGGAAAAAACCGACAGCAAAGCGTCCGGCAACGCCATCGCCCTGGACGCCACCGCCATCACCGGCGAAGCCCAGGACGCGACCTCCTACCAGGTCGAAAAAGCCTCCTCACCCAAGTACACCGCGCCGCTGGTCGACACGCCGCGTTCGGTCACCGTCATTCCGCAACAAGTGCTCAAGGACACCGGCGCGCTGAACATGCAGGACGCACTGCGTACCGTGCCGGGCATCACCTTCGGCGCCGGTGAAGGTGGCAACCCGCAGGGCGACCGTCCGTTCATTCGTGGCTTCGACGCTCAGGGTGACACCTATCTGGACGGCGTGCGTGACACCGGTTCGCAGAGCCGCGAAATCTTCGCCGTGGAAAACATCGAAGTCAGCAAAGGCCCGAACTCGGCCATTGGCGGTCGTGGCGCCGCTGGCGGCAGCATCAACCTGGTGAGCAAGAAAGCGCACCTGGGCAACTCGTTCGACGGCGGCTTCACCTACGGCTCCGACCAGACCCAGCGCTACACCCTCGACGGCAACTACCAGTTCAGCGACAGCGCTGCCGGTCGTCTCAACCTGATGAGCCATGAGAGCAACGTCGCCGGTCGCGACAAGGTCGATTACGACCGTTGGGGCATCGCGCCGTCCCTGGCCTTTGGCCTGGGCACCGATACCCGCGTCAACCTCGACTACTACCATCTGGAAAGCAACGACACCCCGGATTCGGGCATCCCGTACACCATCCCAGCCGGTGGTTCGGCCGCACGCACCAAGTCCAACCCGGACAAGCCGTACGCCGGTGGCGATCACGACAACTTCTACGGTCTGGATCGCGACTTCCGCAAGGGCCGCACCGACACCGCGACCTTCGCCATCGAGCACGACCTGAACGATGCGCTGACCATCAAGAACACCCTGCGCCACGGCACCAGCATGCAGGATTACATCCTCACCCAGCCGGACGACAGCAAGGGCAACGTGAACAATGGCAGCGTCTGGCGTCGCGCCAACACACGGGTGAGCAACACCGAAACCACCACCAACCAGACCGATCTTTTCGGCACCTTCTACGTGGCCGGTTTCAAGAACAGTTTCTCCACCGGGGTTGAATACACTCGTGAGCAGAGCGAGAAATCCTCGTACAACGTCAACACCGACACCACGCCGCGCACCAGCGCCGTCACCACCAACTGCAACCCGGGCCTGATCGGCGCGGCCAGCGGTTACAACTGCACCTCGTTGTCGAACCCGAACCCGAACGATCCGTGGAACGGCGCAATCTCGCGCAACTACGCCGGCACCGACACCCAGGCCGACACCTACGCGCTGTACGTGTTCGACACGCTGGAATTGTCCGAGCAGTGGCTGGTGAACATGGGCCTGCGTTACGACCACTTCGACACCGATTACAAGACCTACAACGCCGCTGGCCGCACCACCTCCAAGGGCGATGACACCAGCGAGTTCGTCACCGGCCAGTTCGGCGTGGTCTACAAACCGGCGGAAAACGGCAGCATCTACGCCTCCTATGCGACCTCGGCGACACCGCCGGGCAACACCTTGGGCGAAGGTCAGGAAGGCAATCCGCTGGGCGGCACCCCGGATCGCAGCGGCAATCTGCTGAGCAGCGACATGGAGCCGGAAACCACCAAGAACTACGAGATCGGCACCAAGTGGGATCTGCTCAATGATCGCCTGTCGCTGACCGCCGACATCTTCCGCACCGAGAAGGAAAACGCTCGCGTGCAGGTCGACACCAGCTCATACGAGAACGCCGGCAAGACCCGGGTACAAGGTTTCGAACTGTCAGCCAGCGGCAGGATCACCGACAAATGGCAGGTGTTCGCCGGTTACGCCTTCATGGACAGCGAACAGGTTGACGGTGGCCCGCTGAGTCGCGCCAACGACGGCAACGACCTGCCGAATACACCGAAAAACAGCGCCAGCCTGTGGACCACGTATCAGGTCACACCAAAGCTGACCATCGGTGGTGGCGCGTTCTACGTCGACGACGTCTACGGCAGTGTGGCCAACACGACAATGGTCGATTCCTATGTGCGTTACGACGCGATGGCGGCCTACAAGCTGACCAAGAACGTCGACCTGCAACTCAACGTGCAGAACCTGACCGACGAAACCTATTACGACAAAGCCTTCTCGACCCACTTCGCCAATCAGGCGGCGGGGCGTACGGCGCTGTTGAGCACCAACTTCCACTTCTGACCAATGTGAAAATCTGTGGGAGCGAGCCTGCTCGCGAAGGCAATCTTTCAGCAACATCGATGCTGACTGACACACCGCTTTCGCGAGCAGGCTCGCTCCCACAGGGAATGTGCCGCGAGGCTCGGCCCCGTTCATTCAGTTGAACGGGGCTTTTGTGTGTTACGCAAAACGCTTCTTGATAACCCACGGCATAATGCGCGCCGTGATGACAATTTCCGAATGGACGGCGAGTGACGTGTTGAAGAAAACCCTGTTCCAGTTGCACTGGTTTTTTGGCATCACCGCGGGGCTGGTGCTGGCCCTGATGGGCATCACCGGCGCGGCCTATTCGTTTCAGGACGAGATCCTGCGCGCGCTGAATCCGTCCGTTCTGCAGGTGGAAAAGCAGGTCGCCGGCGTGTTGCCGCCGGTGGAACTGGTCGAGCGCATCGAAGCCGCGTCCGGCAAGAAGGTCGCCATGCTCTGGGTCGAAACCGACAGCGGTCACGCCGCACGCGTTTACTTCACCCCGCCCAAGGGTGAACGGCGGGGCGAGATGCGCTACTTCGATCCGTACACCGCCGAGTTCAAGGGCGACGCCACTGGCCAGGATTTCTTCGGCCTGATGCTGCAACTGCACCGCTTCCTCGCCATGGGTGACACTGGGCGCAACATCACCGGCGCCTGCACTCTGATGCTGGTGTTCTTCTGTCTCTCTGGCCTGTATTTGCGCTGGCCGCGTCAGTGGAACAGCTGGCGGGTGTGGCTGACCCTGGACTGGAAAAAGAAGGGTCGCGCGTTCAATTGGGATCTGCACTCGGTGGCCGGCACCTGGTGTTTGATGGTCTATCTGCTGCTGGCCTTGACCGGGTTGTCATGGTCGTACGAGTGGTACAACAAAGGCCTGACCCGACTGCTTTCCGACGCACCACAGAACGAGCGCGTACGCGGCGGTCGCGGACCGGCGCCAGAAGGCCCGGCACCGACGGCCGACTACGCGGCGATGTGGAGCAGCATCTATAGCGCTGCCGGCCCGGGTCTGGCGGCATACAACATCCGCATGCCAGCGGTGGCCGGCCAGCCGGCGACGGTGTTCTACCTGCTCGACAGCTCGCCCCATGACCGCGCGCTGAACCAGATCACTCTCGACCCGGCCACCGGCGTGGTCAAACGCGTCGACCGCTATGCCGACAAGAGCTTCAAGGCACAACTGCTGACCAGCATTTACGCGCTGCACGTCGGCAGCTATTTCGGCCTCGTCGGGCGGATCATCGTGACGATGGCGGCGGTGTGCATGCCGCTGTTTTTCATCACCGGCTGGCTGCTGTATCTGGATCGTCGGCGCAAGAAAAAGCAGATCAAGGATGCCCGCCAAGGCCTCGCACAACCGACCGCTGATGCGTCGGCATGGCTGATCGGTTTCGCCAGTCAGAGCGGTTTCGCCGAACAATTGGCGTGGCAGACCGCCGGGCAATTGCAGGCCGCCGGACTGCCGGTCAACGTGCAGCCCCTGGCCAATCTCAGCGAACAGGATCTGCGCGATTCGAACAATGCGTTGTTCGTGGTCAGCACCTTCGGCGACGGCGAAGCACCGGACAGCGCCCGTGGTTTCGAACGCAAGGTGCTGGCCAAGACCTCGACACTCGATGGCCTCAACTACGCCGTGCTCGGCCTCGGCGATCGGCAGTACGCGCACTTCTGTGGCTTCGCTAAACGCTTGCATCAATGGCTCGGCGAGCACGGCGGCAAGACCCTGTTCGCGCCGGTGGAAGTCGATAGCGCCGATCCCTACGCGCTGCGTCACTGGCAAACGCAACTCGGCCAGCTCACCGGACAGGCGCCGAGCGAAACCTGGCAAGCACCCAGCTACGACAACTGGACGCTGGTCCGTCGCGAACTGATGAACCCCGACAGCAGCGGTGCGCCGGTCTATCTGCTCGGCCTCAAAGCCCCGGACACGCGCAGCTGGCTGGCCGGTGACCTGGTCGAAGTGCTGCCACGCAATTGCCCGTGGGCCATCGAACACTTCCTCGACGGCCTCGGCATCCGTGGCGAAACTCCGGTCAAGGTCAACGGCATCGACGAGCCGCTGGAAGTGGCACTCGCTTCACGCCAGTTGCCTGAACATCGTGCGCATCTGGTCGGCCTGCATGCGCAATCGCTGGTCGATGCAATGGTGCCGCTGGCGATGCGCGAATACTCCATAGCCTCGATCGCCGCCGACGGCATGCTCGAGCTGATCGTGCGTCAGGAACAGCACAACGACGGCAGCCTCGGCATCGGCTCCGGCTGGCTCACCGAGCATGCGCCTGTGGGCGGCAGCATCAGCCTGCGGGTGCGGCGCAACAGCGGCTTCCATCTGCCGAACGAGCCGGTGCCGATGATCCTGCTGGGCAACGGCACCGGCCTGGCCGGACTGCGCAGCTTGCTCAAGGCACGCATTGCCGACGGTCAGCAGCGGCAGTGGCTGCTGTTCGGCGAGCGCAATCGCGAACACGACTTCCTCTGCTGCGCAGAGCTGGAAGAGTGGCTGGTCAATGGTGATCTGACGCGCCTCGATCTGGCGTTTTCCCGGGATCAGGCCGAGAAGATTTATGTGCAGGA
Source organism: Pseudomonas sp. 1L-B-1-E-C1 (assembly GCF_057291835.1). NCBI lineage: Bacteria > Pseudomonadati > Pseudomonadota > Gammaproteobacteria > Pseudomonadales > Pseudomonadaceae > Pseudomonas > Pseudomonas sp. 1L-B-1-E-C1. The sequence goes on along the minus strand of NZ_JBXAWN010000004.1, from coordinate 106,573 downwards.
TCGCTTGCGCGAGTCAGCGGATGAATTGAAGAAATGGTTGGCTGATGGTGCCGTCATCTATATCTGCGGCAGCCTTCAAGGCATGGCCTCAGGCGTAGACCAGGCTCTCAACGATATCCTCGGCAGCGCCGAAGTCGAACGCCTGATCGAACAGGGCCGCTATCGCCGGGATGTTTACTGACCCAACACCATCCCCCTGTGGGAGCGAGCCTGCTCGCGAAGGCGATTTAACAGTCAACATTGGTGTTGGCTGTAAGTCCGCTTTCGCGAGCAGGCTCGCTCCCACAGGGGACGCGGTGCTCAGACCGGTTGGAGTTTCTGTTCGTAAACAGCGATGCCATCCAGATCCCGCAACACCACATTCATCTCGCCACTCTGCCCTTCGATATTCACCTCACCGAAAAACTGAAACCCGGCAAACGGCGAGGTGTTTTGCGCGGGCGGCGCTTTCTCGAACACCACCTCAGGCCCGAACGTCTTGTCCAACGGATTCGGCCCGAAACTGCCGGCATTCAGCGGCCCTGCGACAAATTCCCAGAACGGTTCGAAATCCTGAAACGCCGCGCGGTCCGGATGATAGTGATGCGCCGCGCAGTAGTGCACGTCCGCCGTCAGAAACACGAAATTGCGCACCTGCTGCGCGCGCAGGAATCCGAGCAATTCGGCAATTTCCAGTTCGCGCCCCTGCGCAGGTCCAGGGTCGCCGTTGGCCACGGCTTCCCAACGCGCAACGCCGGGGCTGACCTCGCCGTCCGGGACGCCAAGGCCGATGGGCATATCCGCCGCAATCACCTTCCACTGCGCCTTCGACGCCTGCAATTCGCGCTTGAGCCAGTCCAGTTGCTCGCGGCCGAGAAACGGTTTTGCCGCGCCGAGGTTGGCATCATTGGCCTCGCGATAACTGCGCATATCCAGCACGAACACATCAAGCATCGGCCCATAGCTGAGCTTGCGATAGATCCGCCCGCCGCCGTCCGCCGCCTGCAAACGCATCGGCGCATATTCCAGCCATGCCTGTCGTGCACGGCCGACCAGCTTGTGGATATCTTTCTCCTGATAGCGCTGATCCAGTTGCTTGCCCGGTGACCAGTTGTTGACCACTTCGTGATCGTCCCACTGCCAGATCTGCGGCACTTCGGCGTTGAAGCGGCGGATGTTTTCGTCCATCAGGTTGTAGCGATAGTTGCCGCGATAGTCGTCGAGAGTCTGCGCGACTTTGCTCTTGGCTTCTGTGGTGATGTTGCGCCAGATGCGGCCACTCTCGGTGGTCAGTTGCGCGGGCACCGGGCCGTCGGCGTAGATGGTGTCGCCGCTGTGGATAAAGAAGTCCGGCAGGCGCAGGCGCATGGCTTCGTAGATGCGCATGCCGCCGATGTCCGGGTTGATGCCGAAGCCCTGGCCGACGGTGTCACCGCTCCAGACAAAACGAATATCACGCCTGGCCGTCGGCACGCTGCGCAGATGACCGAACCACGGTTCGCTGGCAACTCCAGTCTGGGCGTCTTCGAAGTGCACGCGATAGAAGATTGCCTGGTTGGCCGGCAGGCCGGTGAGTTCGACGCGGGCGGTGAAATCGCTGCGCGCATCTGCAAGTGGCGAGACGAATTTGCGCGGGTTGCCGAACAGGCTGCCGGTGTCCCACTCGACCACCATGCGCGCCGGGCGATCGCTGCGGCTCCAGATCATCGCGCGGTCGCCGAGCAGGTCGCCGGACTGCACGCCGTCAGTGAGCTGCGGACGATCCTTGACCGAGGCGATCACCGCCGGCGCCAGCCCCGGCAGCAACAGCCCGGCACCGACCGCCTGCATGACGCGACGCCGGCCGAGGTTGAAATCGCTCATGGTGTTCTCCCTGCAAAAGGGAAAACTTAAGCACGGGTGTATGAATCCGCTATGACAACGCAGACTCCTGTGGGAGCGAGCCTGCTCGCGAAAGCGATGTGTCAGTCAACCTGGACGTCGCTGGCAGACCGCCTTCGCGAGCAGGCTCGCTCCCACAGGGTTTGGCGGGTGTCAGGCGTTGACGGGGTCGACTGCCAGCTCGACAGCCTCTGGCCGCTTGAGCAACGCATACACCACCGCCGTGACCAGACTCCCCGCAACTATCGCCAGCAAATACAACAACGCATGGTTGATCGCATTGGGAATCGCCAGCACAAACAAGCCGCCGTGTGGCGCCATCAGTTTGCAGCCGAAGTACATCGACAAGGCACCGGTCAGCGCGCCACCGGCGATGCTCGCCGGGATTACCCGCAGCGGGTCTTTGGCGGCAAACGGAATCGCCCCTTCGGAGATAAAGCACAGGCCCAGCACGAACGCTGCTTTACCGGCCTCACGTTCAGTCTGCGCGAACTTGCGCCGGGCAATGAAGGTGGCGATGCCCAGGCCGATCGGCGGCACCATGCCGGCGGCCATGGTCGCGGCCATCGGTGCGTAACTCTGCGAGGCCAGCAGCCCCACCGAAAACGCGTAGGCAGCCTTGTTGATCGGCCCGCCGAGGTCGACGCACATCATGCCGCCGAGCAACACGCCGAGCAGAATCGCGTTGGTCGTACCCATGCTGTCGAGGAACTGCGTCAGCGCGGCGAGCATGCCGGCGACCGGTTTGCCGACCACATAAATCATCACCAGGCCGGTGACCAGACTGGCCAGCAACGGGATGATCAGGATCGGCTTCAACGCCTCCAGACTCTGCGGCAATTTCACATAACGGGCGATGGCTTTGGCGGCGTAACCGGCGATGAAACCGGCAATGATCCCGCCAATAAACCCGGCGCCCAAGGTGCCTGCGAGCAAGCCGCCGATCATCCCCGGCGCAAGACCGGGACGGTCAGCGATCGAGTAGGCGATGTACCCGGCCAGCAGCGGCACCATCAGCTTGAACGCGGTGTCGCCGCCGATCTGCATCAGCGCCGCCGCCAGCGTGCCTTCTTCCTTGTACGCGGTGATGCCGAACACGAACGACAATGCGATCAGCAAACCACCCGCCACCACCATTGGCAGCATGTACGACACACCCGTGAGCAGGTGCTTGTAGACGCCGGTTTTCTCGGACTTGGCCGGGGCCCTGCCGTCGCTTGCCGCACTTTCGACAGCGCCTTCGGCCAAGGCTTTTTTCAAAGTCGCTTCAGACTGCTTCAGCGCAACGCCCGTGCCGCAGCGATAGATTTTCTTGCCAGCGAAGCGCTCGGTGGCGACGTCGATATCTGCCGCCAGCAACACCACGTCGGCCTCGGCGATGGCCGTTGCGCTGAGCGGGGTTTTCGCGCCGACCGAGCCTTGGGTTTCGACCTGCAATTCATAGCCCAGACGCTTGGCAGTCTGCTGTAACGCTTCGGCGGCCATGAAGGTGTGAGCAACGCCGGTCGGGCAGGCAGTGATGGCGACGATGCGTGGCGCACGTGACGCGTCAACTGCCGATTCGACCTCGCTGGCGACGTAGACTTCGGCTTCGTCAGCACCGCGACGCAGCACCGCTTCGACATCCTGCAAGGCTTGCGCCGGAGCAATCTGGAACACGCGCTTGCCGACAAAACGGCGCATGTCCACCGCGCCGGTACTGACCAGCAAGACCCACTCGGCGGCTTCGATGGTCGCCGCCGACAATTCGCGTTCCGGGTGCGCCGGATCGACCACTTCGACGCTGGTGCTCCAGCCCTGACGCTGCGCCGCTGCATCGAGCAGACGCGCGCACAGCACACTGGTGACCATGCCGTTCGGGCAAGCCGTAACAATGGCTAACTTCATGACAAACCCTCTTATTGTTCTGTCAGGGCGCGCACGCGCACGCCCTGTTCGAGCTGCGCCAGTTGCGCAGCGTCGTTGATGCCAAAACCGATCTGGGTCACCGCCATCGCCGCAATCGCGGTGGCGGTGCGCAGGGTTTGCTCGGGGGTGTCGGCGCTGAGCAGACCGTGGAGCATGCCGGCGAGCAAGGAATCTCCGGCACCGACCGTGCTGGCCACGCTGACCTTCGGCGGCGAGGCATGCAGGGCCGAGCCGACACTGAACCAGTTCACCCCATCGGCGCCGTGGGAGATCACCACGTGCTCGATGCCTTGCCCATGCAAACGTGCGGCGGCTTGTGCTTCGGCGATCGGCGACACCACTTCGCAGCCGAGGGCGTGGGCCAGTTCTTCGGTGTTCGGTTTGATCAGCCAGGGGCTGGCCTGCAACCCGGCGCGCAAGGCTTCTCCGCTGGAATCGAGGGCGACTTTCAAGCCGAGCGCATTGAGCTTGTCGATCAGCTCGCGCAACCACTGCGCGGTGACGCCGCGCGGCAGACTGCCAGCGACCACTACCGCATCGTGCCCCGGCGCGATTTGCAGCAGGCGATCAAGCAACGCTTGCTGCGCATTTGCATCGACCACCGGGCCCGGGCCATTGATGTCGGTGATGCGCCCGTCCTGCTCGGCGACCTTGATGTTGCTACGCGTCTCGCCGGGCACGCGGATGAACGCGTCGACAAAACCACGCTTGGCGAACAGGGTTTCGAATGCTTGCAGATTGTCTTCGCCGAGAAAGCCGCTGACGGTGAGCTGATGACCGAGGTCCGCCAGCACCTGGGCGACGTTGACGCCCTTGCCCGCAGCGTGGGTGTGCATCTCCTCGCTGCGATTGACCTGACCGGCTTCCAGCCGCGACAGCTCAACGGTGAGGTCGAGTGCCGGGTTGAGGGTCAGGGTGAGAATCTTGGCCATTACAGGGCCTCCACTAATGCGCGCACTTCATTGGCGCTGCCCACGGCCAAGGCCTGTTGAGCGAGGGTTTGCGCCTGGGTCAGGCTGAGTTCACGGATGCGCGCCTTGACTTCGGCAATGCTGCGACCGGACACACTGAGCTCGTCGACACCGAGGCCGACCAGCACCGGCACCGCCAGCGGATCGGCCGCCAGCTCGCCGCAGACACCGACCCATTTGCCATGGGCATGGGCGGCGCGCACGGTGATGTCGATCAGTTGCAGCACCGCCGGGTGCAAGCCGTCCGCTTGTGCAGACAGGGTCGGATGACCACGGTCGATGGCCAGGGTGTATTGCGTGAGGTCGTTGGTGCCGACACTGAAGAAGTCGACTTCCTTGGCCAGCACCGGCGCGAGCAACGCGGCCGACGGCACTTCGATCATGATCCCCAACTGCAAATCGGCGACCGGAATTTCCTTGCGCAGACGCTCGGTCATGTCGCGGGCCTGACGCCACTCTTCGACGCTGCCAACCATCGGGAACATGATCCGCAGCGGACGATTGTCGGCCGAGCGCAGCAAGGCACGCAGTTGCGCTTCCATGATCTGCGGACGCTGCAAGGTCAGGCGAATGCCGCGTACACCGAGGAACGGGTTTTCTTCCTTGGCGATCGGCCAATATGGCAGCGGTTTGTCGCCGCCGACATCGAGCGTACGCACCACCAGCGGCCGCCCGGCGAGACCATCGAGGACGCGACGGTACTCGGCCTCTTGCGTGGCTTCGTCCGGTGCCTGCGGGTGGGCCATGAAAATCAGTTCGGTGCGCAGCAGACCGATGCCTTCGGCGCCCTGCTCCACCGCACTGGTCACGCCTGCGCTTTCGCCGATGTTGGCGAACACTTCAACGGCGTGACCGTCAGTGGTGTGCGCCGGTTGATGACGTTGTTCGGCGGCGATCTTCAGGCGTTGCTCGCGGGTGTCGCGTTCTTCAGCGGCGCGTTGCAGCGTCGCGGCATCGGCGTCGACATGCAGACGGCCACGCTGACCATCGAGCAACAGCGGCGTGCCCGGTTCGAGCAGCAACACCGCCGCTCCCGCACCGACCAATGCCGGAATACCGAGGGCGCGGGCGACGATGGCGCTGTGCGCGGTAGCGCCACCGCGCGCGGTGAGGATCCCCGCCACTCGCGCAGGATCCAGCCGCGCCACATCGGATGGGCCGACTTCGTCCATCACCAGAATGTACGGTTGCTCCGGCTCGTTCGCGGTCTGCACGCCACACAACTGGGCCAGAACCCGGCGACCGATGTCACGCAGATCCGCGGCACGTTCGGCAAGCAAAGCGTCCTGCAGCGATTCCTGCTGTTTGGCCGCCGCTTCGATCACCGCCATCCACGCCGCTTCAGCGCTTTCGCCTTGCTTGAGGCGGGTGTCGACTTCGTCGGTCAGATCCGGGTCGTCGAGCATTTCCTGGTGGGTGATGAAAATCTCCCGGATCGCTTTGGCCTTGCTGCGTTCGATCAAGCCCTGAATGTCGCGGCGCACGTCGCTCAGCGCTTGCTTGAGGCGCTCGCGCTCGATCGCCGCCGACTCGCCGCGCAACGGGTAATCGATGGCCTGCAGCACCTGAATGTGCGCCGGGCCGATGGCAATGCCCGGTGCGGCGGGAATCGCTTGCAACAGGCTGCCGGAGGCCGGAGCGACCAGCACTTCGGCGACGTCGGCGATCACTTCGCGCTGCTGACTCACAGGCGGCAGCGGCTCGACTTCTTCACCGAGGCCTTCTTCAATCGCCGCAAGCAGAGCCGGCAAGGCATCGGCGGCGATGCTCGGTTCGGCGATAAGCTCCAGCACCTGACCGCGTCGGGCGCCAAGACTCAGCAGTTTGCTCAGGCTCTTCACCGACACGGCACTGTCAGTGCTGTCGACGATGCGCACGCGAATTTCGCCATCAAAGCTTTTCGCCAGCTGCGCGAGAATTTTCGCCGGGCGCGCGTGCAAGCCATGGGCGTTGGCCAAGGCAATGCGCGCGCTCGGCCAGTCGGCGGGCAGTTCACCGCCGAGCACTTCGAGGACTTTGCGGCTGCTGGTGGCGCGGCCCAGTTCGTGGCCGCGACCTTCGATCAGCAACGCGCACAAACGCTCGAGCAGGGCCTGATGCGCTTCGCCCAGACTGGCGAGGCAGAACAGACCACTGAGCGGCTGACCGAGATAGCGCATCGGTTTGTCCGGGGTGACGAACGCCAGTCCCGGACGCTTCACGGTTTGCTCGCTGTGCAGCCACCACAGGCCATCGCCCAATGGCAGCGCTTCAACCTGCTGCAACACGCCGGCAAAGCCGTTGCTCACGCAGTCGGCCTGACGCAGCAGACGCGCGCCGCGCCAGACCAGCTCTTCGAAATCGTCGGCCGACACACCGAGGCCGATCATCTGCGCATCCAGCGCCAGTTCCTGCGGCGCGCCTTGCAGCAGTTTCAGCAGCGCTTCGGGCGAGCTGGCGCGACGCAGCGCCTGGCCCAGATCGGTCTCGCCGAGGGCGCGGGTCAGCAGTTGCAGCAGGCGCAGGTGTTCGTCGGATTTCGCCGCGATGCCGATGGCCAGATAAACGATCTGGCCATCGCCCCAGTCGACACCATCGGGAAACTGCATCAGGCGCACGCCGGTGGCGAATACCTGATCGCGGGTTTCCGGGGTGCCGTGGGGAATGGCGATGCCTTGACCGAGAAAGGTCGAGCCCTGGGCTTCCCGAGCCTGCAGGCCGGCGAGGTAGCCGTCGGCAACCAGACCGTCGGCGACCAGATGACTGGCCAGCAATTGCAAGGCGGCGGGTTTATCCAAGGCCGACTGGCCCATGGATATCTGCTCTATAGTGAGCTCGAGCATGCGATCTCCTTTTTGGCGCAGTTCAACGCCAGGTATTGTTTTGAATGGTTCACAGCTTAGGCGCTCTGCCGCGCTTTTCAGCGGCAGTTTTGGCGGTTTCACGGCAGGACCGGCCAAAGGCACCCAAAACGTAGAAAATACGCTTGCTGAAACGTTTAATCTAGATTGATCGGCACGTTACTCGATAATGTCTCATCCTTGAAGTCCAACTGGTCGGATCTGCCCAGGCAACAAGTCGGCTGCCCTTATCGGGTAGGATTGGCGAAAATGTCGCGGCATGCTCGAAAAAACAAGGAAATACCGGGTTGAAACTCAGTGATATCGCGCGGTTGGCCGGCGTCTCCGTCACCACCGCCAGCTACGTCATCAACGGCAAGGCCGAACAGCAACGCATCAGCAACGCGACCGTCGAGCGCGTGCGCGCGGTGGTCGATCTGCACGGCTTCACGCCCAATCCGCAAGCGGCCGGCCTGCGCAGTCGGCACACGCGCACCCTGGGTTTTATCCTGCCGGATCTGGAAAACCCCAGTTACGCGCGGATCGCCAAGTTGCTCGAACAAGGCGCGCGGGCGCGCGGTTATCAATTGCTGATCGCCAGTTCCGACGATGCGCCGGACAGCGAACGCCAGCTCCTGCAACTGTTCCGCGCCCGGCGTTGCGATGCGCTGATCGTTGCCAGTTGCCTGCCCGCCAGTGACGACAGCTATCGGCAGTTGCAGGCCAAGGGTCTGCCGATCATCGCCATCGACCGGGTCATGGAGCCGGAGCATTTCTGCTCGGTGATCAGCGACGACCGCGAGGCCAGCCTGCACCTGACCCAGAGCCTGCTCGATCCGCAGCCCAAGCAGATCGTGCTGCTCGGCGCCCGCCCGGAATTGAGCATCAGCCAGGAACGTGCTGCCGGTTTCCGCGAAGCGCTCAAAGATTTCCAAGGCGAAGTGCTGATCGAGCACGCCGAGTCGTTCAGCCGCGAGTGCGGCAAGCAATTGATGGAAGAACTCCTGCAGCGGTTGGGGCATTTGCCTGACGCGCTGGTGACCACTTCCTACGTACTGCTGCAGGGCGTGTTCGATGCGCTGCATGATTTCCCGCTGAAATCGCGGCCGCTGCGCCTTGGCACCTTCGGCGACACGCAGTTGCTGGATTTCCTGCCGCTGCCGGTCAACGCCATGTCCCAGCAACACCAGTTGATCGCCGACAAGGCCCTGGAACTGGCGCTGGCCGCCGTCGAGCAGGACGATTACCAACCGGGCGTGCAAGCCATTGCGCGGACCTTCAAGCAGCGTATTCACCGGGACTGAAGCGTGGAGCTGATCGACAGTCACACCCACCTCGACTTCCCCGACTTCGACGCCGATCGCGCGGCGCTGCTGGCCGAAAGCCGCGCCCTCGGCGTGCGGCGCATCGTCGTGCTCGGCGTGCATAAGGGCAACTGGCAACGGGTGTGGGACCTGGTGCAGAGCGATGCCGACCTGTATGCGGCGTTCGGTCTGCATCCGGTGTTCCTCGATCAGCACCGTCCCGAGGATCTGCACGCGCTGGGTGACTGGCTGACGCGTTTGCGCGGGCATCGGCAACTGTGTGCGGTGGGCGAGATCGGTCTGGATTATTTCATCGAAAACCTGGATCGCGAGCGCCAGCAAGCGTTGTTCGAAGCGCAACTGCAACTGGCGGCGGACTTCGAATTGCCGGCGTTGATCCACGTTCGCCGCAGCCACGCCGCGGTGATCGCCACGCTCAAACGCTTCAAGCTCAAACGCGCCGGCATCATCCACGCCTTCGCCGGCAGCCGCGAAGAAGCGCGGGAATATATCAAGCTCGGTTTAAAACTGGGTCTTGGCGGTGCACCGACATGGCCGCAGGCGTTGCGCATGCATCGGGTCCTGCCCGAGCTGCCGCTGCAATCGGTGGTGCTGGAAACCGACTCACCAGACATGGCCCCCGCCATGTTCCCCGGCCAGCGCAACAGCCCGGCGCATCTGCCGGCGATTTGTGCGGCGCTGGCCGAGCTGATGAATATCACTCCAGAACAACTGGCCAACGTCAGTACCGCCAACTGCAGCGACGTCTTCGGCTGGTAACACCTACCCGGGTAGGAGCTGACGAGTGCAACGAGCCTGCGATCTTTTGATCTTCAGAGGCAAAGTCAAAAGATCGCAGCCTCGTTGCACTCGTCAGCTCCTACGGGGGGACGGGGTCAGGCTCAGACGCGAAACGCGCTGATCAGTTGTTTGAGTTCAACCACCTGCGCCGACAGCGCGCGGCTGGCATCTTCGGTCTGGTGCGCGCCTTGCGCCGTGCGTTCGCCGGCGCGGTTGATCTCGACGATATTCTGGTCGATGTCATCGGCCACTGCCGTTTGCTGTTCGACGGCTGCGGCAATCTGCTGGTTCTGGTCGACGATCATGCCCACCGCGCCAAGAATATTTTCCAGCGCCTGTTGGACCTTCTCCGACTGTCCCACCGTGCCATTGGCCATCTGATGGCTGACACCCATCGCTTTCACCGCCGCGCCGACGCCGCCATGCAGTTTGGCGATCATCTGCTCGATTTCTTCAGTCGATTGCTGGGTACGCTTGGCCAACGTGCGCACTTCATCTGCGACCACGGCAAAGCCGCGCCCCTGCTCGCCGGCCCGGGCCGCTTCAATGGCGGCGTTGAGCGCCAGCAGATTGGTCTGTTCGGCGATACTCTTGATCACCTCAAGCACACGGCTGATCGACTGGCTGTCGCTGGCCAGTTGATTGATCACCAGCACCGACTGATCAATCTCGCTGGCCAGCGCGGCAATGCTGCCCTGCTGCGATTCCACCAGCCCGCGTCCGCTGAGGGTTTCGTCGTTGACGCTGTGAGCGCTGCTCACCGCTGCCGCAGCACTGCGGGCAACTTCCATTGAGGTCGCCGACATCTGGTTCATTGCCGTCGCCACTTGTTCGATTTGCGTACGCTGCCCGGCCACAGCCTGATTGCTCTGTGCCGACACGCTTTCCACCTGCCCGGCCTGACGCTCGACCTCACCGACGGTATGACCGACACGTTCGATCAAATCGTGAATCTTCTTCACCGTGCCATTGAACACCTCGCCCAACTCGCCCAGTTCATCGCGGCTGCTGGCCTTGAAGTTGACGGTCATGTCACCGGCCGCGACCTTGTCCATCATCGCCCCCAGGCTTTTCAGGGTGGTGCGGGTCGAGGCGTAGAAACCGCCATAAAGATAGAAAATCAGCACGAACACCACCGACAGCGCGGAGGCTTGCAGAATCATGTGCGTGCGGTTCTGCTCCAGACGCTGCTGCAACTGGCTGTCGAGAAATTTCAGCGTGGCCTGATTGAGCTGGTAGGTGTGTTCCATCAGCCCGGTGACCTGATCGTAAAATGCCTGCCACGGCGCATCGAGGGTGTCGGCCATCACCACTTGCTCTTCGAACAGTTCGCTGGCCTGCTTCAGCGAGGCCTTGCTGTTCTCAGCCTGCGCGCTAAGGGATTCGCGCGCGGCGTTGCTGGAACCGAGGGCGTCCTGCAGCTTCAGTGCGTACTCGGCCTGGAGTTTTTCGATCTGCACCAGCAATTCGTCAAAACGTGTGCTGGAAGAACTGTTGAGAAAGCCTTGGCCCAACGAATACGAACCCATTGCCCGGCCTTCGCCGAGGGTTTGCGTGACGCTCGGGGTGATCAGCGTGACCAGTTCGCTGAGCTGGCGAATGTCGCTCTGGTTGTCGCGGCTCAACCCGGCCTGACTGGTGATGATCTGGCTGAAAATCTGCGCACTGGCCAGCAATTTGCCAATCAATGCGCTTTTGCTTTGCAGCGAGCTCTCCGCTTGCTGGGCCTTGAACGCGGCGATCATTTCATCGCGCTTGGCCTCGAATTGCTTGATCTGCTCCGGGTCTTCGGTCATCGCCGTCAGCCCTTCGAGGCGCGCGAGCACGGCCTGCTCCAAGGTCTGGATCTGCGCTTCGACATTGCCGGCCTTGCCGGACTGGCCAAGGGTGACGTCGATCTGCACCAGATTGTTCAAGGTCTCCAGATCCCGACGCAGGGTCAGGCTGCTGCCCAGCAGATCGAGGCTTTGCAGTTCGACATGGGTGCCCTGAAATTCGCGATAGGAGTCGCGCACCAGATAGAAATTGGTCACCAGCATCGGCACCAGGAACAGCACGCTGATCAGGCTGAACTTCATGCCGAAGCTCAGGCGGTTCATCAGCGAGACGGCGGGATAGAGCAAGCTCTTCACTGGAAGTCTCCCCTTGGTTTTTCTTGTTTTTATTGGCAGGCGCGGGACGACAGCAGATAGCCACTATCGGGCGCTATCTCTGTATAGCGCAAATCGGCGGGGGGTTTTGTAACTTAAGGTTAATGGCGATGCGGTGATCGCCACCGTCAAAAGCAAAAAAGCTCGCAGCCTTCGGCAGCTCCTACAGGGGAAATGCGATCCCGTGTAGGAGCTGCCGAAGGCTGCGATCTTTTGCTCTTGCTGTAATCAGTGAACCAGAACAGTCCACAAGGCAAACCCGGCATACCACAACACTGCCGCACGCAGCAGCAGTTCCCACAGGCAGTCGAGGGTGTTGATGCCATCCGGGCCGACCGCTGGCGGCGGGATCTCTCCAGCGGCGAGGCCGACCTTGTTGATCAACTGTGCAGCGCTGATGTTCCAGTTCAGCAGCTCATGCAGCATCACGCGGCTGACCGCGACGAAGTTGCCAACCAGGGCCAGACTCGCCGCCAGCAAACGCACCGGCACCCAATCGAAGGCATGACGCAACTGCGCAGCGCGCTCGACCAGCGCCGGGTTTGTACCGTGCTCTTCGGCCAACGCCAGCAAACGATAGGCCAGTGCCGCTACCGGACCGAGGAGGAAGTACCAGAAGATCACCGCGAAGAAACTCTGATAGGCCTGCCACAGCAGATGCCCCTGCACCCGCTCGAGCAATTGCTCGCCGCTGTCGGCGCAGATGTTCAGGTCGCGCTTGGCCACGTGCGCCGCCGCTTGCAGATCTTCACGGCGCCAGGCATCGCGGAACGGCCCGAGGCCGCCGAGCAGATCGCCACGCCCGAGGCTGTAAATGACCACCAGCAAATGCACCGGCAGCGCCAGCAAACCGTACGCCACCGGTTCCAGTACCCACAGCAACAGCGCCAGCAACGCCACCGGGAACAGCACCAGAATCGTCAGCACCAGCCACGGTTGTTTCGCCAATCGTTCGCTGCTTTCGAGTTTGTGCAGCTCGCGGATCCATCCGCCATCGCGTTGAAGCCGATGGCGCAGGGCCGAAAACTTCTCGATCCACAGCGCCAGCAGTAACACCAGAAAACTCATTGTCCTTCCTCTTTTGCCAGGGCCGCGCGGTAGCGTGCCCAGTCGAATGCCGGTCCCGGATCGGTCTTGCGCCCCGGCGCGATATCGCTGTGGCCGCAGATGCGCTGATCGGTGATCGCCGGAAAACGTTGCTGCAACTGCCGGGTCAGCGCCGTCAGCGCGCGATACTGTTCGTCGGTGAACGGCAGATCATCGGTGCCTTCCAGCTCGATGCCCACGGAAAAATCGTTACAGGTTTCACGACCTTCGAACACAGAAACGCCGGCATGCCACGCCCGCGCAAGACAGGAGACAAACTGGGTGACCTTACCGTCACGTTCGATCAGAAAGTGCGCCGAGACACGCAGGTCAGCGATGCCTGCAAAGTACGGGTGTTCGGTGACATCCAGACGATTCTGGAAAAATTCCTGCACCTTGCCCGTGGCGAATTGCGCCGGCGGCAGGCTGATGTTGTGGATGACCAACAGGGAGACTTCGCCCGCCGGGCGCTCATTGAAGTTGGGCGACGGGCAGATCTGCACGCCATGACACCACCCGCTCGCGGGATCCAACTGCATACCGATTCCTTCAACGCCGACCATGTGGGCGCCCAGTATGCCGCGATCCGCCCTCGCCGTGCGATCAGTTGCCGCGATTGAGTCGCCGCAGGTCGCCCAGCACCGTTTCCAGTGCGCGGTCGAACAACAAGGTGTCATCCAGCACGCGCGCGACGCCACGGCTCAATGCCAGGGCCAGATCGGTGCGGCTGCGCTCCAGCACTTTCATGCCAGTACGGTCGACGAAGACATATTTGCCGGTCTCCTCGATGATCGCCGCGAGTTTGCAACGCAAGGTCTGTTCGTCATCCTCGTCGAACACCACCCAGTTACCCACACGCAACTGCTCGATCTCAGACAGAGCGGCATCGTCTTGCGCAGGGCGCGGCGATGGCGTGGCTGCAGTTTGGTCGGTGCTGTGCTGCAAGACCTGGGGCGTGACTTCGATCAGCGGCGTACCGCTGTGATCGGCGTCGTCGGAGCGCTCCAGCACGCGCACGTGCAGAGCCTCCAGTTCACTGAAGAATTCGCTGGTGGCAAACGGGTCGAACGCCGTGCTGCTCAGGCCATCGCGCAGCGACTTGAGCAGACCCGGCACCAGTGCCAGCAGACGCAGGCTGGATTCGCCGTCGTCATGGCGTTGCACACTCCAGATCAGCTGTTCCATGGTCTGCACGTCGGCGTGCCACTCAGCGGACTGATCGCCATGCTTCAGACAGGTCAGCAGCAGCACGTTGCTCCAGGCCTGCTGGACGAAACTGACCACCGTGGTCGGCAGCACTTTGCCCAGCAACGCCTGCTGCAACGCTTGCGCGACGCGATGTTGAGCCAACTCGGCTTTCGCCCGGCCTTCCTCGGCATCACGCAAGCGTTGTTCGAGCAGTTCGGTGCGACGACGCTCCTCCTGAGTAAAGGCGAGGAAGTCGGCGAGCAATTCGGAGAAGGTCGCCGGGTCGTCGACGAACTCGCTCAGCAAGCGCTGCACCACTTGCTCGATGCGCACGTAGAGGCTGTCCCGCTCAGCACCGTCGCAATCGCTCCAGCCCATTGCGGCCTCGGCGATTTCGTTGAGCAGGCGCCGCGCCGGGTGCGTGCTGCGGCTGAAGAAACTCTTGTCCAGCACAGCGACTTTGAGCATCGGAATCTGCAATCGGGCGATCAGCGCCTTGAGCGCGTCTGGCACGTTGCGATCGTCGAGGATGCAGTCGAAGACCATGGCGATCAGGTTGATCACATCTTCGTCGGCGGTCGCGACAACGCGGGAGCGGCCACTTCTGACGCTGACCCGGGTCAGCAGCTGTTCGAGCTGATGACGCAGATCGAAATCTTCCTGAGCCTCGAGCGCCGGTACGTATTGCTGCAAATGCGACAACAACCGCAGCAGATCGCGGGTGTTGATCGGATGCGCCGGGGCGCCAGGTTCCAGTGTCGGGGTGACACGGCCGCGCACGTGGGCGAGCAGTTGCTGCAACGCCGCAAACACCTCTTCCACGCCCTCGTCCGCTGGCGGCAGCTCGTCGAGGTCCTCAATCAACGTCTCGCTGTCCGCAGGCTCGACCATGCGACGGGGTATGGCCGGTTTCAGATGCGGCAATACGCCGGTGGCGAGCAGCAACTGATTGGCCTCGGCATACAGCTGCTCGGTATCGGCCAGCACATAGCGTTCGAACAGTTTGAGCAGGATCAGCTTGACCTTGATCTCGACGCCGAGGTTACGCCCGGCCTGCAGGAAATATTCGCAGAGCATCGCCGGACTCAGCGGATTGTGCTGATCGTCGAGACGCTTGCCGAGCATCGAGCTGAAGCGTGCGGTCAGTTGATCGAGAGCGAAGCCGTCGCGCTTGAGCACGCGGCTGACCATGGTCTGCACGGCCACGGTGCGCTCCATGGCATCGGTACGCGGCGTCGCATCTTCGACCACCAGCGTGCGTGGCAAGGTAATGGCGGCGGGATCGTATTGAGTGAGACCGGCGAAGGCTTCGAAAAACAGCTCGAGAAAGCCGCGCTCGATGTTCTTGCGCTTGAGGCGCAGGTCGCGCATGGCTTCGAAAAAGATGTTCTGATCGACGTCGTTGCGCGCCCGGTCGGCCATTTCGAACAGCGTGTCGTCGGCGTTATCGAACAGCTCCTGCAAATCGTGGCGCAACTGCTGCGCAGCCTTGTCGCGGACTTGCAGCAGAATCACCGGCAAGCGGGCAAGCGGCGAGTGGTCCGCCAGATCGGCAGTCGCCCGGTGCAAAGGCACCACTTTCCCGTCGTTGCGCATCCAAGCCTCCTGGAACGGTGATTCGGTTCGTCGCTTTGACACTGCTCCAGCGGAGTCGTTCGTCAAAGCCATGACGTCAAATACAAGGCGGATTATCTGGTAAAAGATGGCGACGATGCTATAGGCCTCAGGGTTTCCCCTATACGCCACGCACCACGCACTCGGCTCAGGAAAATCGACCAGATGCGTCAGGCACGCGCGTTCTCGCCTTGGGTTGGCTCGCGCCCTGCCCCTATAATCGAACCACTTTGTTTGTGGAGTCCGTTATGCCGAATCTACGTCTCGCCGATCTGACCGCCGAAATCGAAAACAACGTGCGCCGTGCGTTGCTCGAAGACGTCGGCAGCGGCGACATCACCGCGCAACTGATCCCGGCCGAACGCCTGGCCAAAGCCACCATCATCACCCGTGACGACGCCGTCATCTGCGGCACCGCGTGGGTCGATGCGGTGTTTCGCCAGCTCGATCCGCGCGTGGCGGTGCATTGGCAAGTGGTCGACGGCCAGCGGGTCAAAGCCAATCAGCCGCTGTTTCACCTGGAAGGCCCGGCTCGCTCACTGCTGACGGGTGAACGCAGCGCGTTGAACTTCCTGCAGTTGCTGTCGGGCGTAGCCACGCGCGCGCAGTACCTGGCGGACTTCGTCGGCGAGACGCAGGTCAAGTTGCTCGACACGCGCAAAACCTTGCCGGGCCTGCGGATGGCGCAGAAATACGCAGTGACCTGCGGCGGCTGTCACAACCACCGAATCGGTCTGTACGACGCCTTCCTGATCAAAGAAAACCACATCGCCGCCAGTGGTGGCATCGCCGAAGCCGTGGCCGCCGCACACAAGATCGCCCCGGGCAAACCGGTGGAGATCGAAGTGGAAAGTCTTGAGGAGTTGCAGCAAGCGCTGGAAGCGGGCGCCGACATCATCATGCTCGACGAACTGAGCCTGGACGACATGCGCGAAGCGGTACGCCTGACCGCCGGCAAAGCGAAACTGGAAGCCAGCGGCGGCATCAACGAAAGCACACTGCTGCCGATCGCCGAAACGGGCGTGGATTACATTTCGATCGGTGCGATGACCAAGGATGTCAAAGCGGTGGATCTGTCGATGCGACTAAGCCTCTAAACGCAGCGGCAAGCTACAAGCTACAAGCCAAGCGACTCTGCTTTGACTTGCAGCTTGTAGCTAGAAGCTCGCAGCTGCTCTTATACGACGAGATTGTTCATCTCGCAGTACTCTTCCCACTCGACACCCAATACTTCTGCCGCTTCCTTGTGCAGCACGAGGCGCTGCGCCTCGAACTCCTCTGGCGTGCTCGTGTACTTGAGGGTCAGCTCCCACGGCTGCAAGCCCTGCGCTTCGGCTTCGTCTTCGAAGGCCCACTGGATCTGGTCTTTCTGATCATCGGGACTCAAGTCCTTGATCTCTTCCTTCAGGTCCGGCACATCCAGAAGGTATTTTTCCAGCGCTTGTTCGTGGCGTTGCTCTTGGGTCAATTCAGTCATGGGGTTCTCGCTGATCTTAGGAATGGAGGATGGATCTGGATCATCAAGGATCTCTCTGACGCGGACTGGCCGGCCTTCGGAACCATTCGGGATCATCTGAAAACTGCTAAGCGATGCTCATGCAGGCACCGAATATAGGACGTTTGCATGACGAATTACACGGCTCTTTACATCTCTGCACAAAAAGCTGACCTGCGGAACATGAATCGATGTGGCGCGCTGAGGAGTTGGTGCCCGAGACAGGAATCGAACCTGCGACCTTCGCGTTACGAGTGCGCTGCTCTACCGGCTGAGCTACACGGGCGGTGGGCTAAACCTAGCACCGGTCTCGAGCTGCGGCAAATTTGTGGCGAGGGGATAAATCCCCTCGCCACAATTTCTTTATTTCAGATAAAAAAATGCCCCCGCCGTTTGCACGGCGGGGGCATCTTCATTGCGCTAAAGCGTTGGGGTGATTAAACGCCCGAAGCCTTGGCAGCTGCCACGTCTTTGATGGACAGCTTGATACGGCCGCGGTTGTCCACGTCCAGTACCAGCACTTCCACTTCCTGGCCTTCTTTCAGGATGTCGGTCACTTTCTCAACGCGAGCGTCGCTCAGCATCGAGATGTGCACCAGACCGTCCTTGCCCGGCAGGATGTTGACGAATGCGCCGAAGTCGACGATGCGCTCAACCTTGCCGACGTAGATCTTGCCGATCTCGGCTTCTGCCGTGATGCTCAGAACGCGCTGACGAGCAGCTTCTGCGGCATCTTTGGTTTCGCCGAAGATCTTGATCGAACCGTCGTCTTCGATGTCGATCGAAGCCTTGGTTTCTTCGCAGATCGCACGGATGGTCGCGCCACCTTTACCGATAACGTCACGGATCTTGTCGGTGTCGATCTTCATCGCGATCATGGTCGGAGCGTTGGCCGACAGTTCGGTACGCGACTGGCCAATGATCTGGTTCATCTGGCCGAGGATGTTCAGGCGCGCTTCAAGGGCCTGGCCCAGAGCGATTTCCATGATCTCTTCGGTGATGCCCTTGATCTTGATGTCCATCTGCAGCGCGGTAACGCCTTTGGCGGTACCGGCTACCTTGAAGTCCATGTCGCCCAGGTGATCTTCGTCGCCGAGGATGTCGGTCAGAACAGCGAATTTCTCGCCTTCTTTAACCAGACCCATGGCGATACCGGCCACTGGAGCCTTCATCGGCACACCAGCGTCCATCAGTGCGAGGGAAGCGCCGCACACGGAAGCCATCGAGCTCGAACCGTTGGATTCGGTGATTTCCGAGACCACGCGGATGGTGTACGGGAACACGTCAGCGGCTGGCAGCATGGCCGAAACCGAACGACGGGCCAGACGGCCGTGACCGATTTCGCGACGACCGGCGCCACCCATGCGACCACACTCGCCTACCGAGAACGGCGGGAAGTTGTAGTGCAGCATGAACGGGTCTTTCTTTTCGCCTTCCAGGGTGTCCAGCAGCTGCGCGTCACGGGCGGTGCCCAGTGTTGCCACAACCAGTGCCTGGGTTTCGCCACGGGTGAACAGCGCCGAACCGTGAGTCTTCGGCAGAACGCCGACTTCGATGTTCAGCGGACGTACGGTGCGGGTGTCGCGACCGTCGATACGAGGCTTGCCGTTAACGATGTTTTCGCGAACGGTGCGGTATTCGATTTCGCCGAAGGCTGCTTTGACTTCAGCAGCGGTAGGCTGGCCTTCTTCACCGGACAGCTTGGCAACCACCTGGTCACGCAACTCGCCCAGACGCGCGTAGCGGTCGGCCTTGATGGTGATGGTGTAAGCCTGGGAGATCGCTTCGCCGAACTCGGCACGGATCGCGCCCAGCAGCTCGGTGGCTTCAGGCTGTGGAGCCCAGTTCCAGGTTGGCTTGGCGGCTTCGGCAGCCAGTTCCTTCACAGCATTGATCACAACCTGGAATTCGTCGTGAGCGAACAATACCGCGCCCAGCATCTGGTCTTCGGTCAGCTCTTTGGCTTCGGATTCAACCATCAGCACGGCGTCGGAAGTACCGGCAACGACCATGTCCAGGCTCGAAGCGGCCTGCTGTTCGTAAGTCGGGTTCAGCAGGTAACCGGTGCTTTCGTGGAACGCCACGCGAGCGGCGCCGATCGGGCCGTCGAACGGAATGCCGGAAATGGCCAGGGCAGCCGAGGTACCGATCATCGCGGCGATGTCCGGATCGGTCTTCTTGCTGGTGGAAACGACGGTGCAGACAACCTGCACTTCGTTCATGAAGCCTTCTGGGAACAGCGGACGGATCGGACGGTCGATCAGTCGGGAAGTCAGGGTTTCTTTCTCGGAAGGACGGCCTTCACGCTTGAAGAAACCGCCAGGGATCTTACCGGCAGCGTAAGTCTTTTCCTGGTAGTGCACGGACAGAGGGAAGAAACCCTTGCCCGGATCGGCTTGCTTTGCACCGACGACAGTCACCAACACGCTGACGTCGTCGTCAACGGTGACCAATACTGCGCCGGAGGCCTGACGGGCGATACGGCCTGTCTCGAGGGTAACGGTCGATTGACCGAACTGGAATTTTTTGATTACCGGGTTCACGGTGTCCTACCTTCTTTGTGGCTCTTGGGGGAAACGGTTTCTTGCGAATTCTTGGGCAATCTCGGGAATCGGCCCGATGGCAATTGTCCGGGTGTTACAGGTAAAGCCATGCTGCAGATAAAACTTGAGGCTGGGAGCCTGCAAGACGTCAGCGGAAAACCGCTGACGTCCGACAGACCACCAACCTCATAGCGCAATCGCTGATTAGCGACGCAGACCCAGGCGAGCGATCAGCGCGGCGTACCGGCTTACGTCCTTGCCTTTCAGGTAGTCCAGCAGCTTGCGACGCTGGTTAACCATGCGGATCAGACCACGACGGGAGTGGTGATCTTTACCGTTGGCCTTGAAGTGACCTTGCAATTTGTTGATGTTGGCGGTCAGCAGTGCAACCTGCACTTCTGGCGAACCAGTGTCACCAACAGCTTGCTGGTAGTCAGCAACGATTTGAGCTTTTTCTTGAACGTCGAGAGCCATGAGGCAATCCTTCCTTATCAGGAAACTGTTTCAGGGAAACAGCTTCAACAGGCCAGGGACAAATCCCTGTATCTATAAATGAGTAGTGACCATGCCTGTTAACAGCCACACTCGCCGGCCCGCTTACGCAGACCGGTTCCGGTCATTCTGACCGAATCAAGCGACGCGGCGCGATGCGCCCGTCTTCGCTCACTTCACCGATACCGATGAAGCGACCATTGTGATCCTGTACTCGTACCATGCCGAACTTCGGTGCATCCGGGGCACGTACCGGCTGGCCGTTGAGCCAGTAGAACGCGCTCGCTTCCGAGAAGTGCAGCAACGGCCAATCCTGCAGGCCGCTGTCCGATGGCATCAGGAAGCGGTCGACCGCTTCATTGCCGCCTTCGGCATGTACCGCTTCCAGCTCTTCGAGGGTCACGGTCTGCGCCAAGGTGAAAGGCCCGGCCTGGGTCCGACGCAATTCTGCGACGTACGCACCACAACCGAGTTGCTCACCGATATCCTCCACCAGGGTGCGAATATAGGTGCCCTTGCTGCAGTCCACCGCAAGCCGCGCAGTATCGCCTTCGAAGGCCAGCAATTCCAAGCGCGCAATAGTAACAGAACGCGGTTCGCGCTCCACTACTTCGCCTGCACGTGCCAGTTTGTACAGCGGCTGGCCATCACGCTTGAGTGCCGAGTACATCGGCGGTATCTGACTGATTTGCCCGCGAAATTTCGGCAGAACCGCTTCGACATCGGCGCGACCAACGGTCACCGGACGCTCCTGCAAAACCTCGCCTTCGGCATCGGCCGTGGTGGTGGTCTTGCCCAGTTGCGCCAGGGTTTCATAGCCCTTGTCGGAATCGAGCAGATACTGCGAGAACTTGGTCGCCTCGCCGAAGCACAGCGGCAACACGCCGGTGGCCAGCGGGTCGAGGCTGCCGGTGTGCCCGGCCTTCTCGGCATTGAGCAGCCAGCGCACCTTCTGCAACGCGGCGTTGGAAGTGAAACCCAACGGCTTGTCGAGCAGGATGATGCCGCTGACATTACGACGGATACGTTTGACCTGAGCCACCGAATTACTCCTTGGTGTCTTCAGGTGCTGGAGCGGCAACGTGCTGATTGTCTTCAGCCACGGCGCGCTCGATCAGTGCCGACAGGTGCGCACCACGCACGACGGATTCGTCGTAGTGGAAGTGCAATTGCGGCACGCTGCGCAGCTTCATTTCGCGGGCCAATTGCATACGCAGGAAACCTGCGGCGGCATTGAGCACCTTGATGCTTTGCGCGATGTCTTCAGCGTTGTCCTGGCCCATCACGGTGATGAAAATCTTCGCGTGACCGACGTCACGGGACACTTCCACAGCGGTGATGGTGACCAGGCCGACGCGCGGGTCTTTGACTTCGCGACGGATCAGTTGCGCCAGCTCGCGCTGCATCTGATCGCCGATACGTTGGGTACGGCTGTATTCTTTTGCCATGATTTGTTACCTGTTACTGCCGAGCGGCGAAACCCGCAAGGTCTGAAAGCGGCAAACGCCCGGCCTGACAAAAGCCAGACCGGGCGTTGCGTTTAGAGTCCGGACGCTGGGCCGTGCATTTGCATGCTACGGCCCATCGTGGCCCTTGAAGTGCGCGAGTCAGAGGCTGCGAGCAACCTGAACCTTCTCGAAGACTTCGATCTTGTCGCCGACTTTGACGTCGTTGTAGCTCTTCACGCCGATACCGCATTCCATGCCGGCACGCACTTCGGAAGCGTCATCCTTGAAGCGGCGCAGGGATTCCAGCTCGCCTTCGAAGATAACGATGTCTTCACGCAGTACACGGATCGGACGGTTACGGTGCACGACACCTTCGATCACCATGCAACCGGCGATCGCGCCAAACTTCGGCGAACGGAACACGTCACGCACTTCGGCCACACCCAGGATGTTCTCGCGAACATCGCTGCCGAGCATGCCGGTCAAGGCTTTCTTGACGTCTTCGATGATGTCGTAGATCACGTTGTAGTAACGCATATCCAGACCTTCCTGCTCGACGATCTTGCGAGCGCCAGCATCGGCACGCACGTTGAAGCCGAACAGTACAGCGTTGGAAGCCAGTGCCAGGTTGGCATCGGATTCGGTGATACCACCGACACCGCCACCCACGACACGCACTTGCACTTCATCGTTGCCCAGACCATTCAAGGCACCGTTCAACGCTTCCAGCGAACCACGGACGTCGGACTTGAGGACGATGTTGAGCGTCTTCTTCTCGGCCTGACCCATGTTTTCGAAGATGTTTTCCAGCTTGCCGGCGTGAGCGCGAGCCAGTTTGACTTCGCGGAACTTGCCTTGACGGAACAGAGCCACTTCACGGGCTTTCTTCTCGTCGGCAACCACGCTCATCTCGTCGCCAGCGTCCGGGGTACCGTCCAGGCCGAGGATCTCGACAGGGATGGATGGACCGGCTTCCTTGATTGGCTTGCCGTTCTCGTCGAGCATGGCACGTACGCGGCCATAGTTCGAACCGACCAGGACCATGTCGCCTTGACGCAGAGTACCGTCCTGAACCAGCACGGTTGCGACCGGGCCACGACCCTTGTCGAGACGCGATTCAACCACGACACCACGGCCAGGAGCCGATGGGGTTGCCTTCAGTTCGAGAACCTCGGCCTGCAGCAGAACGGCTTCAAGCAGCTCGTCCACGCCGGTACCCATCTTCGCCGAAACCGGTACGAATGGTGTGTCGCCACCCCAGTCTTCGGAAGTCACGCCGTGAACCGACAGTTCGCTGCGGATGCGGTCGAGATCGGCGCCCGGCTTGTCGATCTTGTTCACTGCAACCACCAGCGGCACGCCAGCTGCCTGAGCATGCTGAACGGCTTCGATGGTTTGCGGCATCACGCCGTCGTCCGCTGCCACCACGAGGATCACGATGTCGGTCGCCTTGGCACCACGGGCACGCATTGCGGTAAACGCAGCGTGACCTGGGGTGTCGAGGAAAGTGACCATGCCGCGATCAGTCTCAACGTGGTATGCACCGATGTGCTGGGTGATACCGCCGGCTTCGCCAGCAGCTACCTTGGCACGACGGATGTAGTCGAGCAGGGAAGTCTTACCGTGGTCAACGTGGCCCATTACGGTCACGACTGGTGCACGGGAGAACGACTCACCTTCAAACTTCAGGGACTCGGCCAGGGAATCTTCCAGGGCGGTGTCGCTGACCAGGGTCACTTTGTGGCCCAGTTCTTCGGCTACCAGTTGAGCAGTTTCCTGATCAAGCACCTGGTTGATGGTCGCTGGGGTACCCAGTTTGAACATGAACTTGATGATTTCAGCAGCCTTGACCGACATCTGATTGGCCAGATCGCCAACCGTGATGGTCTCGCCGATCTGCACATCACGCACGACAGGGCCGGTCGGGCTCTGGAAACCGTGGGCGTTGCGCTTCTTCAGCTTGGCCTTGCCGCGACCACCACGACGGAAGCCATCGCTTTCTTCGTCGGTAGTGCGTGGCGCCACACGTGGTGCCGGCGCTTTTTCCTTGACCGATGCGCGATGCGGAGCGTTTTTGCGCTCGCCATCACCGCCGCCGCTACGACGATTGTTGTCGTCGGCACGTGGCTTGTCCGGACGGCGCTGTTCGTTCTGCTTGTTGCGAACGTCAGCCGATGGAGCAGGAGCAGCAGCCACCACCGGTGCGCTTTCACGAACAGGTTCGGCAGCAGCAGCCGGTGCCGCAACGGCATCGCTGGCAGCGGTTTGCGCAGCAGCAGGCTGGCGACGCGCTTCTTCTTCGGCGCGTTGCTTGGCTTCTTCTTCAGCCTTCTGACGGGCAGCATTTTCTACTGCGCGACGCTCATCCAGTTCACGCTTGCGCTCGGCTTCGATTTCTTCCGGGCTGCGCTGTACGAAAACTTTCTTCTTGCGAACTTCAACGCTGATGCTCTTGCTACCAGCCACACGCAGGGTGCTGGTGGTTTTACGCTGCAGCGTGATCTTGCGTGGTTCTTCCACTTTCGCCTTGTGACTGCTCTTCAAGTGAGTCAGCAGGGATTGCTTCTCACTGTCAGTCACATTTTCGTCGGCGGCGGTGTGCGGCAGACCTGCCTCACGCATCTGCTGCAACAGGCGCTCTACCGGTGTTTTGACCTCATCGGCCAGTTGTTTCACCGTGACTTGCGTCATGCACTTCTCTCCTCAGGCCGCGCCTAATTACTCGAACCAGTGGGCTCGGGCGGCCATGATCAACTTGCCGGCACGATCATCGTCAATGCCGTCGATGTCGAGCAGGTCGTCAATAGACTGCTCGGCCAGGTCTTCGCGGGTAATTACGCCGCGCACCGCCAGTTCCATCGCCAAATCCTTGTCCATACCCTCAAGCGAGAGCAGGTCTTCGGCCGGATGGGCGTCTGCCAGCTTTTCCTCAGTAGCGATGGCTTTGGTCAACAAGCGATCCTTGGCGCGAGCACGAAGCTCGTTGACGATGTCCTCGTCAAAGCCGTCGATGTTGAGCATCTCCTCCACCGGTACGTAGGCAATCTCTTCCAGGCTGGTGAAGCCTTCATCTACCAGCACCTGAGCCAGCTCTTCGTCGACTTCCAGCTCGTCGATGAAGTTGCGCAGGATGTCGCCGGTTTCTGCTTGCTGTTTAGCCTGGATGTCCGATTCGGTCATCACGTTCAGGGTCCAGCCAGTCAATTGGCTGGCCAGACGCACGTTCTGACCACCACGACCGATGGCCTGAGCCAGATTGTCTGCGCCAACGGCGATGTCCATGGCATGGGCATCTTCGTCAACGATAATTGCCGCAACCTCGGCCGGGGACATGGCGTTGATCACGAACTGGGCCGGGTTGTCGTCCCACAGCACGATATCAACACGCTCACCGCCCAACTCACCCGATACCGCCTGGACGCGCGAACCGCGCATACCGATGCAGGCACCTTGTGGATCAATGCGCTTGTCCTTGGAGCGGACGGCGATCTTGGCGCGCGAACCCGGGTCACGGGAGGCGGCCATGACCTCGATGAGGCCTTCAGCAATTTCCGGCACTTCGATACGGAACAGCTCGATCAGCATTTCCGGCGCGGTACGCGACAGGATCAGCTGCGGGCCGCGGTTCTCGGTGCGGATTTCCTTGAGCAGCGCACGCAGACGCACGCCGACACGGAAGGTTTCGCGAGAAATGATGTCTTCGCGGGCCAGCAACGCTTCAGCGTTGTTGCCCAGATCGACGATCACGTTGTCGCGGGTGACTTTTTTCACGGTGCCGGAGATGATTTCTCCCAGGCGCTCGCGATAGGCGTCAACCACTTGAGCGCGCTCGGCTTCGCGAACTTTCTGCACGATGACCTGCTTGGCAGTCTGTGCAGCGATGCGGCCGAACTCGATGGATTCGATTTTCTCTTCGACGACGTCACCGACCTTGGCGCCAGGATGCGTTTCGGCAACCTTGCTTGGCCAGGTCTCGATGGCCGGATCGTCGAGATCATTCTCTTCGACGACCGTCCAGCGACGGAAGGTTTCGTAGGAACCGGTGTGGCGGTTGATTTCCACACGCAGGTCCACTTCGTCTTCAAAACGCTTTTTGGTAGCAGTGGCCAGAGCCAGCTCCAGCGCTTCAAAAATTACGCTTGCCGGTACACCCTTTTCATTGGATACCGACTCAACAACCAGCAGTACTTCTTTGCTCATCGTACGCCTCGCCTTTCGCAAGCCATTGGATCCGCGGGATCCGCGTCTCAGTCAAAACTGGGAATAATGTTGGCCTTGTCGATCATATCGATCGGCAACAGGAACTCGTGGTCTTCTACCTGCACCACGACGTCCTGCTCTTCTACACCGCGCAGAAGGCCCTGAAAGTTGCGTCGACCTTCGAAAGGCGAGCGCAGCTTGATCTTCACTTGTTCACCGGCAAATTTGGCAAACTGCTCAAGAGTGAACAGCGGGCGCTCCATGCCAGGCGAGGAAACTTCAAGGGTGTATTCAACGGAGATCGGATCTTCAACATCCAGAACGCCGCTGATCTGACGGCTGACAATGGCGCAATCGTCCACCAGCACGCCACCCTCTTTATCGATATAAACGCGCAACATCGAGTGACGACCCTGAGCCGAAAACTCGATACCCCAGCATTCATAGCCCAGGGCCACGACCACCGGGGCCAGCAAGGCCTGCAACTCTTCTAGCTTGCTCGACACCTGAACCCCCTAGTGCATGATATGTGCATGCTTTGCAAAATAAAAAAATGGGCATAACGCCCATCCTTGAAACGCCGTCGAACAGCGGCGTTGGAAGTATCCAGCTAACAAAAAGCCCCTTAAAAGGGGCTCCTTAAACTGGTTGCGGGGGCCGGATTTGAACCGACGACCTTCGGGTTATGAGCCCGACGAGCTACCAGACTGCTCCACCCCGCGACAAAGCTGGGGCGGAAGTATACGACCGATCCCTTTTAGGGTCAATGTAACCTTCCACCTGCAAGAAAGCCCGCAACAGCGGGCTTTCTTGACTAATTGGTACCGAGAAGGGGACTCGAACCCCTACACCCTATGGGCACAACCACCTCAAGGTTGCGTGTCTACCAATTCCACCACCTCGGCAATACTACGTTTGAAACCCTTCTTACTTCTGCTCTTGAGCTGGAGGCACGTCAGTCGCTGGAGAAGCCGACTTTTGCTCTTGAAGCACCGGGACATCATCAGAAGCCGGTTGTTGCTTAGGTACTTCCAACACCGCTGGATCTGGCAGACCTGCTTGAGTCAGCTGATGAGCTTTCTCTTTAGCAAAGTAACCTAACCCCAAGCTGGTTATGAAGAAACCGGCGGCAAGTATAGCAGTAAACTTACTAAGAAAGGTAGAGGAACCTTGGCTTCCGAACACAGTATTTGACGCACCTGCTCCGAAAGACGCGCCAGCGTCCGCACCCTTACCCTGCTGCAGCAAAACCAGAGCAACTACGCCCAATGCACCCAGCAGATGAAAAACGACTACGACTGTTTCCAGCATTTTTTCAGTTTCCCGCGGCGCGACAGATCGCACCGAACTCATCTGCATTCAGGGAGGCTCCACCAATGAGCCCCCCATCGATATCCGGCATGCCGAACAGTTCGACCGCATTGGCCGCCTTCACGCTGCCGCCGTATAGAAGACGCACATTTCGTGCGACTTCAGAATTCTCTGCCGCCAACTGCTCGCGAATGGCTTTATGCACATCCTGAGCCTGTTGCGGCGTTGCAGTCAGCCCGGTACCAATGGCCCAGACCGGCTCGTAAGCAATCACTGCCTTGGCAAAGGCACCGACACCCAGCTCCTCGATGATGCTGCCCAGCTGACGCCCGACAACTTCAAGAGTTTTTCCGGCTTCGCGTTGCTCAAGGGTCTCCCCCACACACAACACCGGAATCAAGCCACATGCCTGTGCCGCTGCGAACTTGCGATTCAGCATCCCGTCTCGCTCGCCCAGAATCTGGCGGCGTTCGGAGTGCCCGACAAGCACCAGGGAACAACCTGCATCCACCAACTGACTGGGAGCAATCTCACCGGTCAGCGCACCTTGCATGGCTTCCACCGCAGAATTCTGCGCGCCGACCGAAATCGACTTGCCTTTCAAGCCATCAATCACTTGATTGATATACAAGCAAGGCGGGAACACCGCGACATCAACACCGCTAGGCAAGGCCAGATGACGAAGGCCGTTGATCAGCTCAGCGACGCTGGCGCGGGTACCGTGCATCTTCCAGTTACCAGCTACCATAGGGCGACGCATGCTGTACCTCGTCGGTCAAAGTGGGCGCAGATGTTACCCAACACAATCATGGCTTGCAAGCCGTATCAGGCAGAAACTTCGGTTACCAGTTTTGCCAGCTCTTCGGCATAGCCGCGAACCTGGTTTTCGTCCTCGCCTTCGACCATTACGCGCACCAGAGGCTCTGTGCCGGACTTGCGCAGAAGCACGCGACCGCGCCCCGCCATCGCCTGGGTTACGCGGGCGCTGGCTTCCTTGACAGCCGGATGCTCCAGTGGGCTTTCACCGCCGCCGAAGCGGACGTTGATCAGCACCTGAGGGCACTTGCGCAAAGCCTGTCGGGTTTGGGCGAGACCTTCATTGCGGGATTTCAGAGCCATCAACACTTGCAACGCTGCGATGATCGCGTCGCCCGTAGTAGTGTGATTGAAGCAGACGACATGCCCGGAGTTTTCGCCACCCACCAGCCAATTACGCGCCTGCAGTTCGGCGATTACGTAACGGTCACCGACATTGGCACGAACGAAAGGAATGGAAAGATCCGCCAAGGCCAGCTCGAGGCCGAGATTGCTCATCAACGTACCGACGACACCACCCTGCAACTTGCCGCGCTCATGCAGATCGCGAGCAATGATAAACAGCAAATCGTCACCATCAACGATGGTGCCAGTATGATCAACCATCAACACCCGATCGCCGTCACCATCGAAGGCGATGCCCAGATCGGCATGCTCGGCCAGCACCGCAGCCTGTAATGGCCCCATGTGCGTGGAACCGCAGTTATCGTTGATGTTCAGCCCGTTCGGCTGGGCAGACAACACGACAACTTCGGCACCCAGCTCACGGAAGACGCTCGGCGCCACCTTATAGGTCGCACCGTGCGCACAGTCGACAACGATCTTCAGGCCGGAGAAATTGGTCCCAGTAGGCACGCTGCTTTTACAGAACTCGATATAGCGGCCCGATGCGTCATTGATTCGCGACACCTTGCCGATCTTGCTCGATTCGACAACGGTCATCGGCGTATCCAGCAACTCTTCGATCATCAACTCCAGCTCATCCGGCAGCTTGGTGCCTTTGCCGGAGAAGAACTTGATACCGTTGTCGTCATGCGGGTTGTGCGATGCGCTGATCACGATACCGGCTTCAGCCTGGAAGGTGCGCGACAGATAGGCGATGGCCGGCGTCGGCATCGGGCCAAGCAGCATCACATCGGCACCCGCCGAGGTCAGCCCCGCTTCGAGCGCGGATTCGAACATATAGCCGGATATCCGCGTGTCCTTGCCGACCAGCACCTTGCACGCCCCCATCTTGCGGAACGCCATGCCAGCGGCCCAGCCAAGCTTGAGCATGAAATCAGGCGTGATCGGGTATTCACCAACGCGACCGCGAATGCCGTCGGTACCAAAATATTTCTTGCTCATAAGTGCTCCATCATTCTTATTCGGCTGATTCTACGGCCGCGATCATTCGCACTACATCGACAGTTTCCGCCACATCGTGGACGCGCAATATCCGCGCGCCCTTGACCGACGCCAGCGCCGCCAGCGCCAGACCGCCATGCAGACGCTCGCCTACGGGACGGTTCAAGGCGTGGCCAATCATACTCTTGCGCGAAACACCTACCAGCAGAGGGCGACCCAGTGCATGCAGGGCCTCCATGTGCTTGAACAAGCTTAGATTGTGCTGCAGGGTTTTGGCGAAGCCGAAGCCGGGATCAAGAATGATCCGCTCGGCAGGAATGCCCGCCTGCGCGCACTGATCGATGCGCTCGGCCAGAAATTCGCCCACCTCGCGGGTGACATCCTGATAGTGCGGATTGTCCTGCATATCGCCCGGCTCGCCGAGCATGTGCATGAGGCAGACCGGCAACCCGGTCGCCGCTGCCGCATCCAGCGCACCATCGCGACGCAGCGAACGCACGTCGTTGATCAATCCAGCGCCAAGCCGTGCGGTTTCGCGCATGACTGCCGGTGTGGAAGTATCAACCGAAATGATGACATCCAGCTCGCGATTGATCAGCTCGACAATCGGTGCGACGCGCTCAAGCTCCTCGAGAGGAGAAACCGCTCGCGCACCCGGCCGGGTCGATTCGCCGCCGACATCGATCAGCGTCGCACCGGCAAGCACCATCGCTTCGGCATGGCGCAGAGCCGCGTCGAGCTGGCTGTAGCGGCCGCCATCGGAAAAAGAATCAGGGGTGACATTGAGAATGCCCATGACATGCGTATGGGCCAAATCAAGAACCCGGTTGCCGCAAGGCAACCGGGTCAGGGACTGAACAGAAGTCATTTCAAACCTTAAACGTCAGCAGCCGGGCCGCCAATCGGTTTCTCCGGGCGCTCGTCCTGCACCACAGGCGGCGGAGGTGTACCGGTGCCACCGGACCAATCACGCGGCTCGCGAGGTGTACGACCTGCCATGATGTCGTCAATCTGCTCGGCATCAATGGTTTCGTACTTCATCAGCGCATCAGCCATGGCATCCAGCTTGTCACGATTATCCGTAAGGATCTGCTTGGCGGTGCCGTAGCACTGATCGATGATGCTGCGCACCTCGGAGTCGATCAGTTTGGCGGTCTCACCGGAGAAGCTGGCAGCCTGACCGCCACCGCCGCGACCGAGGAACACTTCGCCCTCTTCTTCGGCGTACATCAGCGGACCGAGTTTTTCCGACAGACCCCACTTGGTCACCATGTTCCGGGCAATCTGACTTGCACGCATGATGTCGTTGGAGGCACCGGTGGTCACACCATCGAAGCCCAAGGTCATTTCTTCAGCGATACGGCCGCCGTACAACGAGCAGATCTGGCTGATCAACGCACGCTTGGACAGGCTGTAGCGATCTTCTTCCGGCAGGAACATGGTCACACCCAGCGCACGACCGCGCGGGATGATCGAGACCTTGTAGACCGGATCATGCTCAGGTACGACGCGACCAACAATGGCATGGCCCGCTTCGTGATAAGCAGTGTTCTGCTTTTCTTTCTCGGACATGACCATGGATTTGCGCTCGGCACCCATCATGATCTTGTCTTTGGCCAGCTCGAACTCTTTCATCTCGACGATACGCTTGCCGCTACGGGCAGCGAACAGCGACGCTTCGTTGACCAGGTTGGCCAGGTCTGCACCGGAGAAGCCCGGAGTACCACGTGCGATTACCGCCGGAGCAACGTCGTCGCCCATTGGCACTTTGCGCATGTGCACTTTCAGAATCTGCTCGCGACCACGAATGTCCGGCAAGCCAACCACCACCTGACGGTCGAAACGGCCTGGACGCAGCAGCGCAGGGTCGAGCACGTCGGGACGGTTGGTTGCGGCAATCACGATGATGCCGTCGTTCATTTCGAAGCCGTCCATCTCTACCAGCAACTGGTTGAGAGTCTGCTCACGCTCATCGTGACCACCACCCATACCGGCGCCACGATGGCGACCCACGGCATCGATTTCGTCGATGAAGATGATGCACGGTGCGTGCTTCTTGGCCTGCTCGAACATGTCGCGGACACGGCTGGCGCCGACACCGACGAACATTTCGACAAAGTCGGAACCGGAAATGGTGAAGAACGGCACTTTCGCTTCGCCGGCAATCGCCTTGGCCAGCAAGGTTTTACCGGTGCCCGGTGGGCCGACCATCAGCACACCGCGCGGGATGCGGCCGCCCAGACGCTGGAATTTACCCGGATCACGCAAGAACTCGACCAGTTCGCCGACTTCTTCCTTGGCTTCATCGCAACCGGCAACGTCAGCCAACGTGGTTTTCACCTGATCTTCGGAGAGCAGGCGCGCCTTGCTTTTGCCGAAGCTCATCGGCCCACCCTTGCCACCGGCACCGCCCTGCATCTGGCGCATGAAGAACATGAACACCGCGATGATCACCAGAATCGGGAAGCTGGCCACCAGAAGCTGGGTCCAGATGCTTTGCTGTTCAGGCTGCTTGCCTTCAACCACAACGTGGTTGTCGACCAGATCGCCGATCAGGCCATTGTCCTGGATTGCCGGACGAATGGTCTTGAAGCTGTCGCCATCGGTGCGCTTGCCGGTAATTACATAGCCATCGACAGCTACGCGCTCGACCTTGCCATCCTTGACCTGCTGGATGAAGTCGGAATAGTTGAGGGTCTGCGGCTCGT
Source organism: Pseudomonas sp. 1L-B-1-E-C1 (assembly GCF_057291835.1). NCBI lineage: Bacteria > Pseudomonadati > Pseudomonadota > Gammaproteobacteria > Pseudomonadales > Pseudomonadaceae > Pseudomonas > Pseudomonas sp. 1L-B-1-E-C1. The sequence continues at coordinate 74,512 of NZ_JBXAWN010000004.1, read as the reverse complement.
TAGGGCTGGAGAAGTTGTTCATCACCGTCACCAGGACAGCCGCGATGATCAACCACAGGATCAGATTCTTTGCCATATCGTTCAATTAACTACCCTCTGAAGCAAGCTCCGCTACTGGCGCGCGCTTCGCATGATATTCACCGGCCTAACTTACTACATTACCTACAACTCTGGCAGGCGCCGTCTGTAACCCTTTGTGAAACACTTTCTACACAATATTCGCTTATGCCCGCAGAGCGAAATATGAAAAACCTATCGCCCTGCCGAAAAACCTCGTTTTACGCATCACCGCCGCGATAACCCCAGGCCAGCATGTACTGCTCACGGGAGCTGCCACGGGAAGAGTCTGGCTTGATCATCTGGATCTTGTCGAATTTCTTGCGCGCATCCTTCAGATAAACATCGAACCCTTCGCCCTGAAAAATCTTGATGACGAAATTGCCACCGGGCTTGAGGATCCGCTCCGCCAGATCCAGCGCCAGCTCACAAAGGAACATGGCCTTGGGCATATCCACTTCGGGCGTACCACTCATATTGGGGGCCATATCGGAAATCACAAGGTCCACCTGCGAATTACCGACGGCCTCAAGGATTTCGGCAAGCACCGAGTCTTCAGTGAAGTCACCTTGAATGAAGGTCACGTCCGGAATGCCGTCCATCTCAAGGATGTCAGAAGCGATCAGACGCCCCTGACCACCGATCAGCCGGCTGGTGACCTGCGACCAGCCGCCCGGGGCGGCGCCGAGGTCGACCACGCTCATGCCCGGACGGATCAGTTTGTATTTTTCCTGGATCTCCAGAAGCTTGTAACTTGCACGCGAACGGTAGCCATCCTTCTGCGCCTGCTTCACATAAGGATCGTTGACATGTCTTTTCAGCCAACCAAGGCTTGTCTTGGAACGCGCCATTGGGCACCTCGATGATTAGGGTCGTGATTAGTTGGGCGGATCCACGAACCCTCGGGTAAAATGGCCGCCATTTTACAGAATCCAGACGAAAGGGTCAGATTATGCCGCTCACTCCAGAGCAGAAGAAACAGTACAAATCCATCGGCCACCACCTCAAGCCAGTGTTGACGGTGGCGGACAACGGTTTGACTGAAGGTGTTTTAGCCGAACTTGAACGCGCCCTGGCGGATCACGAGCTGATCAAGATCAAGCTCAACATCCTCGACCGCGAGTCGCGCCTGGCGCACATCGCCGAACTGTGCAAAGTCGGCAAAGCGGACCTGGTTCAGGTCATCGGCAAGATGGCTCTGGTCTACCGCAAGAACTTCAGCGTCAACAAGCAGCTGTCGAACGTTCATCGCTTCAAGTGATGCGCAGGGTCAAGGGTGTGCTTCGCGCACCCTGCCACTCCATCCAGGCACCGGCTGCATGACCAGCACCAGCCCGGAAAACCCCAGCACCAGATAACTGAATACCTGCCAGCGCTGCGCATCCGGCCAGCCGACACGCACAGCGACATACATCGCGCACGCGTACAACGCCATCAACAGCACCTGCCCGCGAAAATCCCGCCATAGACTGCCAAGGCCCTCGGCCTGTACCAGCACCAAAGCCTGAAACACAACGCAAAGAGCGGCGAATCCCACTACCAGCACTTCGAAAGCACTGGCAACTTCGTCGATCAACAGCGGCGCCAGACCGATCTGGCCTAAAGCCGGCTGCAAACCAATGTGAATCAACCATAGACCACCGACCCAAAGCATCTGGGTCAGTTGCCAAAGCATGGCGCCCGCATGCAGCGGGCGCCTTCTTTCAGATGTGACGAACTTCGACAATCTCATACTCGATCACGCCGCCTGGCGTTTTGACGGCGACCACGTCGCCCTCTTCCTTGCCAATCAAGGCGCGGGCCAGCGGCGAACCGACGGAAATCTTGCCGAGTTTGAAGTCAGCCTCATCCTCACCCACGATGTGGTATGTGACGCTTTCATCAGTCTCGACGTTAGCGATCTCGACGGTGGTACCGAAAATCACTTTGCCGGTGTGCGGAATGGTCGTGACATCGATGATGACCTGATTCTGAATCCGGCCTTCGATGTCACGAATCCGCGCCTCGACCATGCCCTGCTGTTCGCGCGCGGCATGGTATTCAGCGTTTTCCTTCAAGTCACCCAACTCGCGGGCCGTACCGATGTCCTGGCTGAGCTTCGGACGAACGACCTTGGTCAGGTGAGCATGTTCTTCTTCCAGGGCTTTGGCGCCCTGAACAGTCATTGGGTACTTGGTTATGCTCATGCCTTCAATCCTGCGTGTAGATCCTGCAAGCGGCGCACGGTTTTTTCCGGACCGAACTTCAGCGCTTCGCAGATCGCTTCGCCCGCAGCGATGGTAGTGGTGCAGTAGATCTTGTGCTGCAAGGCGTTGCGACGAATGGAGTACGAATCGGCGATCGACTGACGACCTTCGGTGGTGTTGATGATCAGCGTGACTTCGTCATTCTTGATCATGTCGACCACGTGCGGACGACCCTCGGTCACCTTGTTCACGCGGCGCACTTTCAGGCCTGCCGCTTCGATCAGCTTGGCAGTGCCGGCAGTGGCGACCACTTCGAAGCCCAAGTTGATCAGATCACGGGCCACGCCTGCAACCAGTGGCTTGTCGTCATCGCGCACACTGATGAACGCGGTACCGCCGGTCGGCAGCACTTCGCTGGCGCCCATCTGCGCTTTGGCGAAAGCTTCACCGAAGGTGTCGCCGACGCCCATCACTTCACCGGTCGACTTCATCTCTGGGCCGAGGATCGGGTCAACGCCAGGGAATTTGGCGAACGGGAACACCGCCTCTTTCACGCTGTAGAAGTTCGGGATGATTTCCTTGGTGAAGCCGATTTCCTTCAGGGTCTTACCGGCCATTACGCGGGCAGCGATCATCGCCAGGGAAACACCGATGCACTTGGATACGAACGGCACGGTACGCGAGGCGCGCGGGTTGACTTCGATGACGTAGATGTCTTCGCCCTGCAAAGCCAATTGCACGTTCATCAGGCCGACAACGCCCAGTTCCAGGGCCATTTTCTTGACCTGTTCGCGCATCTCGTCCTGGATGTGCGCTGGGAGCGAGTACGGCGGCAGCGAGCATGCGGAGTCACCGGAGTGAACGCCCGCCTGTTCGATGTGCTGCATGATCGCGCCGATTACCACATCTTTGCCGTCGCAAACCGCGTCCACGTCCATTTCGATGGCGCAGTTGAGGAAGTGGTCGAGCAGCACCGGGCTGTCGTTGGACACTTGCACCGCGTCACGCAGATAGCGCTTGAGTTCGTCTTCCTTGTAAACGATTTCCATCGCACGGCCGCCCAGTACGTAGGACGGGCGCACCACCAGCGGATAACCGATTTTCGCGGCAGCACGAACGGCTTCGTCTTCGCTGCGCACGGTGGCGTTTGGCGGCTGACGCAGGTTCAGGCGCTCGACCATTTGCTGGAAGCGCTCGCGGTCTTCGGCACGGTCGATGGCGTCAGGGCTGGTGCCGATGATCGGCACACCAGCGGCTTCCAGCGCGCGAGCCAGTTTCAACGGAGTCTGGCCGCCGTACTGGACGATCACGCCCTTCGGTTTCTCGACGCGGCAGATTTCCAGTACGTCTTCCAGGGTTACCGGCTCGAAGTACAGACGGTCGGAAGTGTCGTAGTCGGTGGAAACGGTTTCCGGGTTGCAGTTGACCATGATGGTTTCGTAGCCGTCTTCGCGCAGGGCGAGAGCAGCGTGAACGCAGCAGTAGTCGAACTCGATGCCCTGGCCGATACGGTTCGGACCGCCACCCAGAATCATGATCTTGTCGCGACCCGACGGCGCGGCTTCGCACTCTTCCTCGTAGGTCGAGTAGAGGTAAGCGGTGTCGGTGGCGAATTCGGCGGCGCAGGTGTCAACGCGCTTGTAGACCGGGAACACTTCCAGCTTCTGACGGTGCGTGCGCAGGTTTTTCTCGGTGACGCCCAGCAGCTTGGCCAGACGCTGATCGGAGAAGCCTTTGCGCTTGAGCTTGAACATCAGGTCGCGGTCGATCGAGGACAGACCGAGGGTCTTGACCTTCTCTTCGTCCTTGATCAGATCTTCGATCTGCACCAGGAACCACGGATCGATCATGTTCATGCCGAAGATATCTTCGACCGACAGACCGGCACGGAAGGCGTCCGCCACGTACCAGATACGCTCGGCGCCCGGTACGGTGAGTTCGCGCTTGAGCACGCTCATGCTTTCCGGGTTGCTCAGGTCGAGCTTCTCGTCCAGACCGCAAACGCCGACTTCCAGACCACGCAGGGCTTTCTGCAGGGATTCCTGGAAGGTCCGGCCGATGGCCATGACTTCACCGACCGACTTCATTTGCGTGGTCAGGCGCGCGTCAGCCTTGGCGAATTTCTCGAAGGCAAAGCGTGGCAGCTTGGTCACGACGTAGTCGATCGACGGTTCGAAGGACGCCGGGGTCTTGCCGCCGGTGATGTCGTTCGACAGCTCGTCGAGGGTGTAACCCACAGCCAGTTTGGCCGCGACTTTCGCGATCGGGAAACCGGTGGCTTTCGAAGCCAGTGCCGAGGAACGCGATACACGCGGGTTCATTTCGATCACGACCATGCGGCCAGTGTTCGGGCAGATACCGAATTGAACGTTGGAACCGCCGGTCTCGACGCCGATCTCGCGCAGTACCGCCAGCGAGGCGTTACGCAGGATCTGGTATTCCTTGTCGGTCAGGGTCTGGGCTGGAGCCACGGTGATCGAGTCACCGGTGTGCACGCCCATCGGGTCGAAGTTTTCGATCGAGCAGACGATGATGCAGTTGTCCTTTTTGTCGCGGACAACTTCCATTTCATATTCTTTCCACCCGATCAGCGATTCGTCGATCAGCAGCTCTTTGGTCGGCGACAGGTCCAGACCACGGGCGCAGATTTCTTCGAACTCTTCACGGTTGTAGGCGATACCGCCACCGGTGCCGCCCATGGTGAAGGACGGACGGATGATGCACGGGAAACCGAGGGTTTCGAGAACCGCGTTGGCCTCTTCCATGCTGTGGGCAATGCCGGAACGCGGGCACGCCAGGCCGATGGATTTCATCGCCTTGTCGAAACGCGAACGATCTTCAGCCTTGTCGATGGTGTCGGCGTTGGCGCCGATCATCTCTACGCCGAACTTCTCCAGAACGCCTTCGCGCTCCAGGTCCAGGGCGCAGTTCAGTGCAGTCTGGCCGCCCATGGTCGGCAGGACGGCGTCCGGACGCTCCTTCTCGATGATCTTGGCAACGGTCTGCCACTTGATCGGCTCGATGTAGGTGGCATCGGCCATGTCCGGGTCGGTCATGATGGTGGCCGGGTTGGAGTTCACCAGGATGACGCGGTAACCCTCTTCGCGCAGGGCTTTGCAGGCCTGGGCGCCGGAGTAGTCGAATTCGCAGGCCTGGCCGATCACGATCGGGCCAGCGCCGAGAATCAGGATGCTTTTAATGTCTGTACGTTTTGGCATGGTTTGTCACTCAAATCCGCAGGTCAGTCGGCAAGCCGTCTTGATCGATTTCTGAAGTCCCGAAGGGGCCGCCGGGTGCCGGGGCCGCCCTCGCGGGCTTCTCTCTACAGTCTCAAGGCGAACGCTTAGCGTCGCTTGGCCATCTCGTTGATGAAGCGGTCGAACAGTGGCGCGACGTCGTTCGGGCCCGGGCTCGCTTCAGGGTGACCCTGGAAGCTGAACGCGCTCTTGTCGGTGCGCTCGATGCCTTGCAGGGTGCCGTCGAACAGCGACTTGTGGATCGCACGCACGTTGGCTGGCAGGGTGGCTTCGTCTACCGCAAAACCGTGGTTCTGGCTGGTGATCATAACCACGCCGGTGTCCAGGTCCTGCACAGGGTGGTTGGCACCGTGGTGGCCGTGGCCCATTTTCAGGGTCTTGGCGCCGGAGGCCAGAGCCAGCAGTTGGTGGCCGAGGCAGATGCCGAATACCGGCGTCTCGGTTTCCAGCACTTGCTTGATCGCCTGGATCGCGTAGTCGCATGGCTCCGGGTCGCCTGGGCCGTTGGACAGGAACACGCCGTCCGGCTTGAGCGCCAGCACATCGGCGGCTGGCGTCTGAGCCGGCACCACGGTGACGCGGCAGCCGCGCTCGACCAGCATGCGCAGGATGTTGACCTTGACGCCGTAGTCGTAGGCGACCACGTGGTATGGCAGCTCGGAGGCTTCGATGGTCGCGTGACTGTCGGTTTTCAGATCCCAGACAGTCGAGCGCCATTCGTATGGCTTCTGGGTGCTGACGACTTTCGCCAGGTCCATGCCCTTCAGGCCCGGGAAGCCTTGCGCAGCGGCGATGGCCGCTTCTTCGGAGATGTTGTCGCCGGCCATGATGCAGCCGTTCTGTGCGCCTTTTTCACGCAGGATGCGGGTCAGGCGACGGGTGTCGATACCAGCGATTGCCACTACATTGTTGGCTTTCAGGTAGTCGGACAGGGACATCGTGTTACGCCAGTTGCTCGCTACCAGCGGCAGGTCACGGATGACCAGGCCAGCGGACCAGACGCGGTCGGACTCGGCATCTTCCGGCGTGGTGCCGGTGTTGCCGATATGCGGGTAAGTCAGGGTAACGATCTGTTGGGCGTAGGAAGGATCGGTAAGGATTTCCTGATAGCCGGTCATTGCGGTGTTGAACACCACCTCACCAACGGTCTGACCGTCGGCTCCAATGGCTTCGCCGCGAAAAATGCTGCCATCAGCAAGGGCGAGTATGGCTGGCTTAGTCAAGAAGACCTCCCGTAAATAACGCATGAAAGGGCAATCGCAGGTTGTAAAAAAGCGGAGTGACGTATGGACACGTCACCCCGCTTCTTCACTGAAATTATTCTGCGCGCTTTTAGTGGACACACTAAAGCTGTAGCTTACAGAAAAGGCCGTTTTTGGTCCACCGCTAAAGAGCCTTAAAGGCCGGAGAATGCGACAGGTCGTCGCCAAGCGGTAAAAACCGGCGCAAAACGGGACGTTTGCGCCGGGTTCAGCAACGACTCAACGCAGGTCGAGCACGTCTTGCATGTCGTACAGGCCCGGCTCGCGACCATCCAGCCACAGCGCTGCACGCACCGCGCCCTTGGCGAAGGTCATGCGGCTCGAAGCCTTGTGGGTGATCTCGACGCGCTCGCCATCGGCAGCGAACAGCACGGTGTGATCACCGACGATATCGCCAGCACGCACGGTGGCGAAACCAATGGTTTCACGCTCACGCGCACCGGTCTGGCCTTCACGACCGTAGACCGCGACCTTCTTCAGATCACGCCCCAGGGCATCGGCAATCACTTCACCCATGCGCACGGCGGTACCCGACGGGGCATCGACCTTGTGCCGGTGATGGGCTTCCATGATCTCGATATCGACATCGTCGCCCAGCACGCGCGCAGCGGTGTCGAGCAACTTCAGGCAGAGGTTGACGCCGACGCTGAAGTTGGCGGCGAAGACGATCGGAATGTCCTTGCCCGCCTCGGCCAGCAATTGCTTCTCTTCAACACTGAAACCGGTGGTACCGATGATCATCGCTTTGCCGTGTTTGCGGCAGAACGCGAGATTTTTCAGGGTCACGGTCGGGTGGGTGAAGTCGATCAACACATCGAACTCTTCAACCACACGATCCAGATCACCGGACAGCGGCACGCCGATACGGCCCAGCGCTGCCAGCTCACCGGCATCCGCGCCAACCAGCGTGCTGTCGGGACGATCGACCGCCGCCGTCAGACCGGCACCCGGCGTCTGCTGCACCGCTTCGATCAGGGTCTTGCCCATGCGCCCGGCGGCGCCCATCACTGCAATACGTCGCATGCCGACTCCTTACAAATCGCCGAAGAAACGCTTCACACCGTCGAACCAACCGGTGGTTTTTGGCGAATGGCTGTTGTCGTCGGCCAGGGAGCTGCGGAATTCTTCCAGCAGTTCACGCTGACGACGGTTGAGGTTGACCGGCGTTTCCACAGCCACACGACACATCAGGTCGCCGGCACCGCCGCCACGCACTGGCGCAACGCCTTTGCCGCGAACGCGGAACTGCTTGCCGGTCTGCGTGCCTTCAGGGATTTTCAGTTTGACGCGACCGTCGAGGGTCGGAATTTCCAGCTCGCCGCCCAACGCTGCGTCGACGAAGCTGATCGGCACTTCGCAGAACAGGTGCTTGCCGTCACGCTGGAAGATGTCGTGCTCACGCACATTGATCACAACGTACAGGTCGCCAGTCGGCCCGCCCTGGGTACCCGCCTCGCCTTCGCCGGACAGACGAATGCGGTCGCCGGTATCAACACCGGCCGGCACTTTCACCGACAGGGTTTTGTACTCTTCGACGCGACCGTCGCCGTGGCAGGAGTCGCACGGATCGGAAATGATCTTGCCTTGGCCATGGCAGCGCGGGCAGGTCTGCTGCACCGAGAAGAAGCCCTGTTGCATGCGCACTTGGCCGATACCGCCGCAGGTCGGGCATGTCGTAGGCGAAGAACCCTTCTTGGCGCCGGAACCATCGCACGGCTTGCAGTTGACGAGCGTTGGAACGCGGATATTCACCGACGTGCCGCGCACTGCTTCTTCCAGATTCAGCTCCAGGGTGTAGCGCAGATCGCTGCCACGCTGGGCGCCGCCCCGGGAACCGCCGCGACCACCGCCGAAGAAGTCACTGAAGACATCGCCAAAGATGTCCGAGAAGTTCTGGCCACCGAAACCGGCACCGCCGCCGCCCATGCTCGGATCGACGCCGGCATGACCGTACTGGTCGTATGCCGCGCGCTTGCTGGAATCGGACAGTACTTCGTAAGCCTCATTGGCCTCTTTAAACAACTCTTCCGATGCTTTGTCATCGGGATTACGGTCCGGGTGGTGCTTCATCGCCAGACGACGATAGGCCTTCTTCAGGTCTGCTTCGCTCGCGCCCCGCTCGACACCCAATACTTCGTAATAGTCACGCTTTGCCATAAGTTCTTTGCACTCTTAAGGACGTTCGGCAAACCCCTCCTGAGCCTCGCCAAACTCGTTGAGCCCCCATTAAGGCCCGGACCCAACTCACGTCAATTCAACGATCCTGGTCTTGATTGATGCGGTATCTGCGGCGCGAAAAGCAGGAGCATTTTCAGCCATACCGCCAGCAAGCGAGCGCTGTCGCATGCTGTAAAAATTCGCGTATTCCAGATACGCCAACGCGGGAGGCAAGCTCCCGCGCGGCGACATCCTACCAGTCACCGCCGCAAGGCAGTCAACCGGGCGACCAACAACTTACTTGTGGTCTTTTACTTCTTCGAACTCGGCGTCGACAACGTCGTCAGCCTTCTCAGCCGATTCGCCTTGCGGGGCTGCGCCATCAGCTGGCTGAGCCTGTTCGGCGTACATCTTCTGAGCAACCGGAGCGGAGACTTTCGACAGCTCTTCAACCTTGGCTTCGATGGCAGCCTTGTCGTCGCCTTTGACGGCGGCTTCCAGAGCAACCACTGCTGCTTCGATTGCAGTCTTCTCTTCGGCGGTGACCTTGTCGCCCGCGTCAGCGATCATCTTGCGAGTCGAGTGCACCAGTGCATCACCCTGGTTACGGGCAGCGGCCAGTTCTTCGAACTTGCGGTCTTCCTCGGCATTCGCCTCGGCGTCACGCACCATGCGCTCGATTTCTTCGTCGGACAGACCGGAGTTGGCCTTGATCACGATCGACTGGGTCTTGCCGGTAGCCTTGTCTTTCGCGCCGACGTGCAGGATGCCGTTGGCGTCGATGTCGAAGGTCACTTCGATCTGCGGCACACCACGTGGAGCTGGTGGAATGTCGGCCAGGTCGAACTTGCCCAGCGATTTGTTCTGTGCGGCTTGCTTGCGCTCGCCCTGCAGAACGTGAATGGTCACAGCGCCCTGGTTGTCGTCGGCAGTCGAGAACACTTGCGATTTCTTGGTAGGAATCGTGGTGTTTTTCTCGATCAGCGCGGTCATCACGCCACCCATGGTTTCGATACCCAGGGTCAGCGGGCTGACGTCGAGCAGCAGCACGTCTTTAACGTCACCGGCCAGAACAGCGCCCTGAATCGCAGCACCCATGGCAACGGCTTCGTCCGGGTTGACGTCTTTACGCGCTTCTTTACCGAAGAAATCGGTAACCAGCTTCTGCACCAGCGGCATACGAGTCTGACCACCGACCAGAATCACGTCGTTGATCGCGCTGACGTCGATGCCGGCGTCTTTCATGGCAATGCGGCAAGGTTCGATGGTGCGCTGAACCAAGTCTTCAACCAGTGCTTCGAGCTTGGCACGGGAGATTTTTACGTTCAGGTGCTTAGGACCGGTCGCGTCTGCAGTGATGTACGGCAGGTTGACGTCGGTCGACTGAGCGGACGACAGCTCGATCTTGGCTTTCTCAGCGGCTTCTTTCAGGCGCTGCATGGCCAGCGGGTCACCTTTGAGGTTCATGCCGCTTTCTTTCTTGAATTCGTCAACGAGGTAGTCGATCAGACGAATGTCGAAGTCTTCACCGCCGAGGAAGGTGTCACCGTTGGTGGCCAACACTTCGAACTGGTGCTCACCGTCAACTTCAGCGATCTCGATTACGGAAACGTCGAAGGTACCGCCACCCAGATCATAAACGATCACGGTGTGATCGCCCTTGGCCTTGTCCATACCGTAAGCCAGAGCGGCTGCGGTTGGTTCGTTGATGATACGTTTTACGTCCAGACCAGCGATGCGGCCGGCGTCTTTGGTGGCCTGACGCTGGCTGTCGTTGAAGTAGGCCGGAACGGTGATCACCGCTTCGGTCACTGCCTCGCCGAGGTAGTCTTCGGCGGTCTTCTTCATCTTCTTCAGAATTTCAGCCGAGATTTGTGGCGGAGCCATTTTTTGGCCGTTCACTTCAACCCAGGCGTCGTTGTTGTCAGCCTTGACGATCTTGTAAGGGACCATCTGGATGTCTTTCTGCACAACTTCTTCGTCGAAACGACGACCGATCAGACGCTTTACTGCGTACAGGGTGTTGTGCGGATTGGTGACAGCCTGACGCTTGGCCGACTGACCTACCAGAATTTCGCCATCGTTGGCGTAAGCGATGATCGACGGCGTGGTACGCGCGCCTTCAGCGTTTTCAATAACTTTGGCTTTGCCGTTTTCCAGCACGGAGACGCAGGAGTTGGTAGTCCCCAGGTCGATACCGATAATTTTGCCCATGTTCACTCTCCCGAAACTTTGGATTTTGTTGCCGCAGCAGTGGTGGCTGACTGCGGTAGCACTTAAACGCTTGACTTCTAAATGGGGGCCTTGCGGCTAATTTCAAGCCTGCTCGTCAATCGAAGGCGAAACCGGTGCCGGCGCCTTGCTGACCACGACCATCGCCGGGCGCAACAGGCGACCATTGAGCTGGTAGCCCTTCTGGAAAACCTTCAGCACGCTGTTCGGCTCAACGTCGGCGCTTTCCTGCATGGCCATCGCCTGATGGTGAACGGCGTTGAACGGTTCGCCATGCGGATCGATCGCTTCAAGCTGATAGCGCTTGAGGGTGTCGTGGAACATTTTCAGGGTCAGCTCGATACCTTCGCGCATCGGACGGATGCTTTCGTCGTCCGGGCTCGACAGCTCGAGGCCGCGCTCCAGGCTGTCGACGATCGGCAGCAGGTCGCTGGCGAATTTTTCCAGGGCAAATTTGTGCGCCTTCTCGACGTCCTGCTCGGCACGGCGGCGAACGTTCTGCAGATCGGCAGCAACACGCAGAGACTGATCCTGCGCGGCGGCCAATTGCTCTTCGAGCACTTGCACACGGGTCGCCAGGTCGTCACCCGAACCTTCGGGCGCCTGATTGGCATCTGGGTTTTGCGTATCTACTGTCTGTTCGTCAGCCATAGAATTCTCCTTTCAATTTCTTCCGCGAGCCTGACTCGCGCTTCTGCCCCGATATATGGGGCCGCAAAATCAGGCTTCAAGGGCTGCAATCGATTGTCCCTACAAAAAAGTGCTGAATAGTCATTCTCGAATGCGCTAAGAAAACTTTTCGATCAAGCAAATCGACCTAAGCGAGGGCATTGTCAGGCCCGAACAAAACACTGTATAAATAACCAGACCTCAAGCCTGGGAGCTGCCTTTATGCTGGTGCACCTGTCCGTACACAACTACGCCATCGTCGAACATCTCGATCTCGAACTCGATCGCGGGATGAGCGTGATCACAGGGGAAACCGGCGCCGGCAAGTCGATCATGCTCGACGCTCTGGGCCTCACCCTCGGCGATCGCGCCGACAGCGGCGTGGTTCGCCCGGGCGCCGATAAAGCCGACATCCTGGCCACTTTCGATCTGGCTGATATTCCCGAAGCCAGCGCCTGGCTGGCCGAGCGTGATCTGGAAAACGATGGGCCATGCATCCTGCGCCGGGTCATCACCTCCGAAGGTCGTTCGCGCGGCTATATCAACGGCACGCCCTGCCCGCTTGGCGACCTCAAAGCCCTTGGCGAGCTGCTGATCGATATCCACAGCCAGCACGAACATCAGTCGCTGCTGAAAACCGACACCCATCGCCGCCTCCTCGACGAGTACGCTGGCGCGACCGATCTGGCGCGTCAGGTACAACTTGCCGCACAGCGCTGGCGCCAGACCCGCCAGGAACTGGAGCGCCTCTCCAACTCCGGCGATGAACAACGCGCACGTCATCAACTGCTCAGCTACCAGCTCGAAGAACTGGAAAACCTCGGGCTCGGCGAAAACGAACTCGAACAGCTGGAGCAGGAACACAAGAACCTGACCAACGCCGAAACCTTGCTGGGCATTTGCCGGCAAGTGGTCGAACAGTGCAGCGAAAGCGATTCCGGCAATGTGCTGAATGCTCTCACCGCCAGTCTCAATCGCCTGTCCAGCGTGAACAATTCGGTCGGTGCGCTGGGTGAAGCCAGCAGCCTGCTAACCAGCGCGCAGATCCAAGTAGAAGAAGCGGTCGGCGAGCTCAACCGCTTCCTCGACAACTTCGATGCCGACCCGGCTCGCCTGCAATACCTGGAAGAGCGCCTCGACGCGATCTACACCCTGGCGCGTAAACACCGGATTCAACCGACCGAAGTCGGCGAAATGCAGCAGAAGTTGCTGGATGAAATCGAAACCCTGAACGCCAACGATGAATCCATCGAGCGCCTGGGCGAAGAACTGGCGTCCTACGCCCGCCACTATCAAGAGAAGGCCTGCGAGCTCAGCGATCTTCGACATCAGGCGGCCGGTAGCCTCGCCAGTGCAGTGGAGCAGGAAATTCAGCGCTTGGGCATGCCTGGTGGCCGCTTCACTATCGAATTGAAAGCCAACAGCAGCGACGAGTTGCTGCCGAACGGGCTGGAACAGGTTGAACTGCTGGTCAGCGCCAACCCCGGCCAACCGCTCAAGGCGCTCGCCAAAGTCGCATCCGGCGGTGAGCTGTCGCGGATCAGTCTAGCGATTCAGGTGATCACCGCTCAGACCTCCCGTGTGCCAACGCTGGTATTCGACGAAGTGGACGTAGGTATCGGTGGCCCGACTGCGGAAATCGTCGGCCAGCTACTGCGGCGCCTCGGTGATCGTGGCCAGGTTCTGACCGTGACGCACTTGCCGCAAGTGGCAGCGCAGGGTCATCAACATCTGTTCGTGCACAAGGTCCGTGACGAGAAGGCGACTCACACCGCCGTCGCCAAGCTGAGCAAAAACGAACGCATCGAAGAAGTCGCGCGCATGCTCGGCGGTATTGATCTGACCAAAGAATCCCTGGCTCACGCGAAAAAAATGGTGGTGACTGCCAAGGCGTAACAAATAGTAGAAAGCACGAAGGCGACCCTTGGGTCGCCTTCGTTCGTTTCGCGAATGTGAAATTCGCGCGACATGCTTACTTTTTCTTGCGTACGTACAGCACCAGGTTGTGATCCACCAACTCGACACCGTGCTCGTCGGCAATTGCCTTCTGCAGCTTTTCGATTTCGACGCTGACGAATTCGACGACTTCACCGGTTTCCACGTTGACCATATGGTCGTGGTGGCCACCGTCAGCCAATTCGAATACCGCGTGGCCGCCGTCGAAGTTGTGGCGGACCACGAGGCCGGCCGCTTCGAACTGAGTCAGAACACGGTAAACCGTGGCCAGACCGACGTCCTCGCCAGCTTCCATCAACGCCTTGTAGACGTCCTCGGCACTCATGTGGCGCTGCTCGGTAGAGTCGAGCATTTGCAGGATCTTGACCCGTGGCAGGGTCACTTTGAGGCCGGCTTTGCGTAGTTCGCTATTTTCAACCATGGTCAGCTTTCTCGCGATGCTGCTTCGCAGCTTCTCTTAATGCGGGTATGATCGGCGTTTACGTTGTCCCAGCCAAGATAGTGGAAGTCGCCCACCGATGCAAAACACCAAGCTCTTGCTAACCAGTTTCACCTTTGTGGGACTGCTCGCACTCGCCGGTTGTTCATTCCCCGGGGTTTACAAAATCGACATCCAGCAGGGCAATGTCGTCACGCAGGACATGATAGACCAGTTACGCCCGGGAATGACCCGGCCGCAAGTACGGTTTATCATGGGCAACCCTCTGCTTGCCGACACGTTCCATGCCGATCGCTGGGATTATCTGTACAGCCTGCAACCGGGTGGCGGTGAACGCCAGCAGGAACGAATCAGCGTTATCTTCAATTCCAACGACCAGCTTGTCAGCCTGTCGGGTGACTTCATGCCCGGCGTGAGCCGTGACGAAGCCATTCTCGGCAAGGACAGCGGCACGAACGTTACCGCGCCTGCTGAAAACGCCGAGAAGCCAGAAGCTGAGAAGCCAGCCAAACCAGGCTCTTTGCTGGATCAGATCCAGAAGGACGTCGATGGTGTGGAAACCGTACCGGTTCCGACGCCAGAACCGCTGGACACCTCGCCGCAGTAATGCGCGAGGCAATAAAAAACCCGGAGATTCCGGGTTTTTTATTGCCTGCCGTTTGGCTTGGTCAAGAATTGCGAGCCTTTGCCTCGGCAGCCTTGGCGGCTCGCAAACGTCGAACCTCTTTGGGATCAGCCAGCAGCGGCCGGTAAATTTCGATGCGATCGCCGGCCTGAACGGCACGCGCATCCGCGTCAGCCACGACTTTGCCAAAAATCCCCAGCGGACATTCCGCCAGATTCAGCTCAGGAAACTCGGCTGCGATGCCCGATTCCTGCACCGCCGCCCTAACGCTAACGCCTTCAGCGACGCTGATCGTACGCAGAACCTGCCGATCAACCGCCGCGTACACAACTTCTATGTCGATCACCGGCTCAACCGTGCATCTGCTTGGCGCGCTGGCAGAAAGCATCCACCAGCTGATTGGCCGCCTGATTGAACAGTGGACCCAACGTAGCGCGCACCAGCGGCCCGGCGTAATCGAACGACAGATCCAGACTGATCTTGCAGGCCTTTTCGTTCAGCGCCTTGAATACCCAGATGCCGTGCAACTGAGTGAACGGGCCTTCTTCAAGATTCATCTCGATCGACTGCCCCGGCACCAGCGTATTGCGCGTGACGAAATGCTGACTGAGGCCGCCCTTGGCCACGCCGACACTGGCGCGCATGTGTTCCGGGGAGCTTTCCAGCACTTCGGCCTCCGAGCACCACGGCAGAAACTCCGGGTACCGCGCGACATCGTTGACCAGGTCGTAGAGAAACTGCGCCGGATACGGCAGAAGCGCGGATCGTTGGATATGTGTCGTCATGTAAGCGTTACTTCCAGAGCTGAGCGGCAAAGACTACAAGAATGCCGATAGGCGCCACGTAGCGCATCAAGAACAGGGACAGGGCAAACAGAACCGGGTTACGGATAGACAATTCATCCCGCACCGCTTCACGCCCCATCACCCATCCCGCGAACAGCACGAAACACAAGCCACCGAGGGGCAACATGATCCGCGAGGTGAAGAAATCGATCACACCGAAGAAGTCGAGACCGCTCTGCGCACCCCATTGGTAGAGGCTGAACACCCCGCCTTCGTTCACGAAAAACTTGGCTTCCTTCCAGATATTGAAGGAAAACACCGTGCCCAGACCGACAAACCAGCAGGTGAACGCCAGCCAGAAAGTCACCCACGCGCGGCTGACTTTGGTGCGCTCAACAAGGTACGCCACCATCGGTTCGAGCAGGGAGATCGCCGAACTCCAGGCCGCCACCGCGACCAGCACAAAGAACACCACGCCCATCAACTGGCCGAGAAATACGTTACCAAAAGCGAATGGCAGGCTGACGAACATCAGGCCCGGGCCTTCGCTCGGGTTCAGGCCCGCGGCGAACACAATCGGAAACAACGCCAGGCCGGCCACCAGCGATACGAAAGTATCCAGCAGCGCAACACCGACCACCGTGCCCGACAGCGAGGTGTTCTTCGGCATGTAGGCGCCGTAAATCATGATCGAGCCGACGCCAACGCTCAGCGAAAAGAACGCGTGGCCCATCGCTGGCAGCAGGCCGTCGAGGACCTTTTCCGGGTGGAAGTCGAACATGAAATGCACGCCTTCCATGAAATGCCCGGTGGTCATGCTGTAGCCCAGCAACACCAACACCATCACGAACAGCAGCGGCATCATGATCCGCAAGCTGCGCTCAAGCCCGGCGACCACACCTTTGGCGATCACGTAGGCCGACAGCAGCATAAAAATCGTGTGCCAAAGTGTCAGGCGCCATGGATTGGAGATGACATTGCCGAAATAGGCGCCGACCTGATCGGCCGTCGCGCCCTGGAAATCGCCCCGGCCCATGTCGACGATGTAGTCCAGCGACCAGCCGCCGACCACACTATAGAAAGACAGAATCAGCAGGGCCGTGATCATCCCCGCAAACGCGCCCCACGACCATTTGGCCGAGTGCCCCGCCTCCAGCGCCAGCACCTTCAGGGCGTTCGCCGGACTCTGCCGGGCGCGCCGGCCGATCAGGGTTTCCGCGAGCATGACCGGGACACCGATGAGCGCGATGCACGCCAGGAACATCAGCACGAAGGCCCCGCCACCGTAGACCCCGACCATGTAGGGGAACTTCCAGATACTACCCAGTCCCACGGCCGAACCGGTCGCGGCGAGTATGAATACCCAGCGGCTAGCCCAACTGCCGTGGACAGAAACCTTGTCTGTCGACATCGTTTATCACGCCCAAGCGTTAGAAAAAGAGGCCGCATTGTCCGGGATTCACTCAACCTGCTCAAGCACGCAGCAACACCGTAGCCGACAGCCGAACAACTCCATATAATGCCGCCCCTATGGCTAAACAGAAGAAACACCCAACAGGGACCATCGCGCAGAACAAAAAGGCGCGACACGATTACTTCATCGAGCACAAGTTCGAGGCTGGTCTGGTCCTGGCCGGCTGGGAAGTAAAAAGTCTGCGGGCGAGCAAGTTGCAGCTGGTCGACAGCTATGTCCTGCTCAAGGATGGCGAAGCGTGGTTGCTCGGCAGCCACATCACGCCGCTGATGACCGCAAGCACCCACGTCATCGCCGACCCGGTGCGCACACGCAAACTGCTGCTCAACCGCCGCGAGCTGGACAAGCTCGCCGCCGCCGTGCAGCAAAAGGGTTACGCCTGCGTCTGCCTGTCCTGGTACTGGAGCAAGCACATGGTCAAGTGCGAGATCGCTCTAGGCAAGGGCAAGAAGGAATACGACAAGCGTGACACCGAGCGCGAGCGCGATGCCGGTCGTGAACTGCAGCGTGCAGTGCGCAACAAGGGCAAGGAAGACTGATCTTCCCCCTTGAAAGCAAAGATCGCAGCCTGCGGCAGCTCCCACAGGGAAATACATATTTCTGTGTAGGAGCTGCCGCAGGCTGCGATCTTTTGCTTTGAAAAATCACATGCCCTTGCGCCGCTCCGCCCGAGCCATGCGCTGCACCTCCTGACGCACCTCTTCCAGCACTTCCTGCACATACAGAATATGTCGGCTGGACACCTCGCGCGCCTGCTCGGCACGCCCTTCGATAATCGCCAGATACAATTCGCGATGCTGCGAGATCAGCATGTCGCGGGTTTCCGTGCGCTGTTTGTACATGCCGCCAATGTTGGTCACGACGTTGCGCTTGAGCAGATCGAACAAACCACGAATGGTATGCAGCAACACCGCGTTGTGGCTGGCCTCGGCAATCGCCAGATGAAATTTCGCATCCGCCGCGCCCTCTTCCGCGCGGCTGACCTCTTCATGGCGCGAGTAGCAATCCTGCAGCTCTTCGAACGCGGCCGTCAGGCGCTCACGATCGACATCGGTGGCGCGCAAAGCGGCGTAATAGGCACACGATGCCTCCAGGGTGTGGCGAAACTCGAGCAAATCGCGCTGCGCTTCAGGATTGCTCTCAAGCAATTGCAACAGTGGATCGCTGAACGTCGAACCAAGCCCCTCCACCACATAATTGCCGCCGCCCTGGCGGCTGACCAGCAAGCCTTTGGCCGCGAGCTTCTGAATCGCCTCGCGCAACGACGGGCGTGATACGCCAAATTGTTCGGCCAGGGTGCGCTCGGCCGGCAGCCGCTCGCCTGACTTCAGCGTGCCCTCAAGGATCATCCCTTCGAGGCGCTCGACAATATCGTCAGACAAACGGCGCTGACGTATCTGATCAAAGCCCATAACTCATTTCTCCACGATCCCGACCGCTCGCCGGGCTGTCTATTCTGGCCTATCCGCGCGCCGCCGACACCTGCCAGAGGCTACTTCGCCAACGCGGATCAGTTGCCCCCTGCACCGTATCTTCGACGAAAGTTTCAGGGCGGCAAATTGACACACCTACGCCAAGGCTTTTACCCTAGCCAACAGCGCTTGTAAATTGGTCTTACCAATTATCCAAATACGCTGACAGTGCCTGACCAACAACAATTAGGGGCCACCCCACTATGCAAACCTGGCAACAGCTCTACAGCCCGCTCGGCAGTCTCGGCGTTTCCGCACTCGCGGCCGTCATTCCCATCGTGTTCTTCTTTCTCGCCCTGGCGGTGTTCCGCCTCAAAGGCCATGTGGCCGGCAGCATCACCCTTGCGCTTTCGATTGCCGTGGCGATTTTCGCCTTCCAGATGCCGGTGGACATGGCGTTCGCCGCCGCCGGTTATGGTTTCGCTTACGGCCTGTGGCCGATTGCCTGGATCATTGTCGCGGCAGTGTTCCTCTACAAGCTGACGGTGAAGAGCGGTCAGTTCGAGGTGATCCGCAGCTCGGTTCTGTCGATCACCGATGACCAGCGCTTGCAGGTGTTGCTGATCGGTTTCTGCTTCGGCGCATTTCTGGAAGGTGCCGCCGGATTCGGCGCGCCGGTCGCGATTACTGCCGCACTCCTTGTAGGACTGGGCTTCAATCCGCTGTACGCCGCCGGCCTGTGCCTGATCGCTAACACCGCTCCAGTCGCGTTCGGCGCGCTGGGGATTCCGATCATCGTTGCGGGCCAGGTCACTGGCATCGACGCCTTCAAGATCGGCGCCATGACCGGTCGCCAGCTGCCACTGCTGTCGCTGTTCGTGCCGTTCTGGCTGGTGTTCATGATGGACGGCCTGCGCGGTGTGCGCGAAACCTGGCCGGCCGCGCTGGTGGCAGGTCTGAGTTTCGCCATCACCCAATACTTCACCTCCAACTTCATCGGCCCGGAACTGCCGGACATCACCTCGGCGCTGGCCAGCCTGATTTCCCTGACCCTGTTCCTCAAGGTCTGGCAACCACGCCGCGCCGCCGGCCAGCACATCGTCGGCGCCGTGTCGGCTTCGGTGGTCAGCGCCAGCGTCGGCGGTTTCGGCCAGAAGCGCACCACCGTGGCTTCGCCCTACAGCCTCGGGGAAATTTTCAAAGCCTGGTCGCCGTTCCTGATCCTCACCGTACTGGTGACCATCTGGACGTTGAAGCCTTTCAAAGCAATGTTCGCTGCGGGCGGTTCGATGTACAGCTGGGTGTTCAACTTTGCGATTCCGCACCTTGATCAACTGGTGATCAAGACTGCACCGATCGTGGCCAACCCGACCGCCATTCCTGCGGTGTTCAAACTCGACCCGATTTCCGCCACCGGCACGGCGATTTTCTTCTCCGCGCTGATTTCGATGCTGGTGCTGAAGATTGATTTCAAAACTGGTCTGACCACTTTGAAAGAGACTTTCTACGAACTGCGCTGGCCGATCCTGTCGATCGGCATGGTGCTGGCGTTCGCCTTTGTCACCAACTACTCCGGCATGTCTTCGACCATGGCCCTGGTGCTGGCCGGTACCGGCGCGGCGTTCCCGTTCTTCTCGCCGTTCCTCGGTTGGCTGGGCGTGTTCCTCACCGGCTCGGATACTTCGTCGAATGCGCTGTTCAGTTCGTTGCAAGCGACCACCGCCCACCAGATCGGCGTCAACGACACCTTGCTGGTGGCGGCCAATACCAGCGGCGGCGTGACCGGCAAGATGATCTCGCCACAATCGATCGCCGTGGCGTGTGCCGCTACCGGTCTGGTCGGCAAGGAATCCGATCTCTTCCGCTTCACGCTCAAGCACAGCCTATTCTTTGCAACGATTGTCGGTTTGATCACCTTGGCTCAGGCCTACTGGTTCACCGGCATGCTGGTGCACTAAAACCTACAAGACGCCTACAAGAAAGACGGAAATAACCGACGCCGGCCCGCGATCCGGCGTCAGCAATTCACCACCGGGTCTGTAAGGCTGCTGAAAGCAATGCGCTTTATATTCGGCAGCCGCAGCAGACGGATAACCGGGCCCACCCGGAGACACGCCTGATGAGCGAGCTTTTCTACAACGCTGTGCCGAACGCGACCCGCGTGGCACCGCCACTGCCCGAACCTCGGCAATACCCCAGCGAAAAACCGTCGCGGGTCTATCTGTTCGGCACGTGTGTGGTCGACCTGTTCTACCCCGAAGCCGGGATGGACGCGATCCATCTGCTGGAGCGTGAAGGGATCCGGGTCGAGTATCCGCAAGGGCAGAGTTGCTGCGGCCAACCAGCCTACACCTCGGGTTACACCGAGCAGGCGCGCACGGTAGCGCGCTCGCAACTGGCACTGTTTTCCGGGGATTATCCGGTGGTGGTGCCGTCGGGTTCCTGCGCCGGCATGCTGCGCGAGCATTACGCCGAC
The DNA here is from genome assembly GCF_057291835.1 of Pseudomonas sp. 1L-B-1-E-C1. NCBI lineage: Bacteria > Pseudomonadati > Pseudomonadota > Gammaproteobacteria > Pseudomonadales > Pseudomonadaceae > Pseudomonas > Pseudomonas sp. 1L-B-1-E-C1. The sequence goes on along the minus strand of NZ_JBXAWN010000004.1, from coordinate 53,525 downwards.
TTGTTCAGGGACGAGCCGGAAACGTTGAAACAGGTGCAGGCTCTCGCAGCACGCACCTATGAACTGGCCGAGTTTCTGCTGTTCGTCTGCAAGGTGCAGCTCAAGGACAGCGGCGAACCGGTCAAAGTCGCGCTGCACACGTCGTGTTCGGCACGCCGCGAAATGAACACCCACCTGCACGGCCGCGAGTTGTTGGCGCAGTTGAGCAATGTGGAACGGGTCAATCACGACCACGAAAGCGAATGCTGTGGCTTCGGTGGGACATTCAGCGTCCGTATGCCAGACATTTCCGGGGCGATGGTGGCTGACAAGACCCGCGCACTGAAGGAGTCCGGCGCACACAAGGTACTGAGTGCCGACTGTGGCTGTTTGATGAATATCAACGGCGCGCTGGAGAAACAGCAGGAAGCGCTGCGCGGGCAACATCTGGCGAGCTTCCTCTGGCAACGAACCGGAGGTGCGCAATGAGCACCTCAGCGATTATTCCTACGGTCGCCGTAGAAGAAGATTTCCGCACCCGGGCACACAACGCCTTGGGTGATCAGCAGCTGCGGAACAACTTCCGCACTGCCATGGACTCACTGATGACCAAGCGGGCAGCGGCTTTCAGCGATGCCCACGAAAGAGAACACTTGCGCGCACTGGGCAATTCGATCAAGGCCCGCGCGCTGTCCAGGTTGCCCGACCTGCTCGAGCAACTGGAACAGAACCTGACCCGCAACGGTGTGACAGTGCACTGGGCGGAAACGGTGGACGAAGCCAATGGCATCGTCTTATCGATCATCCGCGCTCACGAGGCGCGGCAAGTGATCAAGGGCAAATCGATGGTCAGCGAAGAGATGGAGATGAACCATTTCCTCGAGGCTCGGGACATTGAATGTCTGGAGTCCGACATGGGGGAGTACATCGTCCAGCTCGACCACGAGAAGCCTTCACACATCATTATGCCGGCGATCCACAAGAATGCCGGTCAGGTCGCGTCCTTGTTCCACGACAAACTTGGCGTGGAATACACCAAGGACGTTGACCAACTCATTCAGATCGGTCGCAGGGTCCTGCGGCAGAAATTCTTCGAAGCCGACATCGGCGTCTCCGGCGTCAACTTCGCCGTGGCCGAAACCGGCACCCTGCTGCTGGTGGAAAACGAAGGCAACGGGCGCATGACCACCACCGTGCCGCCGGTGCATATCGCCGTCACCGGCATCGAAAAAGTCGTGGAAAACCTGCGCGACGTGGTGCCGCTGCTGTCACTGCTGACGCGCTCGGCGCTGGGCATTCCGATCACCACCTACGTCAACATGATCTCCGGCCCGCGCAAGAAACATGAACTCGACGGCCCGCAGGAAGTGCATCTGGTGCTGCTCGACAACGGTCGCAGCCAGGCCTTCGCCGACAGTGAATTACGCCAGACCCTGAACTGCATCCGCTGCGGCGCCTGCATGAATCATTGCCCGGTGTACACCCGCGTCGGCGGCCACACCTATGGCGAGGTCTACCCCGGGCCGATCGGCAAAATCATCACCCCACACATGGTCGGCCTGGCCAAGGTTCCGGACCACCCGAGCGCGTCTTCACTGTGCGGCGCCTGCGGTGAAGTCTGCCCGGTAAAGATCCCAATCCCGGCGATCCTGCGCCGTCTGCGCGAAGAAAACGTCAAAGCCCCGGACGCGCCGAATCAGGTGATGCGCGGCCAGGGCAGCAAATATTCGCGCAAGGAGCGTTTTATCTGGAACGCTTGGGCGAAGCTCAACAGCTCGCCGACGCTGTACCGAATCTTTGCTTTTTTCGCCACGCGGCTGCGCGGGCTGACACCCAGCAAAGTCGGCCCGTGGACGCAAAATCACAGCGCACCAAAACCCGCCGCGCGTTCGTTGCATGACATGGCCCGCGAGCATCTGGGCAAACAGGGAGAGCGTCGATGAGCGCCAAGCAAAATATCCTCGGCAAGCTGCGGAAAAGTCTGACCGGCACCACGCCGATCGCCGACACCTTTGACGTCGATCTGGTCACCCAGCCCTACACCTACAGCGCCGAGCAACGCATCCCGCAACTGCGCAAACTGATGGAAGCGGTGCACACCGAAATCCACCTGACCTCGGGCGCCGAGTGGCCGGCATTACTGGCGCAACTGCTGCGCGACCGCCAGTTGCCGAGCCTGCTGATCGCTCCGACTACACCGCACGGGCAACGCATCACACAGCACTGGGCGAACAATCCCGAGCTGCCAGCACTGAAATCCTACGACCGGCCGATGGAAGAGTGGAAAGCCGAGCTGTTCAACGACACCCCGGCCAGCCTTACCGGCACCCTCGGTGCGATCGCCGCGACCGGCAGCCTGATCATTTGGCCAACCCGTGAAGAGCCACGCTTGATGAGCCTGGTGCCGCCGGTGCATTTCGCCCTGCTCAAGGCCAGCGAAATCCGCGACAACTTCTATCAAGTGCAAGAGGAATTCGAATGGGCGCAAGGCATGCCGACCAACGCGCTGCTGGTCTCCGGCCCGTCGAAAACCGCCGATATTGAACAGGTCCTCGCCTATGGCGCGCATGGCCCGAAAGATCTGGTCGTGCTGATTCTGGAGGATCAATGAGTCTTCCTGCTGCTTTCCTGCGTGATGCCGAGCGACTGATTCCAGCAGACCGGCGCTTCGACGATCCGCTGTCGACCCTGGCCTTTGGTACCGACGCCAGTTTCTATCGACTGATCCCGAAACTGGTGATCCGCGTCGAGTCTGAAGACGAAGTCGTGGCGCTGCTGCAACTGGCCCAGCGCGACAAGGTGCCGGTGACCTTCCGCGCCGCCGGCACCAGCCTGTCCGGGCAGGCGATCAGCGATTCCGTGCTGATCGTGCTTGGGGATAACTGGAACGCCCGCGAGATTCGCGGCCAGGGCACGCAGATCCGCCTGCAACCAGGAGTGATCGGCGCGCAGGCCAACGCCTGGCTGGCACCGTTCGGGCGCAAGATCGGCCCGGATCCGGCGTCGATCAATGCCTGCAAGATCGGCGGCATCGTCGCCAACAACGCCAGCGGCATGTGCTGCGGTACCGCGCAAAACACCTATCACACCTTGGCCGGGATTCGTCTGGTGCTGGCCGACGGCACACGCCTCGAAACCGAAGACCCCGTCAGCGTCGCGGCATTTCGCTCAAGCCACGGCGAACTGCTCGAACGCTTGGCGACTTTAGGTCGCGAGACCCGCGCCAATGCCGAACTGGCCGCGAGAATTCGCCACAAATACCGTCTGAAAAATACCACCGGTCTGTCGCTGAATGCCCTGGTGGATTTCGACGAGCCTGTGGATATCTTGAGCCACCTGCTGGTCGGCTCCGAGGGCACCCTTGGCTTTATCAGCGCGGTGACTTACGACACCGTTGTCGATCACCCGAACAAGGCCTCGGCGCTCATCGTCTTCCCTGATGTCGAGACTTGCTGCAACGCGGTCACCGTGCTGAAAAGCCAACCGGTATCCGCAGTGGAACTGCTCGACCGACGTAGTCTGCGTTCCGTGCAGGACAAAAAAGGCATGCCCGCTTTCGTACAGCGGCTGTCGGAAAATGCCTGCGCGCTGCTGATCGAATCCCGCGCCGCCTCGTCGACATTGCTGCAGGAACAACTGGCGCAAATCATGGCGTCGCTGCGCGATTTCCCCGTGGAGAAGCAGGTCGATTTCACCGAAGACCCGGTGGAAAACGCGCGACTCTGGGCCATCCGCAAAGACACCTTCCCCGCCGTCGGCGCCGTGCGTAAAACCGGCACCACAGTGATCATCGAAGACGTGACCTTCCCGGTCGAACAACTGGCGATCGGCGTCAATCGCCTGATTGAGCTGTTCGACAAACATGCCTACGACGAAGCGATCCTTTTCGGACACGCACTGGAAGGCAATCTGCACTTCGTCTTCACCCAGGGCTTCAACAGCCCGAAAGAAATCGCACGCTACCAAGCGTTCATGGACGACGTCGCGCAACTGGTCGCGGTGGAATTCGGCGGCTCGCTGAAGGCCGAACACGGCACCGGCCGCAACATGGCGCCGTTCGTCGAACTGGAATGGGGCAGCGACGCCTATCAACTGATGTGGCAGCTCAAACGCCTGCTCGACCCGAACGGCATTCTCAATCCGGACGTGGTGCTCAGCGAGGATCCGCAGATCCACCTCAAGCACCTGAAACCACTGCCGGCGGCGGACGAGATTGTGGATAAGTGCATCGAGTGCGGCTTTTGCGAACCGGTCTGCCCATCGAAAGGCCTGACCCTGAGCCCGCGCCAGCGCATCGTCATCTGGCGCGATATCCAGGCGAAAAAACGTGCCGGCGTCGACACCAGCGAACTGGAAAAAGCCTACGACTACCAAGGCATAGACACCTGCGCCGCGACCGGTCTGTGTGCGCAACGCTGCCCTGTAGGCATCAACACCGGCGAGCTGGTGAAAAAACTCCGCGGCCGACACGCCACGCACCAGAAAACCGCTGACTGGATTGAAGGAAATTTCGCCAAAACCCTGCAAGGCGCTCGCTTCACCCTGCACGTCGCCAACGGCGCGCGGATGATGCTCGGGGCACCGCGTCTGGCGAAGCTGTCGGCAACGCTTACGCGCTTGTCCAAAGGCCAGGTCCCGCTATGGACCAACGCCATGCCACAACCGGAAAAAGCCATTCGCTTCAGTCCGAGCGTTTCGGACGAGCGCCCGCGCGTGGTTTATCTGGCTGCTTGCGTCTCGCGGGTCATGGGCCCGGCGGCGGGTGACAAAGAACAGATGTCGCTGTACGACAAAACCCGTGGCCTGCTGGAAAAAGCCGGTTACCAGGTAGTCTTTCCCGACAACCAGGACAACCTCTGCTGCGGCCAGCCGTTCGCCTCCAAAGGCTACGCCGAACAGGCTGAGCGCAAGCGCCAAGAGCTGATCAGCGCCCTACTCCACGCCAGTCGCGGCGGCCTCGATCCAATCTACTGCGACACCAGCCCATGTACGCTGCGGCTGGTTCAGGACATCGGCGAAACGCGACTGGATCTGTACGATCCGGTGCGCTTCATCCGTACGCATCTGCTGGATCGTCTGGACTTCACACCCCAGCAAGCGCCAATTGCCGTGCACGTGACCTGCAGCACTCAACACTTGGGCGAAAGCCAGGCGCTGATCGATCTGGCGCGCAAATGCAGCAACACCGTGGTGATTCCCGAAGGCATACATTGCTGCGGATTTGCCGGCGACAAAGGCTTCACCACACCGGAGCTGAACAGCCATTCGCTGCGTACGCTCAAGGACGCCGTGCAGCACTGCAGCGAGGGGATTTCCACCAGCCGCACCTGCGAAATCGGCCTGACCCAGCACGGTGGAATCGACTACCACGGGCTGGTTTATCTGGTGGATCGGGTGACGCAGGCAAAAGTCGTCTGAAGAAAAATAGAACTCTTGAGCGAAGCGGCAATCCACAGAACAGGCCCCGACAAATCGGGGCTTTTCCTCCATTCGGTGGCTCGCCCAGCGGTCAGCGAAGCCTGGATCCCTCAGTTCAAGGAGATACACATGAAGCGTTCTGTACTGTTAGGTCTGTTCGTTACTGCCTCGATGATGGCGTCCACTTCGTTCGCCGCAGACAAGCCTGCCGATCTGTGTGATGCCAACATCCAGACGATCAACAACGCCAAAGGGCAGTTGTCGTCGAATCCGGAGTTGAGCCAGCGCGCCGAAGCCAGCGTAAGCAGGGCCCACGCGCTCAAAGCCGAAGGCAAAATCGACGACTGCGTTGCGGAAACCTCGCAAACCATCGTGGAACTGCGCAAAGCCACCGGCACCAACAACTGATCCATGCTGACGGGCCAACCTGCGGGTTGGCCTCGTCGGCAGATTGACGTACACTGTGCACGCTTGTTGCCCGATCAGATTCACCGGGCAATGAGTTCGGGGCCGTTTAGGATTCGACGCCGGTTGCGAAACTCTAGGTGCATGCCGACTTGGTAACAGAAGTCGTAAATCCACTGTTGCAACTACTTATAGTTGCCAATGACGACCAATACGGTGTTGCTCTCGCTGCTTAATTGCAGCTGACAATGCTCCTGGTACCTTCGGGTCCAGCAATCATCAGGGGATGTCTGTAAACCCGAAATGATTGTCATATAGAACAGAATCGCCGTGCAGTACGTTGTGGACGAAGCGGCTAAAACTTACACAACTCGCCCAAAGCACCCTGCCCGTCGGGTCGCTGAGGGTTAACTTAATAGACACGGCTACGCATGTAGTACCGACAGCGGAGTACTGGCGGACGGGGGTTCAAATCCCCCCGGCTCCACCAAATAGCAATCTAGACCTGTCTCAGACAGTCTTCGAAACACCCCAAGAAGCCCGCCCTGTGCGGGCTTTCTTGTTTCTGGCTATCCGTCCTTGTCTACCCCTATCCCAATGCGCGCTGTATCCTTTCGTGTACCTCGGATACAGATTGAAACTGATGGGTACAAGGAAATGAAAAGGACTGAAATCAAACGGCGCCCTCTCGCTGACACAGTCATAGCGAGCCTGGAAGCTGACTCCAAGGAGTACCGCGAGCACGATGGGAACAACGTGTACCTCCGTGTCCGGCCGGACGGGAAGAAGTCTTGGCAGCTTCGCTACAAGAAAGCTGACGGGAAGTGGTCATGGATAGGGTTGGGCAGTTATCCAATGGTCTCTGGATCTGCTGCGCGACAGAAAGCAGCTGACATGCGGGCAAGCACTGCTGATGGGAGCAACCCATTGGCAACAATGCGGGCCCGAAAAGCCGCTGCGTTGGAAAGCGCCAGTAATACCTTCGAAAAACCGCTCGGGAATGGTATGCGTCGAAACGTAAAGGCTGGACCGCAGGAACAGCAGTCCGAACCATCGGCGCACTGGAGCTGCATGTCTTCCCGGTTTTCGGAACTCGCTCGTACCGCGAAATTCTTCCAATGGAATGGATGGACTTTCTTCGCTCAATGGAGCGGAAAGGAATCATTGAGCAGACCAGCCGCGTAAGAGGAATGTGTCGTGAGATTTACGACCTCGCGAGGGTAACCGGGCGGGCAACACACAACCCGCTGGAAGGCTTGCACAAATTTCTGCAGACGAAGCCAGCAGAAAACTACGCTCATGTATCTTCAGAAGAATTGCCTCCTGTCCTCCGAGCAATCCGTGCTTATCCAAGCGCTATCGATATCCGTATTGGGCTTCACTTGCTCTCCATGCTGGCCTGCCGTCCTTCTGAAATTCGCGAAGCACGATGGTCGGAGTTTGATCTAAAAAAAGCTGTTTGGACGATCCCAGCAGAGCGAATGAAACGGCGTCGAGAACACCTGGTGCCACTACCTCACCAAGCAGTAACTCTGCTGAGGGACCTGTATGTTTTGACTGGCAACTATCAGCTTCTTTTCCCTGGCCGTAGCGATACAACCAAAGCACACTCTAATACTGTCTTCTTAATGGCATTACGTCGCTTGGGCTATGAAGGTCGTCAAACTGGCCATGGATTCCGACACATTGCGAGTACGATCCTTAACGAGCACGGCTTTGATGAAAACCATATTGAAGCCCAGCTTTCTCATATGAAGGATGGGGTTGCGGGTGTTTACAACCAAGCTGTGTACTTAAAACAGCGCACGACCATGATGCAGTGGTACGCCGATTACCTAGATCACTTAGCTGCTGGAAGTGTCGCTCACGGAGATTTCGGCGAGGTGGTATGAGCAGGCATCCACAACCCCGTCCAAAATTAGTGTAACGCGTGTAACCCGTGTAACGACCTCCGCCAAACGCCCGAATTCATTGGTTCTTCCAGTGGTTACACGTTTGAACGGGATCGCGTACACCCGGTGTAACCATGACTAACCGTGTAACGCCGGATAGCACCACTTCACTGGTGGCCACATGTGGCTGAGACTTGAATGTCGCTCGCTGGTAACGACAGAAAACATGGGGCGGGGGGCTGAATTTCAGAAATTGAGAAACTGCAGAGAGAGAGTCAAAAACTCCGTAATAAAGTACCGTTTGTGTAAAAAATTGTGAAAAACGCGTTTCGCTTTTCATTTTTTCCACTGTATAGAAAACCAGTAGGACATGGTGGGACGGCCCGGCAAAAAATGAAAACTTTGTCGCGAACATGCTGACTTTACTTGCCACTAAACGAAACACTGCTTCGAAGTAGACGAAAAATAAAGCTTTTAAAAATCAATTATTAGTTTACGTAGCTGGGGCCTGTAAGAACTACGACAGGTAACCCGCTATGACTATCCACAACGCCGCAACCCCATTTGCAACCATCCAGCCTGCTACAGAGCTTCTCACTACCGATCAGGTAGGGAACGCTCTAGGCTTGTCCAGTCGAACGCTCGCTGCATGGCGCAGCTCACGTACTCATTCACTCCCCTACGTCAAAACCGGATCACGGGTGCGCTATCGCTCCGGAGACGTCGCGGCCTGGCTTGAAAGTCGGGTTTGCTCCACCGCTGCCACGGCTGGAGAACAAACCGAGTGACCGCTTCCTATCCAATCAAGAAAATTGTAGAGCGCTCTGCATCCGCCACGTCGAACACTGACCGACGTAACAGCGCCAACTCGCCACAATCTCAAGCCAACGTTTCTGACTGGGACTTAGACCGTTTCGATCCCCACGCCACGTTGATCCGCATCAACCAAGTCATGGCCTTCAAAGGCATCGGCCGTGCAACCGTCTACAAGCTCATGAATCAGTCTGAAAGCGGGTTTCCAGTGCCTGTAAAACTCACCAACAGCAACGCACGCGGCGCGCCCGTGGCATGGGTTTTGGCCGAGGTTTTGAATTGGAACCGTGCGCGCATCGCGGCCCGAAACGAGGTGGCCGCATGAATTTCAAGATCGCCAGCAAAGCGCTGATGCATCCGTTTTCAGTGTTGCGCCAAATCGGTTTTTCATCCCAAACCATGCAGCGGTTTGAACGCTTTCGCAGCCGAGAAGAAAAAAAGGGGCGTGTGGTCAGCATCCTCAGATGGGCCGACGGCACCTGGTGCATTCTCGCTCTCCACTGCGAAAAATTTGGATTTGTGGTCGTCGATGAAGGCCAGCAGATCGACGCCTACGAAGACGCCAAATCCTTTATCGACGGGGACTTCCTGCCCCTGCTCTCCCTGCGCTGGGAAGCCAATGCCTGATTAGCTAAACATCTAAAAAATTTAGCTTGAGTCTAAAAGAGTCAGTAACCTACTGACTCTTTTCGTTTTTTTATTCAAAGCTGCGAAATAATTCCGACTGCATCAGCGGTGACGTATGCACCAGGTATTTCATTTGCATCAAAAATCATCAGATAGCGATAGCCTTTGCCTGCTTCTTTTGCCCAAGCCTGGCCAAGCTCTAATTTATGTACTGAGTTCGAGTTATCTCTGTCTGCGCCTTTTGCTTCAACAAGAATTAGCGTTCCGTGTTCCGTCATGATGATGAAATCTGGGTAGTGATTGATAAATCCGTTAATACGAAATCCTTTACCGCGAGACAGGTTACGGTGCCACCATCTTACGTTGCTTAGGTTCGCAATTTTTTCAATCACGCCACGTTCAAAAAGACCTATTCCAGCTTCCTCGGTGTAGAGAGACCTTGGGAGGCTAGGAGCTTGACTACTGGGCGATATTGTATTCGGGAACACGAACCATGGCTCGGTACGAACAGCTTCGATCTGCAGCAGATGGTCAAACTCTTTCTTTGAGTGCGTAGCAGCGAGAATTGCAATTTTCTCTTTGATCTTGCGTACATACGAAACGTCACGATCAAGACAGTCTTGGATTTGCTCGCTAGAGAATCCATCAACAATTCTTTTAACGTAAGTAGCGACCTCTTCATCAGTTATGGGAAACATGTTCCCAATCATCGTAGTGATACGGTGAGAAAGATCGCGCTTCTGACTTTCGGAACTACCTTTAAGAATTATTTCGTTAAAGCGCTTGCGACTAGCACTAGTGAGTCTAAAAGGCTTAAGAGCATAATTGTCAACACCATACTCTTCGAGATCTAAGCGGTATATATCGGAATCAACATCGTCAAAATTTATTTTCGAATCACATGTTGATAATTTAAAGTTCTTCAAGAGCTCGTTTTTTTCGAAAGCATGAAGAGGCTCGTCAAACCAGCCTCCCTCGACTGCTTCCTTAACGAACTGAGGTATCTTAAGATTTTTAATTTCTGCCGCGAAGATTTCTTTAATATTGAACTGATTCATCTTTCCTTCTAATTCTTTAGGCAGCTGATCATTATGATCAGACTTTAGCCGCGTCTCGAAGTCCTCCGTTTGCGTTTTAGCTTTTTCGATGAAGCTGTCAATGCTATCTTCGCTGTCAGAATTATTAACTGCATCAGACACTGACTTAATATCGAATGCGCCAGAGCCCCCTCCTCCTACTTTTGGATACTCTTGTTGCTCTAAGTAATTGCCTTTATTTGTAAGCTCTAGCTGGAAAGCCGGATCTTGCGACACAACAGGCAAGTCATAAACATCAATTGCACGGTAATCGCGATCAGAGAACCCAGAGGAATTCAGAGCCTTTACGATATCATTAAGCGTGGAAGAAAAATTACTGCTAGAAGTGAAAACGTATGAGTCATTTAATAGCGGGTTTTGATGCCTATGAATGTAAGGCATCCGCAGAACACGACCGAGAACTTGCTCTACATCAACAGACGATGATTTACTTGCTAGGGAAGCAAGAATGTAAGCAAACGGACAGTCCCAGCCTTCTTTTAATGCATTGACTGTCAAGATATAGCGAACGGTGCAGTCCCGACTCATTAAATCGAGGCCAGACAGCTCGTCAATACCTGACGTTCTGATCTTGATCTGATCCTCAGGAATACCGACGTCAACTAGATTTTTTTTGATTTTTGCGAAGGTGATGCTTTCTTCGTCTGAGTTCGGCTGTGCTTGAAAAAGCACTATAGGGCGAATATATCTTCCACCATGACTCTCGGCTTCTATAGAAATCTCTTCAAGTTTACGGCGTAAAATGATAGCGCTTTCAATCACTTCTTCAGTACTGGAACGGTTAGCCACAATGACTGGCAGCTTGACCATATTATTATCTTTAAGCGATTTTGCACTGATGTAACTAATGACATTGCTATGTTCTTTTGGCGTAGCTGTGAGATCCAATACGAAGCTTGGATTGAGGCTTTTTAGCATTTCCATGGACAACGCAGACTCTGCGTTATGGCTTTCATCCACAATTACAACAGGTCGTAATGTTCTTATAACATTGATAAGTGCTGACGGATCAGTCTCATCAAGAAATGAGATATCTTCACCGTAGCCTTCTGCTTTTGTAAATTTTTCGAGGTAACCGTTGTCTTTGAAAATATTGCGCCCGTCTTTGCTCTTTGAGCGGAGACTTGCATATGTCATAACAACTAGAGTCAGTTCTTCCTTTACAGAATCAGGCGAAAAACTGGCGCCAATCTGCATGCTTTCACGAGAAATGACATTTACGCGTCGACGAAAGTGGAGCTCCAGACGTTTCCGATAGGGATGTTCTGGATCTGAAAATGCATTGATTGTTTGTTCCAAAATAGGCCGTGATGGAACCAGCCAAACTACAAGCTTTGGATGATTTGGAACCGCATAGTGCGTTGCATCAAAAATAGTCTTTATAGCATTAACGCCGATAAAGGTTTTGCCGCCCGCTGTCGGAACTTTTGCGCAAATATTCGGCACACCAGGAATTTTCGTGTCTTTGTAAGCTTTTTTTCCCCGCTCAAGCAAAACGCCATTTTCAGCCCAGTAGTCAACAAAAGCATCTTTCAAGCTATCCGTTGACAGAACAAATTTTAGATAACGCTCGAGGTCATCTATGACTTTCTGCTGATAATCTTTGAGTTCCATATGCTTCACCTTAAAATCTAGAAATATCACGGGGAATTTTCTTGAACTTTATGCCTATTTTTTCCATAAGCTCCTTTGAAAGGAGGCAACGATCAGCATATACAATAGCGGATTTAGGCTTATTGTTTTCAAACTTTAAGGTAGACAGAAACTCACTATCAAGACTTGTAATCCGGCCAGCTTCGTAATTAAAGACCCAGGCCATTTCTTCATTCAAACCTAGAAGATAAGGAGTGTATGGATTGTCTATTGACTGCCGCTCCTCTGGCTTTATGCCTTCGCTGTACGCAATGTAACTTCTGATTGTGTCAATCCCAACTTTTTCATTCAGCAGTTCATTTTCAAAAAGAGGCTCACTAGTTGTGTAAAAGTCGAAAGAACCTCCTAGACCTAGAACATCTTGCTCACCGTCATTGTATCCGTTCATGACTCGCTCGATTCGCTCTACAGTGAGCTCTTCGGCGTAAGGCATGGTTTCGATCAAAATGAATCGACGGTTCCCACCATCGTTCGCATTTAGCTGAAGGGCCGCGTGACCAGTGGTTCCTGATCCCGCAAATGAGTCAAGAATTAGTGCATCCTTGCCACAGGCGATATCCAATATTCTAGTCATAAATTCAATGGACTTTGGAAACGGAAACTTACGGCTTCCCATGATCTTGTCCAGTTCATCTGCACCTGATTGACCCTTAATATCTGGCCAAAATGTTGAGAGGGGCATGCGTTCGCTTGTTTCCCACAGGAACCGTTTTTTGCGCGGATTTTTTGCAGGCCACGTGATGCGGTTATCTGCTAGAAGAGCTTCATAGCCGGCACGATCAGTAATCCAGCCTCTTGATGGATCTGGCTCATAAACATCCCCGGTCAATTCATTGACAATAGTGTAGTGAAGGTTCTCGCGATCTTCCGCGGTAGCCTTACCAGTCAGCGGGTCTGTGGTGTACACACCGCGGGGATCGCCGTCAGGGTTTTTAAAATCTGAGCGATCAATCACTCGACCGTTGACTGCCGCAGTGCTCCGTTTCCCATAAACAAGCACTTGTTCGTGATCGATCGACAATCTAGTTTTTACCCTATTGTCTACGTTCCTAGTTTTCCATGCGATGGTTCCTAAGTAGCACGACCTACCAAAGATCTCATCCATCACCAACTTCAAGCTGTGATACTCGTTTTCATCGATGCTAATGAGTATGACGCCATTTTTATTCAAAAGGCGATGCAATAATTTCAAACGTGGATACATCATGCAAAGCCACTTGTCGTGACGGCTCAAATCTTCGCCTTCTTTGCCAACCACTTTATCAAGCCACTTCAGGAGGCGTGGATCATTGACATTGTCATTGTAAACCCACTTCTCATTACCCGTATTATAAGGTGGATCAATGTAAATGCAGTCAATTGCACCATCGAATTCTGGAAGAAGGCTTTTTAACGCTTCAAGATTATCACCATGAATTATGCGATTATCTTCGCTATTAGACGTTTTAGCCCTAAAGCTCTTCTGCTTTTTTAATGTACGAAAAGGTACTTCGTGATGGTGATTTTCGACCTTTTCTTTACCGGCCCAGGTGATTGTTGGCATTTTGCCCCCCATTTCTGATCGCCAGATTTTATAACTTATGAAATAAATTTACAAGATCTATCGAATTTTAAAACAACTTTTTAACCGCCAACCGATAACAGCAATAATATATTTAACAACCCAGCCACGTATAGAGTAACTTTTTCGTAGACCAACTTACCCGTAGAACGCTCAACTTAAACCACGCTCGTTAAAGTGTAATAAATTTAAGGCTTTGATCTTAGCGCTCTTTCTGTAATTAACGAATATTATTCGTACTGTCTTAGTTACAAATAGTGCAAAAAAAAGCACACAAGTACTACCAAGGGATGGCTACCTCTCTCCCTGATTTATCTTGATGCTTTTTGAATGACTGAATTTTGCCGGATTCACTCGTTCCTGGACGTCGGCTTTTGGCCGAAAGCAGTCATTTTCGACTGCCTGCAAATTGCTGGCGCAACTGACGCCCTGATGCCAGATGATTACCGATGGCTAACCATTACTAACGGGCGGTCAACCAGTTGGAGCGCCCCGCCTTCATCTGAAACTGTTACACGACATGACTCAGTTACACGCTTGAAAATCGGCGTCTCAGATCGGTGTAACTCTAATAAAACACAATAAATTCAATAGCTTATAGCTTACCGTTACACCGGTTACACAAGTTACACCGCATTTTCATCAGATACGATCCCCGCTCCCCGGTAGCACCAATCCCTCCAGCGAACTTCAGGAGCTTCACCCGCGGTCTGCCGGGGGCCCCTGAGGCTTTCGTTGAAACACGGGGTCGGAAACCCGCCGGACTTTGTTAGCGGACAGGTGCCCAGCTTAGTGAACAGGTGAACCGGGTGAACAGACAGTTCACCAGTGCAATTGCACAAGCTGGTCAGAGTCGCCGGGGACCCTGAGCACTTCTGACTGACACGGGGCACAAAACCCGCGCGACCTTGGTAGTGGCTGATTTTTCTACATTGGTTGACAGGTTGACTCGGTTGACGGCCCAAGGTGTCCATAATCATCAACACAAAAGGCCATCGTTACCAATGCGGTAACGATGGCCTCTTTTCAGCAGAATTCTTTCGATTTCAATGACTGAAATTTCAGTAACTTTGAAAACCTTCCACTAACGAAGTCCCGCGGGTTTCCGACCCCGTGTGAACGCAGAGCTCCCAGGGTCCCCAGCGGATTTCATCGGGGAAAGGATAGGACCAATGACTTCGAAGGCTGCATAGACAGTCACTCCGGGAAGAAGTAGTGTCGAAGTCGAGCTGCTGAGCCAGTCCCTTTTGCTGTGGGCACATGCGCGGACGCTAATGAATAGTGCTGATCGCGACGGTTAGCACTGCCTGCACAGACAGAGGGTTTACGACTATGAGTGGCGTATCGTATTTCTATATCTACGTGGACAATGCTTCTGAATGGCGTTGGAGGTTCACCGCAAAGAACGGTAAAACCATCGCGGTCAGCTCTGAGGGCTACAAAAATCTCGTCGATTGCGAACATGCTGTCAGCTTGATGAAGTCGGAGGCGCCGGCTGCTCCAGTAATCGGCGATGACTACTATGACAGGGTTAGAAAATAGCCCCAGCGTGCGAATGAGTGGTCAGTGAACGTTGCAGGGTACTGGAGCGTGTATCCCAATCTGTATCCCAAATAACTTACGCACTGGCCTTACCCAATGAATATAGGCACTTGCAAGCCGTGTTCAGTTGACCCCGGCCCACCAACTCTCAACAACAAAGCCCGCCCAGTGCGGGCTTTGTCGCATCTGGGGTTAGTCGAATGGCCACCCATTTCCTTCACATTCTCAAGCCTGCCGGTGGCTGTGAATGTTCGACGTTGTACTAAAAGGACGCTGGGGCGGCAGCGCTTCGGCTCATTCTCCAATTTAACGAAACCAGTTTGGCTGTAAGACGAGTGCGCTTGTGTGATAGCCAAACCACACCCATCCCCTTACCATTCCGCGGCTGGCTGGACGCCTCGCAGAGAAACCCGGTTCGCACGCGGAAATACTCAACCTGCACAAGGAAGGCAATGAAACATGAGCTTCATCGAAACAATCCAATCCAAGGAAGTCGATATCTACATATCGGCGTTCTTCACCATCCTCGGCCTGATTCTGGGAGCCATTCTGGATCGGGTACTGAAAGGCGATTCTCCACAATCCGCCAATCAGCCGGGCCATTCTGTAAACCTGACCTTCAACACGGTGGTAAATCCACCGGGAGTAAATCCAGCCAGCACAAGCCAAGATATGACTCCAGTCATCTGCATGATGATGCTGATTGCCGGACTGATTTATGTGTTTTTCCGCGCAGAGATACTCAACCTGCTTTCCTGAATCACACTATTCACCATTTCCCTGTGGGCCGGCGGAACCTTGCATAGCCTTTACCGGGGCTTCTTCGCGGGCAGCAAATGGGTGGTTTCGCTGATTTTTTCCATGGCCTTCTGCGTGGCAGCCACCTACCTCACTGATGAAGCTTTTACGCCCACTCTGGCGCCGCAAAACTTTCAATACATCCAGCAGATCATCAATGAGCAGGGCCTGACGGGAATAAAGAAATATTTCGTCCTGCTAGACATGCACTGGTTCCTGCTGCACCTGACAGGCGTAATGCTGTTTATCTATACCAGCATTCGGATGATGTTTTTTTCAACCTACTTCATCGTTGCGGGTGCACATGCCAATAACAACGGCACTCAGGAACCATGGCTTTCCAGAAAAAACCGCAAGTACGCCAATCTGCGCAAAAACATCATCTTCATGCCTATCCTGCTGGTTCTCGCGTATCTGCTTACCTCGGGTCTTGCTTTCAACTGGTTCATCCACACGATGCCAAATCAGATCAATGCGTTGATGAATACGGTGCTGTATGGGCGCTGATATTTACATCGTGCGCTAAAGATCGACTGTCGGGACATCAACCCGGTCGGCAGAAGCGAGATGAACTTTTCTTCACCACGCCCACCCGACCAATCCCATAAAATCCCCCCGCTCATTCAAGAAACTACGGTTCGCCCGCGCTCCTAGCGGGCTTTTTTTCGCCTCGGCTTCTCCATATCTTGCCGCTCCCCACCATACTGCGCGACTCTGCCCGCAGATCCCTCGCCAAGGAGCGCTCGATGCCGCTGTTATCCCTGCCCTGCCCGCGCCTGACGCTGGCGATCCTCTCCCCCGATCAGGCCGAGCTCGAAAGCGCGTTCTACCAACGCAACCAGCGGCACCTGGCGCGCTGGTCGCCCATCCGCACCACCGATTACTTCTCCACCGCCAACATCCGCCGTCGACTCGAGATCCAGGCCAGTGCCTTCGAGGCAGGCCTGGCGATGCATTTCGCGCTGCTGTCCGCGGACGGTCAGCAGATGATCGGTGCGTGCAATTTCAGCGGGATCATTCGTGGGGCGTTTCAGGCGTGTTATTTGGGTTATCACATCGATGAGGCGCATCAGGGGCAGGGTTTGATGCAGGAGGGGCTGGAGGCGGGGATTGGTTATATGTTCGATGTGCAGAATCTGCATCGGATCATGGCCAATTACATTCCGGGCAATGAGCGCAGTGCGCGTTTGCTTGAGCGTTTGGGTTTTGAGCGTGAGGGGTATGCGAAGGCGTATCTCAACATTGCCGGGCGTTGGCAGGATCATGTGCTGACGGCGCTGGTCAATCCGGGGTTCGAGGCGCCGGATCAGCGGTGGTCGCGGCGCCTCGGTTGAGTTGCGCGAAACCTGTCAGACAAAAATCCTTTCAGCTCTCGGGTTTGCGGCCGATACAGACCTGCTAACACCCCTGCTGGCTCAAAAGAACAACAATCTTCCAGCTTAACTGACGACCAAGAAACCCAACGTTTCTGGAGGATTTGCATGAATAGCTGGTTCGGTAACATCAGCGTGAACATGAAACTCGGCCTGGGCTTCGGCCTCGTGCTGGCCCTGACCTGCATTCTGGCGCTGACCGGCTGGACCAGCCTCGGCGGCCTGATCGACCGCAGCAACTGGATGAGCGATATCACCCAGCTCAACGCCGGCCTGACCAAACTGCGCGTGGTGCGCCTGCAGTACATGCTGACCAACGGCGATGAAACCGCCGCGCAGAATGTGCAGACCACCCTGGAGAGTTTCGCCGCGCAGCAGCAGGCGCTGATCAGCAAATTCAAGAGTCCGGAGAACGTCAAACTGCTCAAGCAGCAGGCGGCGACCATCGCTGAATACCAGACCTCGCTGAACAAAATGCGCAACGCCTATCGCACCGGCAACAGTGCGCGCGACACCATGAGCGTCAACGCTCAGACCGCGTACAACCTGATCGAATCGATCAGCCAGCGCGTGCAGCAGATGGAGTTGAGCGATCAGCGTTTCGAGCAGTTCCAGGCTGTTACTGCGGCGAAGGAAGCGTTCATCCTCGCGCGTTATGAAGTGCGTGGTTACACCGCGACCAGCAACGCCGAGACCGAGCAGAAAGCCGTCGGCCAGATCGACGCAGCCATCGCCAGCCTCAAACCGCTGAACGCGCAATTTGCCGCGACTCAGCAGGATGCCTTGCGCCAATTGGAAACCGCGCTGACCAGCTATCGCAGCGCGTTGATGGCGTACAAGAACGCCAACACCGATGCCGTGCAGGCGCGTAAGGAAATGACCGATCAGGGCACCACCATCGTCGCCCTGAGCGAGCAGCTGTACCAGATTCAGCTTGATCGCCGTGACGCCGAAAGCGCCCAGGCGCGTACCTTCCAGTTGATCAGCACCTTGCTGGCGCTGCTGGTTGGCGTGATTGCGGCAGTAATCATCACCCGTCAGATCACCCGTCCGTTGCGCGAAACCCTGGCCGTGGTCGAGCGCATCGCCAGCGGCGACCTGACTCAGAATGTCACCGTCACCCGCCGCGACGAACTCGGCGTGTTGCAGCAAGGCATTGCGCGCATGGGCGTGACCCTGCGTGATTTGATCAGCGGCATCCGCGACGGCGTGACCCAGATTGCCAGCGCCGCCGAAGAGCTCTCGGCCGTGACCGAGCAGACCAGTGCTGGTGTGAATAGCCAGAAAGTCGAGACCGATCAGGTCGCCACCGCCATGCACGAAATGACTGCCACCGTGCAGGAAGTTGCGCGCAATGCTGAGGAAGCGTCGCAAGCTGCCGCTGCTGCGGATGGTGAGGCCCGTGAAGGCGACAAGGTTGTGAATGAGGCCATCGCGCAGATCGAGCGTCTGGCCAGCGAAGTGGTGCGTTCGACCGAAGCGATGAGTGTGCTGCAACAGGAAAGCGACAAGATCGGCAGCGTCATGGACGTGATCAAGGCAGTCGCCGAACAGACCAACCTGCTCGCGCTCAACGCTGCGATCGAAGCCGCGCGTGCCGGTGAAGCCGGGCGTGGGTTTGCCGTGGTCGCCGATGAGGTGCGTGGCTTGGCCCAGCGTACGCAGAAATCCACCGAGGAAATCGAAGGTCTGGTCGCCGGTCTGCAGAACGGCACCCAGCAGGTTTCGGCAGTGATGAACAACAGCCGCGCGCTGACCGACAGCAGCGTCGCCCTGACGCGCAAGGCCGGTGTGTCGCTGGAAAACATCACCCGCACGGTGTCGAACATCCAGTCGATGAACCAGCAGATCGCTGCGGCGGCTGAACAGCAAAGTGCTGTGGCGGAAGAGATCAGCCGCAGCATCATCAACGTGCGCGACGTGTCCGAGCAGACCGCCGCAGCGAGTGATGAGACGGCAGCGTCGAGTGTTGAACTGGCGCGGTTGGGTGGTCAGTTACAGCAGATGGTTAGCCACTTCCGCGTTTGATTTTGGATTTGCGTTGTAGCTGAAACCGAATCGCGAGCAAGCTCACTCCTACAGGTCCCAGGTCGAACACAAAATCTGTGAACACCTCGGAAACCGTGTAGGAGTGAGCCTGCTCGCGATGGCGGTGGATCAACCAAATCAACGTTGTCTGACACTCCGCCTTCGCGAGCAAGCTCGCTCCCACATTGGATTTGCGTGCCACGCTGGATTTTGATCCCGTCGCATAATCCCTGTGGGAGCGAGCCTGCTCGCGAAAGCGGTGGGTCAGTCAAATCAACATTGCCTGACACTCCGCCTTCGCGAGCAAGCTCGCTCCCACATTGGATTTGTGTGCCACGCTGGATTTTGATCCCGTCGCATAATCCCTGTGGGAGCGAGCCTGCTCGCGAAAGCGGTGGGTCAGTCAAATCAACATTGCCTGACACTCCGCCTTCGCGAGCAAGCTCGCTCCCAAATTTGGATTTGTGTGACTCACCGGATTTTGAGCTCACCGAAAATCCCTGTAGGAGTGAGCCTGCTCGCGATAGCGGTGTGTCAGTAAAAGACAGGCTGACTGAAACACCGCTATCGCGAGCAGGCTCACTCCTACAGGGGATTTGTGGTGTGCTTTTTACGCGGGGTACCCGGTGATTTTGCGGATGCTTTGATACAGCGGTTTGAGTTGGCGGTACATGCGCAGGTAAACGTCTTTGTACAGTTGCTGGTAAATCTCCTGCGCCTCGGGTTGTGGGTTAAAGACCGCGCCAACCCGAGTCATCGCCGCAATGGCCGTGGAAAAATCCTTGTGCAATCCCAACCCTACCGCACAACAAATCGCCGCCCCCAGACCAGATGCTTCATACACATGCGGACGCTCGGCCGGCAGGCCGAAGATGTTGGCGGTCAGTTGCATGGCGGCGTCGCTTTGCGAGCCGCCGCCGGCGACGCGCAGGCGTTTGATCGAGACCTTTGAGCGTCGCTCGATATTCTCCATGCCTTGGCGCAGCGCGTAGGCCAGGCCTTCGAGAATCGCGCGGTAGATGTGCGCGCGTGTGTGTACGTCGCCGAAGCCGATCATCGCGCCTTTGGCTTCCACGCCCGGTTCGCGGATGCCCGGCGACCAGTAGGGTTGCAGCATCAGGCCCATCGAGCCCGGCGGCACTTCGTCGACCAGTGCGTCGAACAGTTGCTCCGGTTCGATGCCCTGCGCTTTTGCCTGTTGCATTTCGCGCAGGCCGAACTGGTTCTTGAACCAGCTGACCATCCAGTAGCCGCGATAGATCATCACTTCGCAGTTGTACTGATCGGGCACGGCCGAGGGGTACGGCGGGATCAGCGGGATGATTTCCAGGTAGCGTGAACGCGTGCTGGTGATGGTCGCGGTGGTGCCGTAGGACAGGCACACGGTGCTCGCATCGACCACGCCGGAGCCGATCACTTCGCAGGCCTTGTCCGCCCCCGCAGCAATCAACGGCAGGCCTTCAGGAATGCCGGTGTGGCTGGCGGCTTCAGCGCTGATGTAGCCAAGGGTTTCACCGGGCTTGTGCAGGGTCGGCAACTGCTCCGGGCGCACCGCCAGTGCCTGCCATTTCCAGTCACGCGGGGCCGCCCATTTCAGGCGTTTGAAGTCGAAGGGCAGATAGCCGACGCAGCAGCCCACGGAATCAACGAAGCGCCCGCACAGGCGATGGGTAAGAAAGCCCGAGAGCAGGAGAAATTTGTCAGTCGTCGCCCACACATCGGGCTGATGCCGGGCGATCCAGTTGGCCTCGGCCTGGGCGCGAAAATAATCCACCGTTGCCTTGGCGCCGACCAATTTGAACAGCCAGCCCCACGGCCCTTTGATGCCGCCCTCGACTTCAGTCTGACGTTGATCGAGCCAGACAATCGCAGGGCGCAGCGGTTTGCCGTTGGCATCGACATTGATCACGGTGCCGCGCTGGGTGGTCAGGGACACGCCGGCAATCTGCGCACGATCGATGCTGGTCTGCTGCCAGAGTTGCTGACAGGCCTCGCCGAGTTTCGTCCAGTAATACTCCGGGTCCTGCTCGGCCCAACCGGGTTGCGTCGAGTAGTACGCCTGCAGATCGACTTTGCCTTTGCCGAGCAGATTGCCCTGCAGATCGAAGAGCAATGCGCGCACGCTCTGAGTGCCGTTGTCGATCGCCAATAGGTATTTCATGGCGTGATCTCCGGCAAGCCGTGATCGCGCAGCCAAAGCAAACGATAGCGCTGGATTTCCGCCTGCCAGCGCTCATCATCCCAGGCCAATCGTGGCTGGCACAGCGTGCGAATCGCAGGCAAATAATCCTCGCCACCGCGCGGCAGCAACAGGCCCAAACGGGTGCGGCGCAGCAGCAAATCATCCAGGTGCAGAATCATTTCCGCCTCGCAGGCGAACGCCAGTTCTGCCCACAACGTATCGCTGGCACCAACCGTTTCCAGACCGAGTTCGCCGAGCAATTGCGCCAGCCTTGGCAGGTCTTGACCGTGACGCCCGGCCAGGCGTCGCCATTGATGTGTGCTCAGTCCTGAAATGCTCAGCGGCGGCACAGCGGCGAATACCGGCGCGCCGTCATCTACAAAAGAACGCCCAAGCATCACCGCACAAGCTTTGAGCACTTCGATCGCTTGCGGTCGAAATGTGGTCAGTTTGCCACCGGCCAACGTCACGCAACCGGGCTCCTGCCACAGCACATGTTCGCGGGTTTCATTCGATGGTTTGTCTTGATGCGCACCCGCCGCGCTGCCGACCACTGGACGCACCCCTGACCAGGTCGACAGCACATCATCGACGCCTACTTCGGCGCCGGGAAATTGCTGCTGGCACGCGGCGAGCAGGTAGTCGAGTTCTTCGCTGGAAATGCGCGCGCTCTGGTCGAGATCGTCGCGGTGATCGAGGTCCGTGGTGCCGACCACCGTCGCGCCTTCCCAAGGAAAAACAAACACCGGGCGCCGGTCGCGCTCATGCAGAAAAGTGAACGCCTGCGCCACCGGCAAGCGCCAGCCCGGCAGCAACAGATGACTACCGCGCAACGGGCGCAATTGCTTCACAGCTTCAGCGGGACGCAAACGCTCAGCCCACGCGCCTGTGGCCACGGCCAACACAGCGGAGCGCAATTGCAGGGTGGCGCCGCCCTCGCCATCTTCGATCTGAACCCCGCACACGCGCCCGCCTTCACGCAGCAGTTGCGTGACCCGCACAGCATTGATTATCACCGCGCCATCGGCCCGGGCCTCGCGCAGTACGCGCATCACCAGCCGCGCGTCATCGGTCAGTGCATCGACAAAACAGCTGCCGCCGAGCAAGCCGTTTTCCTTCAACCCCGGGGCGAGAAAACGCAGTTGCTGCGCGTCATGAAAAGCATGGTTGCGCCGCCCCGCCAGCGCGTCGTAAACCGAGAGCAAGCCGTCCATGACGCGCGGCCCGGGAAAGCCGCCGCGATAGTGCGGCATCATGAAACTCATCGGCTCGACCAGCCCCGGCGCCTCGTCGAGCAGGCGCTGGCGCTCGCGCACCGAATCGCGGGTCAGGCGCCACTGGCCCGTGGCGATGTAACGCAAACCGCCGTGGACCATTTTCGATGATCGGCTGGAGGTGCCCCAGGCAAAATCGCGCTGTTCCAGCAGCAGACAACGCCAGCCTCGGCGCGCGGCTTCGCGGACAATTCCGGCGCCGCTGATGCCGCCGCCGATGACGATCAGGTCCCAGGTGTCATCCGCCAGTGTCGGCAACATCTGCTCGCGCCATTGCGCGTTCCAGTTCGCCGTCATGGCCGCGACTCTGGCAACAGCGTGCCCGGGTTGAGGCGCCCTTCCGGGTCGAAATGTTCGCTCAGCGCCTGCAACGTCTGCATCGCCAGCGGGCCTTTTTCCCGTAGCAGATACGGCGCGTGATCCTTGCCGACGCCGTGCTGATGACTGATCGTGCCGTGGTTGTCGACGATGGTCTGGCTGGCCGCGTGTTTGAGCACCCGCCATCGCGCCAGCGTTGCGGCATAGTCCGCCGCCGGGCGAAACACATAGGTGGTGTAGATGCTTGAGCCCTCGCCGTAGACGTGCGAGAGATGGGTGAAGACATGCACGCGTTCGCCCTCGGCGGCCAAGGCGTCGCGCAGGCTGTTTTCGATAAGGCTGAGCAAGTGGTCGACGTTGCTCCAGTCGGTGGCGGTTTCGAGGGTGTCGACCACGTAACCGGCGTTCCACAGGTTCTCGCGCAGGTAGGGAAAACGGAAGCGGTTCTGCGCCCACTTCTTGCCCAGCAGCGTGCCGGTGAACGCGCCGCCGAAGGCTTTCAGATGCGCGCGCGCCTGTTTCAGCGACAGTGCGTTTTGCTGGCGATTGCCGGTGACGCCGAAAGTCAGCAGGCATTTGCCGTCGCCGGCACCGCGCAGCTTGAGGTACTTCTCCAGCCAGGCGATCTGCTGCGGATGACTGGCCAGCGCCAGTTGCGTTTCGGTTTCCACCGCGTTCGACAGGCGCAGCATCGACAGCGGCACGCGCGCCTGCGCCAGTTGCCGGATCGCTTGCAGCGCCTGCGGCCAGTCGGGCAGAAACACGCCGTAGAAACGTTCGTCCGCCGGCAACGCACTGACCCGCACCTTGACCTCGGAAATGATCCCGAAACGGCCTTCGCAACCGAGCACCATTTCACGCAGATCGGGACCTGCCGCCGACGCCGGGAACGTCGGAATCTGCAGAGGCCCGGCGAACGTTTCCAGGGTGCCGCCAGCGAACAATTGCTCGATCCGCCCGTAGCGCAACGACTGCTGGCCGCTGGAACGACTGGCCACCCAACCGCCCAGCGTCGACAGCTCCCACGACTGCGGAAAATGCCCCAGCGTGTAGCCGCGCGCGCGCAATTGGCTTTCCACTTGCGGCCCGCTGGCGCCGGGGCCGAATGTCGCCAGCAGGCTCTGTTCGTCGAGGTCGGTCAGGCGATTCATCCGCGCCAGCGACACCGTCAGCACCGGGCGCGCGGATGTCGGCGGATTGATGTGTCCGGCCACTGACGTGCCGCCACCGTAGGGAATCAGGCACAGATCCTGATCATGGGCGAGCGCCAGCAATTGGCGGATTTGCTCGGCGGTTTCCGGAAACGCCACGGCATCGGGATACGTGCCCAGCGCGCCTTCGCGCAACGCCAGCCAGTCCGGCAGGCTCTGGCCGCGCGCGTGCAGCAGGCGATCGTGAGTATCGACGCTGTACAAGTGATGAGGCACCAGGCGCGAGCTCGGCACTTGCGCCAATGCCGCTGCCAATGTCGCATCGGGCAAAGCGCGGCCAGCGCCCAAGCGTTCGTGGAGAAATGTCGCGCCCTGGGCCGGCAGTTCGACCACCGTGCCTGCCTCTCCCCAGCCGTTCCAGCGTCGCATGCGTGTGTCCTTTTTTTGCCGTCGGATCAAGCTTGCATACTAGTCAGCGCTGGGGATCTGTCACGGTCGCATCCGGCCAGATCCTGTAGCGAATGGCGCCAAACGTCCGGGCATTTACTTTCTCCGGGCAATCCACTTACCTTGCGCCATTCATTCGCTCACGCGCCGTCGATCAAAGGACCGCGACCATGCCATCGCTCGGCTTCACTTCCGTTCCGCCGCTGCTCAAATACCTGCGCCATGCCGAACAGTTGGGCATGGCCATCGAGCCTGCGTTGGCGGCGGCCGGGTTGCAGGCGCAGCAGTTGAGCGACAACACCTTGCGCCTGCCGGGCGAGGTTCACGAGCGCTTGCTGGATTACTTCTGCGAGCACTCGGGCGATGGCTTGTTCGGGCTGCATGCGGCGAATTTCGTCCTGCCCAATTCATGGAGCGTCCTCGGTTACATCACCATGAATTGCGCGACGCTGGGCGATGCGATGAGCCGGATCATGCCGTTCGAAAAACTCGTCGGCGACATGGGCGTCAGCCGCGCCGAGGTGCAGGGCGAACACGTGCATCTGATCTGGACCTGCCGTTACCAGCGGCCACGGATTCGTCGGCATCTGGTGGAAAACGTGCTCGGTTCGTGGCTGCACTACGCGCGCTGGATCGCCGACACGCAGCTGTCGCCGGCCTGCGTATGGCTGGAGCATGCGCGGCCGGATGAGGTGACGCTGGCCGAGTACGAGGCGTTTTTCGGTTGCCCGGTGCGGTTCGATCAGGCGTATTCGGCGCTGGTGGTGCCGCTGGCGTATTTGCAGTTGCCGTTGCGCCAGGCCGATGCGCAATTGCTGCGAACCCTGGAAGAACACGCGATGGGTTTGCTGGCGACTCTGGAAGAGGCGTCGCTGGCGCAGCAGGTGAAGAACATCCTGCGCGGTTTGCTCAAGGAAGGTCTGCCGCGCAAGGAGCAAGTGGCGGAGCAGCTCAGCGTGTCGGTGCGCACGTTGCAGCGGCAATTGCAGCAGGCCGGGACGTCGTATCAGCAGATTCTCGATGAGCTGCGTCAGGAGTTGGCGGAGCATTATTTGCTCAACAGCACGTTGCCGATTCAGGACATTGCGCAGTATCTGGGTTTCACCGAACCGCGCTCGTTTCATCGCACGTTCAAGAGCTGGCGCGGGATGCCGCCGGGAGAGTTTAGGTTGCGGAATCGTCGGTGATGCTGATGGCCTCTTCGCGAGCAGGCTCGCTCCCACAGCAGTTCTCGGTTGCCTGCATTTCCGAACTCACCGCCGCCCACCTGTGGGAGCGAGCCTGCTCGCGAAGGCGTCATTCGCCACACCGATTAAACACGCCTTGGCACAACTGTTTAAAACCGCCAGGTATTCCGCGAAACCACCCACAATTCCTTGCGCCGCTGCCTACGCCTGCGCCAGAATCCGCCGGCTTGTGCCTCCGGAGGCCTGCCGGTAACTTGATTCGGTCACTGATTTCTCAGTGATCGAGCTTAGCGGCTCGGCTAGTCACCACGGTTGCACAAGTCTATCCAGTCGGGCATTCGCCTGCGCTTGATGGTGGCTGTGCGCATGGCACCTTCGGGTGCGCCGGGTTTTGGTGACTACCGGTCCGCTAACTTGCGCATAGCCGCCACCCTTTCGCTTAGCGGCGGAGAGATGGTGGCCTCACAGAGGTTAGTCACCATGTTCAAAGTAACCCCAAACCCGCCAACCACCGACCCGACGTCCCCCTACGAATCCGCCGACTCAAAGAAATTCCACGAAGCCGCCGACCGCGCCCTCGATCATTACCTCGGCACGTCCAGCGCTGAATTCATGGCCCCGCCCTACAAATCCAACACGCTGTACATGGCCAATCCCGAGGCCGACAACGAATCGCTGCTGGCCGATGCCTGCGAAACCCTCGGGTCGGCGACGGTGATGCTCAACGATCAGGCGGGGCTGGTGAACGGCGCGCAACGCAAGACGTTGCAGGGCATTGCGCAGATTGTGATGGTCGCGGAGATGGCGGTGAATCGGGTGCTGGATCGGTTGGTGCCGACTGATTGACGACTTGTGAGGGTTTTTTTGTGGACTGGTTTTGGTGGGGTGTCAGGGGTTGCCCTCACCCCAGCCCTCTCCCAGAGGGAGAGGGGGCCGACCGAGACGTTTTGCGCTGTCCGTCGACCTGAAAGACCGAGTCGATTATGGATTCAACGCCACGCATTCTGTTCGATTCTGGACTCAGCACAGCACATTCAGGTCGGCGTAACTCTCAAGCATCCCCCAATCGGTCCCCTCTCCCTCCGGGAGAGGGCTAGGGTGAGGGGCTTTTGATCTCAGGCGCCAAGCTCAAAGACTGATCGCATTGGTAAACACCAACCGATTACCAAACGGATCAGCAATCGTCATGTCCTGACTCCCCCAAGGCATCGCCTGAATCTGCGGATGGGAAAACTTATAGTCCTTGGCCATCAGCTGCTGCTGAAACGCCTCCAGCTCATCGGTTTCGATACGCAGCGCCGAACCCGGGCAGGCATCGCCGTGATGCTCGGACAAATGCAGCACACACTCACCGCGCGACACCTGCAGATACAGCGGAAAATTCGCTTCGAAGCGATGCTGCCAGTCGATCTTGAAACCGAGAAAATCGACGTAGAACTCGACAGCCTTGGCCTCATCGAAGATCCGCAGGATCGGGGTGGTTTTGCCGAAGCTCATGGGGTGCTCCCTGACTGATTGGCCCCACAGTGTAGACGGGGAGGATGTCAGCAAATCGGCTTGTTGATGGCTTTCTTTAATTGCACAGTGCCACTATGAGACATAGATCAAAAGATCGCAGCCTTCGGCAGCTCCTACATTGGAATGCGATCTCCTGTAGGAGCTGCCGAAGGCTGCGATCTTTTGGCGTCATTCGACTCAACGAAACCCTTCGCGCAAATCACCTTCACGTGCCAGAAACCGCCCTGCCCTGCACCCATTCGCCTGCCCGTCGCGATAGCTCAACACGCCGTTGACCCACACCCCGTCAATCCCCTGCGCCGCCCGTTGCGGATCGTTGAAATCGGCCACGTCGCGCACGGTCGCCGGATCGAACAACACCAGATCCGCCCAATGTCCCTCACGAATCTCGCCCCTTTCCTGCAAGCCAAAACGCGCCGCCGACAGGCCAGTCATCTTGTGCACGGCGGTGTGCAGCGGAAACAGGCCGACGTCGCGACTGAAGTGGCCCAGCACCCGTGGGAAAGCGCCCCACAGGCGCGGATGCGGGAACGGGTCTTCGGGCAGTCCGTCAGAACCGACCATCGAAAGCGGATGGGCGAGGATTCTTCTGACGTCGGCCTCATCCATGCCGTAATACACCGCCCCGGCCGGTTGCAGACGTTTCGCGGTTTCTTCCAGCGACAGTTTCCATTCGCCAGCGATGTCGATCAGGTCGCGCCCGCTGACTTCCGGATGCGGTGTTGACCAGGTAATGGTGATGCGGTGGGCGTCGGTAACCTGCTTCAAATCCAGAGTCGAGGAACTCGCCGCGTACGGGTAGCAGTCGCAGCCGACCGGATGGGTTTTCGCTGCCTCTTCCAGCGCTGCGAGCAATTGCGGACTGCGCCCCCAGTTACCGACGCCGGCGCATTTGAGGTGGGAAATGATCACCGGTGACTGCGCGTGGCGGCCGATCTGAAACGCTTCGTCCATCGCCTCCAGCACCGGAGCGAATTCGCTGCGCAGATGGGTGGTGTACACCGCGCCGAACGCCGTCAGTTCTTCGGTCAGTTGCATGACTTCATCGGTCGAGGCGTTGAAGGCGCTGGCGTAGGCCAGGCCGGTGGATAAACCCAACGCGCCAGCCTCGAGACTGTCGCGCAGTTGCTCGCGCATGGCGGCGATTTCGCCGGGCGTTGCAGTGCGGAACAAGTCGTCGAGGTGATTGCTGCGCAGCGCGGTGTGGCCGACCAGTGCCGCAACGTTCAGCGTGGTGTTGGCCGCTTCGACGGCGGCGCGGTAGTCGCTGAAACGTGGATAAACAAACGCTGCGGCAGTGCCGAGCAGGTTCATCGGATCCGGCGGATTGCCCTTCAAACTCACTGGCGAAGCGCTGATGCCGCAGTTGCCAACAATCACCGTGGTCACGCCTTGGCTAAGCTTGGGCAGCATCTCGGGTTGGCGGATGACTACGGTGTCGTCGTGGGTGTGCACGTCGATGAACCCCGGCGCCAGCACCCGGCCGGCGGCGTCGATTTCTTCGGTGGCGCGGGCGTCAGGCAGATCGCCGATGCGCTCGACGCGACCATTGAGAATCGCCACGTCTGCGCGGTAGCCCGGCGTGTTGCTGCCGTCGATGACCACGGCATTGCGAATGAGGGTGTCGTACTGCATGTCAGTCTCCCAGCGGCAGGTGATCGTCGCCGCCACGGTATTCGTCGAGGGCGAGTTTGATTCGCCGCAGACGTTCTTGATTGTCTTCAGGGCTGGCCAGCGCAAGCTCGGTGGCGAGCACGTCGATGGCCAGCAGCATGCCGTAGCGCGCCGCCGTCGGTTTGTAGATGAACGAGGTTTCCGCGCCTTGCAGCGGCAGCACGACGTCGGCCAGTTCCGCCAGTGGTGAATCGCCGCGAGTGATGGCGAGGATGCGCGCGCCGTAGTTGCGCGCCAGCTCCACGGTTTCCAAAAGCTCCGGGGTGATGCCGGTCAGCGAGCAGACGATCAGCACTTGCTCGGCGTTCAAACTGGCGGCGGTGACGCGCATCATCACCGCGTCATGACACACCGCAATCGGGTAACCGAGGCGCACCAGGCGCACCTGCAATTCATCGCTGCACAGGGTCGAGCAACCGCCCATGCCGAACGCGTGAATCATCCGCGCCTGGCTGAGCAATTTCACTGCGTCGGCGAAGCGCGATTCGTCGAAACCGGCCAGATGCTGGCGCAGCGTGGTTTCGATATCGCCGACGATTTGCCTGTAGAACGCCGACTGCTCAGGCGTGCCCGCCGGGTCGAGAAAACGGCTGCCAACGCCGCTGGCCTGGGCCAGTTGCAGACGCAGGTCACGCAGGTCGCGGCAGCCAACCGTGCGGGCAAAACGCGACAGCGTGGCGGTGCTGACCTCGGCCCGTTGCGCGAGGTCTTCGAGGCTGGCGCTGGCGGCAAAGCCGACATCGTCGAGCATCAACCGCGCAATGCGCCCCTCGCCGGCGCTGAAGGAATCCTGGCGGGCGCGGATCTGGTAGAGGATGTCCATGGGCGGCAGGCTCCGGTTACAGCAGGTAGGAAAGGCCGACGGTCAGGGCGAAGGCGACCAGCGAGATCAACGTCTCAAGCACCGTCCAGGTCTTGAACGTTTGCGCGACCGTCATGTTGAAGTATTCCTTGATCAACCAGAAGCCGCCGTCGTTGACGTGGGAAAAGATAACCGAGCCGGCGCCAGTCGCCAGCACCAAAAGCTCAGGGTGGGGATAACCCAGACCGATGGCCACCGGCGCGACCACGCCGGACGCGGTGGTCATCGCCACGGTGGCCGAGCCAGTGGCAACGCGCATCAGCGCAGCGAACAACCAGCCCATGATCAGCGGCGACAGGTGAAATTCGTGAGCGAGGCCGACGATCTGATCGGTGACGCCGGCATCCACCAGAATCCGGTTCAAGCCGCCACCAGCGCCGACCAGCAAGGTGATGCTGGCGGTGGGCGCAAGGCATTCGTTGGTGAACTTGAGGATCGATTCGCGGTTGAAGCCTTGGGCGATGCCCAGCGTCCAAAAGCTCAGCAAGGTCGCCAGCAGCAGCGCGATCACCGAGTTGCCGATGAACAACAGGAACTGGTTGAACGCGCTGCCGGGAGTGGAAATCAGGTTGGCCCAGCCGCCGATAAGCATCAGCACCACCGGCAGCAGAATGGTCGCCATGGTAATGCCGAAACCCGGCAGTTTGTCGCGCGGTTCACGGTCGAGAAATTGCTTTTCCAGCGGGTTGTCCGCTGGCAATTGAATGCGCGGCACGATGAATTTGGCGTACAGCGGGCCGGCGATGATCGCCGTCGGAATGCCGATCGCGATGGCGTACAGCAAGGTCTGCCCGACCGAGGCCTGATAGGCCTGCACCGCGAGCATCGCCGCCGGGTGCGGTGGCACCAGCGCATGCACCACCGAGAGCCCGGCAACCATCGGCAGACCGACCATCAGAATCGACACGCCGACGCGCCGCGCCACGGTGAAGGCGATCGGCACCAGCAAGACGAAACCGACTTCGAAGAACAGCGGCAAGCCGACCAGAAACGCGATGCAGACCATCGCCCAGTGCGCGTTCTTCTCACCGAATCTGTCGATCAGCGTGCGCGCCATCTGCTCGGCACCGCCGGACTCGGCCATCATCTTGCCGAGCATCGTCCCCAATGCCACCACCAGCGCAATATGCCCCAACGTCTTGCCGACGCCCGCCTCATACGCACCGACCACAGCCGACGGCGGCATCCCGGCCACCAGCGCCAAGCCAAGAGAAATCAGGGTGATGACAATGAACGGATTGAGCCGGTAACGGGCGATCAACACGATCAGTGCAA
This sequence comes from Pseudomonas sp. 1L-B-1-E-C1, assembly GCF_057291835.1. Taxonomy (NCBI): domain Bacteria; kingdom Pseudomonadati; phylum Pseudomonadota; class Gammaproteobacteria; order Pseudomonadales; family Pseudomonadaceae; genus Pseudomonas; species Pseudomonas sp. 1L-B-1-E-C1. The sequence continues at coordinate 22,451 of NZ_JBXAWN010000004.1, read as the reverse complement.
TGATGGCCACGGCGGCGTAGACCAGCAGCCAATAGCCGAAGGAAGGCGTCATGCGGTACTCCTCGAAAGGGTCACGTTCGAATGGGTTGTGAAACTCATAAATCATTTCGAGAAAGAGATTTCAAACCGCATGAAAGTAATTTTCGTGGAGAGACAAGAGGTGTCGCTGGTGAGTATGCGCTGTCGTGATTAATGAAAATCGGAGGGCGGGATTTTCATGCCTTTCCAGATCACCACATAAACCTGTGGGAGCGAGCCTGCTCGCGAAGGCGGCTTCACATCCAACATCTTCATTGACTGACCCACCGCATTCGCGAGCAGGCTCGCTCCCACAGTTTTGATCGCATTCTTTCAGGCAGAACACGGCCAACCTGTAGGAGTGAGCCTGCTCGCGATCGCGGTGGGTCAAAGCAGGACTATTTGCCTGACACGACGCTATCGCGAGCAGGCTCGCTCCTACAGTTTTAATCACATTCCTCCAGCTACATCGCAATCAACCTGTGGGAGCGAGCCTGCTCGCGAAGGCGGCTTCACATGCAACATCTTCATTGACTGACCCGCCGCATTCGCGAGCAGGCTCGCTCCCACAGTTTTTGATCGCATTCCTCGAGGCAGAACGCGGTCAACCTGTAGGAGTGAGCCTGCTCGCGATTGCGGTGGGTCAAAGCAGGACTATTTGCCTGACACCACGCTATCGCGAGCAGGCTCACTCCTACAGTTTTTGATCACATTCCTTCAGCTACTTCGCAATCAACTTGTGGGAGCGAGCCTGCTCGCGAAGGCGGCTTCACATCCAACATCTTCATTGACTGACCCACCGCATTCGCGAGCAGGCTCGCTCCCACAGTTTATGATCGCATTCCTCCAGACAGAACGCGGTCAACCTGTAGGAGTGAGCCTGCTCGCGATTGCGGTGGGTCAAAGCAGGACTATTTGCCTGACACGACGCTATCGCGAGCAGGCTCACTCCTACAGTTTTAATCACATTCCTCCAGCTACATCGCAATCAACCTGTGGGAGCGAGCCTGCTCGCGAATGGCTTCACTCGGTGCGCGCTGGACTCACACCATTTCGTTACGAATCCATTCAACCACCGACGTGCGCTTCGGCGTCCAGCCCAGCAGTTCGCGGGCGTGTTTGCCGCGTACGCGGCTGTTGGAGCCGAGGCCGTAGTTGGCCATTTCGTAGCCCCATTCGGCTTCGGCGTCTTGCAGCGGCCAGTCTTGCGCTTTGCCCAGGTTGAGGGCTTCGGCCATGGCGGTGGTCATGTCGATGAACGAGGCTTCACCGCTTTCAACGAAGTAGAAAGTGCCCGGCACATTCCTGGTCAGCGCCAGCACATACAGGGCGACGACGTCTTCAATGTGCACGTTGGACCAGATGTTCTGGCCGCTGCCAACGTGGCGTACCACGCCGCTTTTGCGCGCCTGTTTCAGCAGTCGCGGCAGTTGCACGCTGTCGCGTTTGACGCCCAGGCTGTGGCCGTAGATCAGCGTGTTGCAGATGACTGCCGAATTCACGCCATCCTTCGACGCCGCGAGCACCAGGTTGTCGATGGCCACGCGATCGGCTTTATCGACAGTCGGTTCTGGCAGGCTGTCTTCGTAATAGATGACATCGCTGGATTTGCCGCCGGAGGCATCGCCGACGATGCTCGAACCGCTGGTGTGCAGAAAGACTTTATTGGAACCGCGCAAAGCATCGAGCAACGCTTCCACCGCGCCGCGATGATCACTGCTGGCAGCGTTAATCACCGCATCCGCAGCACGGGCCTGTTCCGCCAGCAATTGGCTGTCATCGAGGGTGCCGATTACCGCGTTCATGCCCAGCGCTTTGAGCTCGTCAGCCTGCTCGGCGCTGCGCACCAAACCAGTAACCTTGTGCCCGGCCTGCACCAGACCGGTGGCGATGGAACCGCCGATAAAACCGGCCGCGCCGGTGACGAATACGTTCATGGAGAAACTCCCTGCGTGAATAAGTGATGCAACGAGTATCGGCCGATGAACCCCGGCGAAAAACCCGCCCTCGGCCAATTCACTCTTGCGCAGGGATCACGAATCAGCCCTTGAATTCGGCGCTGGCGTAGGCGGCGAGTTTGCCTTGGATAAAGTCGAGGAAGCACTGAATGCGCAATGCCAGCTGCGAGTTGCGGTAGTACACCGCGTTGATCGGCTGGCGGTAGCCGCTGTTGAATTCGCCGAGCAAGACTTTCAGGCGTCCGGCGCGAATATCGTCGATGGTCATGAAGTGCGACAGACAAGCGATGCCCTGCCCTTCCAGCACCAAATGGCGCACGGTCTCGCCGCTGGAGGCGCTGATCGCCGGGGTGATCGGCCAGCGATCACCATGCACATAGCGCAGCGGCCACTGGTTGAGGCCTTCGTTCTGGGTGAAGCCGAGCAGCGTGTGCTCACTCAAGTCTGCGACCTGCCGGGGCGCGCCGTGTTTTTTCAGGTAAGCAGGGCTGGCGACGATCAACAACGGACTGCAGCCGAGCGAACGCGCATGCAACGTCGAATCGGCGAGGGTGCCGATGCGGATGGCGACGTCGGTGCTTTGTTCCAGCAGGTCAATGATCAGGTCATTGCTGTTGAGTTCGAGCTGGATGTCCGGATACAACTGCCGGAATTCGTCGATGTAGGGAACGATGGCGTGGAGCATGAACGGCGAGGCGGCGTTGATGCGCAGGCGTCCGGACGGGGTTTGCTGGCGCGAGGACAGGCGTTCTTCGAGTTGGTCCATCTGATCGAGAATCAGCTTGGCCTGTTCGAAGAAATATTTGCCCTCCTCGGTCAGGTCCATGCGCCGCGTGGTGCGGTTGATCAGTGTGGTGTCGAGTTTGGCTTCGAGCTTCGACAGCGTGCGACTGACGGCCGACGGCGTCTGCCCGACCTGCTCGGCGGCGGCGGAAATCGAACCGCATTCGATCACGCAGACGAAAATCTGCAACTCATCGGATCTGGCTTTCACGGGTTCCCTCTTTGAAATCGCCAAGATCGCAGCCAGTCGCCATGCCCACTGTAGGAGCTGCCGAAGGCTGCGATCTTTTGCTGTGACCCCGATATTAGCCTGAAAGCCTCAAGCCTTGAGGCCAAACACCTCAGTCAGATGCTGCTCATAGCGCACCACATCATTCTCGATATTTGGACGCTTCATCACGTCAACGCAGAGGAAGGTCGGCAACGCGGTCATGCCAAGGAATTCGTTGGCCTTGTGGAACGGGAAGTACACCGCGTCCACGCCTTTGGCTTCGAAGAAATCCGACGGGTCATCGAAGGCTTGCTGCGGCGCGTTCCAGGTCAGCGACAGCATGTATTGCTTGCCCTGAATCAGACCGCCACTGCCGTACTTCTGCGACGCATCGGAACGGGTGCGACCGTCGCTGGCGTAGAGGCTGCCGTGGCCTTCGGTGAAGACTTCGTCGATGTACTTTTTCACCGTCCACGGCGCGCCCATCCACCAGCCCGGCATCTGATAAATGATGACGTCGGCCCAGAGGAATTTCGCCACTTCTTCAGCAACGTCGTAGCCCTCGTCGATAAACGTGGTCTTGACGTCGACACCGCCACGATCGAGCACGCTCAGCGCGGTTTCGTGGAGGGTGGTGTTGTAGCGGCCATCGGAGTGGGCGAATTTTTTACCGCCATTGAGCAACAGGACTTTTTTCATCGGAAAACCTCGGCGCAGCCCTTGGGGCTGGTGGCAACATTAAATGGAATGGCGGCAGATTAACCATCGGCCTCGCGCGGAAACAGCCATGTCAGCGCAAAATACATTTGAGTAAAACGCACGAATCAACATTCCATTGTTGCCGTAGCATTCGGAGCTTTCTGCATTCGAGGAAGTTGTGATGAGTGAACGCCAGGGTTTCATCCTGCACGCCAAGACCCGTCCGGAAAAAGCCGCCGAGTTCGAAGCACTGTTTCGCGCCTACGTCGAGCCGAGCCGCGCCGAACCGGGCTGCATCGAGTACCACATGCTGCGCGACAAGCAGGATCCGACGCTGTTTATCTTCTACGAAATCTGGGCAAGCCAGGCAGCTCTGGATGTGCACTCGGCGTTGCCGCACATGAAAGAGTTTTTCGCCAAACGCATGGAGTATCTGGAACGCGATTTCGATATCCGCCCGATCGACATGCTCAGCGAATCGTCGGCTAGCCGCTGATCAGCAAATGGGCGCCGAGCGCGCCCAGTCCGATAAAGAACACCCGCTTGAACATCACAGCACTGATGCGCTGACGCAACCATTGGCCAAGCCACATGCCGAGCATGGCCGGGATCAGCGCCAGCAGCGAGGCGCTCAATTCGCCACCGCCGAGTGCGTCGTGCCAGAACAGCCCGAGCGCCAGCGCCAGGGTCGAAACGGAGAAGGACAGGCCGAGTGCCTGCACCAATTCATCGCGGCTCAGCCCCAACGCTTGCAAGTACGGCACCGCTGGAATCACGAAGACGCCGGTGGCGGAGGTGATGACGCCGGTGATCAGGCCACACAGCGGACCAAGCCAGCGCTCATGGCGCGGGTTGACGTGCAGCGTCGGCAGAAACAGCCCGCTCAATGCATACAGCAACAGCGCCGCACCGAGTCCGCGCACCACCCAATGGCCACCGGACATGCCGATGCACAGGGTGCCGATTCCGGTGCCGAGAAAGATCATCAGCAGCATAGGCCAGAGGCGTTTGATCAATCCTTGCAGATGACCGCCGAAGGCCAGTTGCCAGAGGTTGGTCAGGGTCGCGGGGATAATCAACAAAGCAGCTGCCTGCGCCGGCGCCATAGCCAGACCGAGCAGGCCCATGGCAACGGTGGGCAGGCCGAGGCCGATGACGCCTTTGACCATGCCGGCGAGGATGAAGGTGGCGATGACCAGCAGAGACAGGGTCGGGCCTAGGTTTTGGTAGAAGTCGGTTAGCGTGTGCATTGGGGTAATGTGCGCTGATCCGGAGCGGGTGAAAATCTGCCATATACTGAGGCTGCCTCTTTCTTTGCAAGAGGCTGGAATCGGCTTCGAAGCATCTGGACTCTTCGCGAGCAGGCTCGCTCCCACACGGGATCTGCGGTGTACATGAGTCCCTGTGGGAGCGAGCCTGCTCGCGAAAGGGCCAGCCCAGACACCCCAAAAGCAGAGGCAAACCCCATGCACTTCGACCTCACCGACCTGCGCCTCTACCTGCACATCATCGACACCGGCAACATCACCGCCGGTGCCCTGCGCAGTCATTTATCCCTCGCCGCCGCCAGCGCTCGAATCCGCGCGATGGAAGCCTCGCTGGGCGCCGAATTCCTCGAGCGCGGCCGCCGTGGCGTCACCCCGACGCCCGCCGGCAAAGCCCTCGCCCGCCACGCGCGCGTCCTTTTGCAACAAGCCGAACGCATGCAACAGGATCTCGCCGACTATGCGCAAGGCGTCAAAGGCCAGGTGCGGCTGCTGTGCAACACCACGGCGATCACCGAATACCTGCCGGAAGTACTCGCGGATTTCCTGCGCAACCATCGCAATCTCGATATCGATCTGCAGGAACTGCCTAGCGCGCGGATCACCCATGCCTTGCGGGAAGGCGCAGCGGATCTGGGCATCGTATCCGACGCGGTCGACACCAACGGCCTACAGACCCAGGCGTTTCGCGACGATCCGCTGGTGCTGATTCTGCCGCTCGATCACCCGTTGTCTGACGCCGTCGAGGTCAGTTTCAGCGACGCGTTACAGCATGAATTTGTCGGACTGAGTGCCGACAGCGCACTGGCGATTTATCTGGAAGAACAGGCGCTGCACAGCGGCGCACGGATGCAGGTGCGCATTCGCGCCGATGGATTCGACGGGGCGATGCGCATGGTGGTCCGAGGCGCCGGACTGGCCATCGTGCCGTTGGCCGCTGTCGAACGTACGGCGCTCAAACGGTTTCAGTGCGTGACCCTGAATGAGCCGTGGGCGCGCCGCACGTTGATGCTCTGCGCAAGAGACTTCGCCGCGCTGCCGGGTTATGCCCAGGCATTGTTACAAGCGCTCACCGCTACGCGCGTTTCTGAGCACTCCGATGTCGACCCCAGACAACTGAGCGACAACCGGGCGCTATAGGGTGCGAATTCAATTCTCAAGTCCACTTGCCCGGAGTCCCTCATGACCGCGACCGCCCCTATCACCGTTCTGCGCGACACTCACCCGCTGCCAGTGCTCGATGCCTGCAAGTGGGAAAAACTCGAAGGCGATCCGCACACCGTCAACCTCAATGCCTACACCAGCGAAGACGGCAGCAAGATCATGGGCACCTGGATCTGCACGCCGGGCAAGTGGCGCGTCGATTATGTGAAGTGGGAATACTGCCATTTCCAGGAAGGCTACTGCGTGATCACCCCGGACGGCATGGCGCCGATTCACCTGCGCGCCGGCGATATCTTCGTGGTTGAGCCGGGCATGAAAGGCACGTGGGAAGTGGTCGAGACCGTGCGCAAGTATTTCGTCTTCGCCTGACAAAGCAAAAGATCGCAGCCTTCGGCAGCTCCTACAGGAACGCATTCCCATGTAGGAGCTGCCGAAGGCTGCGATCTTTTTCTGGCGGCACAAAAAAACCGGAAAATCACCCGACGTGATTTCCCGGCAAATAATTTGATAGTGCCGCGATCCCCTGTGGGAGCGAGCCTGCTCGCGAAAGCGGTCTGACAGTCACTCCATATTCGAGGCTGATGCCGTCTTCGCGAGCAGGCTCGCTCCCACGGGTGTTTTCACCATGGGCCTTCTATTGCGGCTTGCGATAGCTGTTGATGATCGCCGAGAAATCCTTCCCACCGTCACCGCGCTGGCTCATCGCCTGATACAACTGCTGCGCCACCGCGCCGAGCACCACCGGTTGATGCGCTTGCCGCGCCGCTTCCGTCGCCAGCCCGAGATCCTTGAGCATCAGCTCTGCACCGAACCCTCCGGTATAACCGCGCGAGGCCGGCGCCGTTTCGACGATGCCCGGCCACGGGTTGTACATCTCCGAACTCCAGCAACGGCCGGTCGAGCTGTTGATGATCCCGGCCAGCACGCCGGTGTCGATCCCCAGCGCATCGCCCAATGCCATCGCCTCACTGACGCCGACCATCGAAATCGCCAGCAGCAGGTTGTTGCAGATCTTGGCGATCTGGCCGGTGCCGACTTCACCGCAATGCACAATGTTGCGGCCCATCTGCGCCAGCACCGGTTGCAGGGTGGCGAACAGTTCCGGGGTAGCGCCGACCATAAAGGTCAGGGTCCCGGCCGTGGCACCTCCCGTGCCGCCGGAGACCGGCGCATCGGCCATGGCCACGCCGTGTTTGGCGGCGGCCGCTGCGACGTCGCGGGCGGTCTGCGGATCGATCGTGCTGCAATCCACCGCCGGCACGCCTTGGCGAATGCCGGTGAGCACGCCCTCTTCGCCCAGCCAGACACTGCGCACATGCACAGCGGCCGGGAGCATGGTGATCACCAGTTCGGCATCCTCCGCCGCCTCGCGCGCCGAAGCGCGAATGGTGCCGCCCAGTTGCTCGAGTTCCGCCAGCACGGTTTTGTTCAGGTCGACCAGGTTCAGCGAGTGGCCAGCCTTGATCAGGTTGCGCGCCATCGGCGCGCCCATGTTGCCCAGCCCGATAAATGCGATTTTCATGATCGGATCCTCAGCGCAGGTTGATGGTGGTGTTCACGCCGTCGTTGACGCTGTCGTCATCGAACCAGCGCGCCGTGACCGTTTTGGTCTGCGTGTAGAACTGCACCACTTGCTTGCCGTACGGGCCGAGATCGCCGAGTTTCGAACCCCGCGAACCGGTGAAGCTGAAGAACGGCACCGGCACCGGAATCGGAATGTTGATGCCAACCTGACCGACGTCGATTTCAGTCTGGAATTTGCGCGCCGCCGCACCGCTTTGGGTGAACAGGCCAGTGCCGTTGCCGAACGGGTTGGCGTTGACCAGCGCAATCGCCTGATCGAGGGTGTCGACTTCCAGCACCACCAGCACCGGGCCGAAGATTTCCTGGGTGTAGATCTGCATGTCGGTGGTCACCCCGGAGAACAGGGTCGGGCCGACAAAGTTGCCTTGCTCGTAACCCGGCACGCTGATGTCACGACCATCGAGCTCCAGCTTGGCGCCTTCCTTGATGCCGCTTTCGATCAGTTCAAGAATCCGTGCCTTGGCCTTTTTCGAAATCACCGGGCCGACATCGGTGCCCGGCTCGCTGCCGGCGTTGACCTTGAGTTTCTGCGCCAGCGCTTTCAGGTCCGGCAGCCACTGTTTTGCGGCACCGACCAGCACCACCACCGAGGTGGCCATGCAGCGTTGCCCGGCCGCACCGAAACCGGCGCCGACCAAGGCATTCAGCGCTTGCTCGCGATTAGCGTCCGGCAGCACCACGGCGTGGTTTTTCGCGCCCATCATCGACTGCACGCGCTTGCCATGTTTGCCGGCCAGGTCATAAACGTGGGTGCCGACGGCAGTCGAACCGACGAAGGACACGGCTTTGATGTCCTTGTGCGTGCACAGGCCATCGACCACATCCTTGCCGCCGTGAACGACGTTGAGCACGCCCGCAGGAACGCCCGCCTCGATCGCCAGCTCCACCAGCAACATGGTCGACAGCGGATCCTGTTCCGAAGGCTTGAGCACGAAGGTGTTGCCGCAGGCGATCGCCATCGGGAACATCCACAGCGGAATCATCGCCGGGAAGTTGAACGGCGTGATGCCGGCGCAGACGCCGATCGGCTGGCGCAGGGTGTAGGTGTCGACACCGCCGGCGACGTTTTCGGCGAACTCGCCCATTTGCAGGGTGCCGATCGAGCAAGCGTGCTCGACCACTTCGAGACCGCGGAAAATATCGCCCTCGGCGTCGGCAATGGTCTTGCCCTGCTCGGCGCTGAGGACCACGGCGATGCGTTTGGAATGCTCGCGAATCAGCGCTTGCAGCTTGAGCATGATGCGCATCCGCGCGCCGATCGGGGTCAGTTTCCAGGTCTGGAACGCGCGCTGGGCGGCGCTGACAGCGGCATCGACCTCAGCGGCGGTGGCGAACGGGACTTTGGCCAGCACTTGCTGGGTGGCCGGGTTGACGATGTCGTGCCACTCGCTGGTCTGCGACTCGAGCCATTCGCCGTCGATCAGCAGTTTGACCTTTTGCAGCGTGGTGTCGTTGGGCGTAAGCGATGCGTTCATGCTGGTCTCCAGAACTTGTTTTTATCGTAGGAGCCAAGGCGAGAGGTTCGCCTTGAGATGAGGCGTGTGTCCAGAATGGTTGTCGGACGGTTTTTGGAGTATAGATGTGCAAACTTCTAATAAGAACGCACATATAAGCCCGTCCATCATGCAAAAAAACATCACCTCGCTAGGCTCGCTGAACTGGGACGACCTGAAGTTTTTCCTCGAAGTCGCCCGCACCCGCAAGGCCAGCACCGCCGCCAAACGCCTGGCCGTCGACTACACCACGGTGTCGCGACGGATCAGTTCGCTGGAGGCGGCGCTGGGAACATTGCTGTTCGAAAAGTCCCGCACCAGCGGCTTCGTCCTGACCACCGAGGGCCAGCGTTTGCTCGGTTATGCCGAGTCGATCGAAAGCACGTTGCACATGGCCTGCGAGCAGGTGTCCGGCTCGGGCGTGGCCCTCTCCGGGCATGTGCGCATGGGTTGCACTGAAGGTTTCGGCAGTTTTTTCATCACCCCGCAACTGAGTCATTTCGTCGACGCCTACCCGGCGATCTCGGTGGACATCCTGCCGCTGCCGCACTTCATCAGCCTGTCCAAGCGCGAGGCCGACATCGTCATCGCCCTCGAACGGCCGGAGCATGGGCCGTACGTCTGCTGCAAACTCTGCGACTACCGTTTGCAGCTGTACGCAACCCAGGACTATCTCGACAAACACCCACCGATCCGCCGCCCTGCAGACTTGAGCAAGCATCAATTCATCAGTTATGTGGACGATCTTGCGTTCAGCTCAGAGCTGCTTTATCTGGCCAACGTGCTGCCCGGCGCCAGCGCACATTTGCGCAGCACCAGCGTGATCGCTCAATACGTCGCCGCGCAGCAGGGCCGCTCGCTGGCGATCCTGCCGTGCTTCCTCGCCGCCCAAGACCCGCGATTGCTGCCGGTGTTGCCGGAGGAAGTCGACATTACCCGGCAGTTCTGGATGTACTGCCGGGAGGATCTGCGCAAGTTGAAGCGGATCACCTTGTTGTGGGATTACATCCGCGAGGTGACTGAGCGCAATCAGGCGTTGTTGATGGGGGAAACGCGGGAGATGCGCTTTGCCGATTAGTCGGCGCTGACCACAATCGACACCCGGCGATTTTCCGTGCGGCCAGCCGCTGTATCGTTGGAGGCTACCGGTTCGCTGCTACCGAGGCCTTGCAGCTGGATGTTTTCCTGCTTCATGCCGACCGTGCCGAGGACGTTGGCGACGCTCTTGGCCCGGCGCAGGGACAGTTGCTGATTGTAGGTTTCCTTGCCCGACGCATCGGTATGGCCATCGACGCGCACCCGCTCGATACCCACGCCGAGCAGCGCCTTGCCGATGCGTTCGACGATTTCCGTGCTGGGTGCGTTCAGGCTTTCGACATCGCTGCCAAACAACACTTTGCCCGACAGGCCGAACTCCCAGCCGTCGTCGGTCAACTCGAAACCCTGCTGTTTGAGCACAGCGACCTGCGCCGGTGTCAGGCCTTTTTGCGGGGCGGTCTGGCAACCGCTCAGCGTCAGCGCGGCGATCAACAGCAATGCGGAAAAAAGTCGAACGGGAAAAGTGAACACAGACATCAGCTCCTGGTGTGAACGGAATCAACCGGGCGCTCCGACCCGGCCGTGAATTGCGCGCCGCGTGACAGGCGCTTGGCCTGATACATCGCCGCGTCGGCTGCGTTGAGCAAGGTGCCCGGCGTGGCACCATGATCGGGGTAGACGGCGATGCCGATACTGAGCGAGGTCACCACACTGGTGTCGCCCGGCAGGGTGATCGGCATGTCCATGCTGGCGAGAATCTTGTCAGCGATGTGCTCAGCGTCTTCAACGGTGTGCAGCGGCGCGAGCAGCACGGCGAACTCGTCACCGCCCAAACGCGCGACCAGATCGTCCTCGCGCAATTGCGCTCGCACGCGATTGGCGATGGCCACCAGCACTGCGTCACCGGAGGCATGGCCGAAGTTATCGTTGATGCCTTTGAAGCGGTCGCTGTCGAGAAACAGCACGGCAATGCGCTCATCGTGTTTTTTGCCGTTGCGCAATGCGCGGATCAAGCGGCCTTCGAAAAACGCGCGGTTGGGCAACCCGGTGAGGCTGTCGTGGGTCGCTTGATGGGCAAGGGTTTCGTTTTCGTTTTGCAGGTGGGTCTGCCAGGACTCAAGTTCGCCGAGCAAGGCATTGAAGTCGTTGCCGAGATTATCCAGTTCGGCGATTTGCGCCGGCGGCACGCGGCGATCCAGCGCCCGTTCGCTGCGGGCGGCGTGAGCGACGGAGGCGAGGCTGTGCAATGGACCAATGATTGCGCGCAGTTGCCGTCGCGCCAGATAGAGCGCGACCCAGGCGCTGATCGCGGTGCACAGCACAATCCCGGCCAGGCCGCTGAGCAGGAAACGCATCAGGCTGCCGCCGTGACCGATGAGCAGGACGCGACCGATTTCGCGGTCCTGATGTTCGATCGGCAGGCTGACCGGTTTTTCCAGAATGGCGCGGGCGATCCGCATTTCCAGCTCGGAGAACAAGCCGGTTTCAGCGCGCTGCCATTGCGCAATCAGTTGGCCTTGCGCGTCCAGCACTCGGGCATCCGCCACTTCCTCGGTGGCGGCGATGATCGCCAGCGCCTCGGTTGCCGCCGCTTTGTCGTTGAACACCACGGCTGCTTCGACGGTGTAGCTGATCGAACGGGCGATCAAGTGCAGGTTGTGATCGGCATACACCCGCAGCGCCAATACGCCCAGCAAGGTCAGCGAAACACTGGCCATCGCCACCGCTACCAGCGCGACAATCAGATGCCCACGGCCAATGACCGAGCCCAGGGTCGGGCGAGCCTTCCAACTGAACAGCTTCATGGCGCCGCCGCTTTGCGACGGGACAACTGCAACACGCTGGGGTGAATGCGCACGCCGCTGCGAGCCACTGAGTCGAGATTGACCTCGAACGACACTTGCTCATCGCCGACGCGCAGGCAAAACAGACTGCCGACCGTGCATTGATCGTCCGCTTCGCTGATGCTCAGCACCGGATGCCCGATCAACGATGCGAACAGGCGACTGCGCTCATCGACGGTGAGCTTGCCGATGTACACCGCGTCGCACTCGCTGACGATGGCCGGGTTGTTCGCCAGCAGACGACGCACCGCCACCGGCCGGCCACTTGCTTGTGTGGTGCCTTTGACCAGGTCATCGGTGTATTCGGTGGGACCGACAATGCACAGGCGCAACTGCGCGGGCTCCACTGGCCAGCGTGCATAACTGAGGATACCGAGGACTACTTGCGTCACCGCTTTGGCCCGTTGCTCGGCCGGCCCGGTTTGCGCTTGTGCGATGGCAATACCCGTCAACAACCAGAGCAAAACGATCAGCAAGGCGCGCTGGCAGGCAACCACACGCTCTGTCGTCCGGACGGCGACCTTCATGCAGGGATTCTCTTGGAGCGTTACGAAATGATGCCGCAACGATAGCACAGCGTCGAAACGCCAGCGAGGCGCCTGCCCCTGACCGGTTGGTCAGCAATCGTTGCCGATCATTCAGCGCTTCATTTCCGGGGCTCGGTGCCCTCCTCCAGTTCCAGCATCAGCCCGCTCAGACGCTTGACCTTGCGCTGCACCGCCTCCTCGAACACACCGGCACGCGGCTCGATCAAGGTGAACCAGTGCCGGGCGCGAGTGATTCCGGTATAGATCAGCTCTTTGGTCAGCACCGGATTCAGCGCATCCGGCAGGATCAGTGCCGTGTGCGCGAACTCCGAGCCCTGGGATTTGTGCACCGTCATGGCATAAACGGTTTCGACGTCATTGAGTCGACTCGGCAACACGAAGCGCACGCCGCCCTGACCATCGTTACGCGGGAAGGCCACGCGCAGAACCGTTTTGCCGATTTCTGCGCCTTCACGCTCGGGCAGTTTCAGGGCGATACCGATGTCGCCGTTCATCAGGCCCAGACCATAGTCGTTGCGTGTCATCAGCACCGGCCGACCTTCATACCACTGCTGATCACTCTCGATCAGACGCGCCTTGAGCAACGCTGCGGTGATGCGCTGATTCAGACCTTCAACGCCCCATGGGCCTTTGCGCACGGCGCACAGCAACTGGAATGTGTCGAACGCCTGCAAGACTTCGCGCGCCCAATCGGTCCAGTCCGCATGCTCAAGTGGCCGCGTCGACGGTGGACGCTGATCGCGCAGTACGCTCAAGTAATGGCGATAACCTTGCGGGCCGTTGCCGTGACCTTCGAGCAAGAGGCGTTCGAGCTTGTGATCGTGCTCGCCTTTGAGCGGCAGCGAATACACGTCGTCGTAGCTGCCGGCCGCGAGCAACTGTCGCGCCTCATCGGCCAATTGCTGATTGACCCGGCACGCGAGCTGACCGATACCGCTGCCCTCGCCGAAGCGGCGCGAGTGACGCAGCATCACCACTTGTTGCGCCAGCGGATGGGTGCCGTCGCGGTCTTCATGCAAACCGCTGCCTTGCAACGACTCGCCGCTGACCGACTCCAGCCATTGCCGCGTCTGCGGGCTGTACCAACCGCCCTCGGCATCACGACACAGATCGCCCAACACCGCACCGGCCTCGACCGAGGCCAACTGATCCTTGTCGCCCAGCAGCACCAGCCGAGCATGCGCCGGCATCGCGTCGAGCAAGTTGGCCATCATTTCCAGGTCGATCATCGAGGCTTCGTCGACCACCAGCACATCCAGCGGCAAGCGGTTACCGGCATGGTGACGAAAGTGGCGGGTGCCCGGTCGACTACCGAGCAGACGGTGCACGGTGGTGACATCACTGGGGATCGCCGCGCGCACCGCTTCGGCGACTTGCAGCGATTGCACTTGCTGGCTGATCGACTCGGTCAGGCGCGCGGCGGCTTTGCCAGTCGGTGCGGCCAGACGAATGCGCAACGGATGGCCAGCCTCGACGGCCGGCGCCTGCAGCAACGCGAGCAAGCGCACCACCGTGGTGGTTTTCCCGGTGCCCGGGCCGCCAGTGATGATGCTGAAGGCGCTGCGCGTAGCGATGGCGCAGGCGAGTTTTTGCCAATCAATGACAGCTGCGGATTCCGCGCCGCCGAACAATTCGTTCAGACGCTGCGGCAGATCATCCGGCGTCGGCTCCTGTTGCATCAAGCGTTGGCGCAACGCTGCATCGATGCGGCGTTCGTAGGTCCAGTAACGGCGCAGGTACAGGCGTTTCGAGGACAGCACCAATGGACGTGTCTGCGCTGTTTCACTCGGGTCAGCAGCCAGGGCCACCAAAGGACTGCTTGCCAGCACTTTGGACCAATGGGCTCCATCGAGCGTTTCGAGCAGTTGCGAGGGCAGCAGCAACACACCGCCCTGCACGTCGCCTTCGGGCGGGAGCGACAGTGCAAAATCCGGCGCCTTGAGGGTCTCGAACAGGTCCAGACACACATGACCATGGCCGAGCTGGTGGCTGGTCAGCGCCGCCGCGAGCAGCACCAGCGGATCGGTCTCGGGCTCAAGCTCATGCAGGAAAGCAACAAAGGCTCGGTCCAGCGCGCGTAGCCAGCCGCGTTCGACCCACCGGCTCAGCAACAACAGCAAATCATCGGCGCGGGTCAGCGGCGAGAGTTTCGACAGGCTGTCCGCCTCCAGCGGTGTCGGCAGCAGATCGGCGAATGTGCGGCTCATAGCAGGACTCCCTGTTCCCAGGCGGGTTCGGACTTGGGTTCGGGTTTGCCCTGGAACATCCGGTCGAGGCGTTCGATCAATTCCCGTGGCGGGCGCACGAAGTACACGCCGCGACTCTCCGCACGCGTACCGCGCAGGAACAGATACAGCGCCCCACCGACATGGCGGTCGTAATCGTAATCCGCCAGCCGCGCTTTCAACTGACGATGCAATGCCAGCAGATACAGCACGTATTGCAGGTCATAACGGTTGTCGAGGATCGACTGCTCCATCGCCTGCACCGTGTAGGCCTGATCATCGACGCCGAGCCAATTGGATTTGTAATCGGCGACGTAATAGCGGCCAGCGTGCTCGAAGGTCAGGTCGATAAAACCCTTGAACATGCCGTTGAGTTGCACCGGTTCTGCCGCAACACGAGCGACGCCATTGTGGGTGTGCTGGCGCACCTGTTCGTCGAGTTTGAGCACGTCGACTTTGTGGCTGGCAAACCAGAATTCCATCTCGACGCGGTATTGCTTCAGCTGCTCAAGAACCACCGGCGGCCCGCCAGCGATCGGCAAAGGCGACTTGAGCAAATGCTGCAGCCAGTCCGTCAGCGTGGCGATCCAGCCTTGCCAGCCGCGCAGGTTGCAGCGCCGGGCAATCGCATCTTCCAGCGCTTCGCGGGTAACCACAAAACTTTCAGCGCCCGCCCATTCGAGCAAGCCGTGCAGAAACGTGCCGGGATTCGGTCCGCGAGGAAAACGGTGAATATCGGCGCCACCGCTGATGATTTCTCGGGGCGCGTCGGGATCGAGGCGCTCGTCGTCAAAGAGCTTTTGCGCCTGTGGACTGTCCGGTGCTTCATCGCTGCCGACGCTTAATACATCGCTGATACGCAAAGCACTATAGGAAGCGATCCACCAGTTCTCACTGGCTTTGCGCTTGGGCCGAAGCGTGGCTCGCAAAACTGCTTCATTGCGCGGCGGCTGGTAATGCTCGTCAGTGGGCTGAGGCATCTCGCCGATGTCGATCGCCGGACAGTCTTGCTGCAGCTCTTGCAGCCAACGGTTCAATTCGCTGGACTCGCCCAAAGCGGCACCGCCCCCCAGCAAGTAACCCAACGCAGAAAGGTGCAGCACCGAGCTGTTGTTATTGCCGCGTTTCAGGTCAGTGACGCCGAGCCAACAAGCATGTTGCGCACGGGTTAACGCGACATACAGAAGACGCAGATCTTCGGCCAGACGCTCATCGTCAGCCAGGGCGATCAACTCGGCGGTCGGCTTGAGGGTGATCTGCGCTTTGCCCGCAGCGTCGTGGTAATGCAACGGCAAGCGACTGCCATCCACCGGTTTCGCCGAACAAATGAATGGCAGGAATACCAGCGGATATTCGAGGCCTTTGGATTTGTGGATGGTCACCACTTTCACCAGTTGCTCGTCGCTTTCCAGCCGCAGAATCTGTTCTTCACCGGCCTGACCTGACAGTGCCAGCAGCTCGGCCAGATGGCGGATCAACGCTTGCTCACCGTCCAGTTCCGCGGCGGCTTGCTGCATCAGTTCCGACAGGTGCAAAAGATTGGTCAATACGCGCTCGCCATCACTGCGCTGCATCAGGGTTTGCGGCAGATGGAAGTCGTGAAGCAGGCGGCGCAACATCGGCAACACGCCCTGTTTGCGCCACAGCTCGCGATAGCCGCGGAACTGCATGACCCGGGCTTCCCAGACCATTTCGTCCTGATTCAGGCGCTCCAGCTCGATCAGTGGCAGGTTAAGCGTGGTGCATGCCAGCGCGGCCTTGAGCGAACGCTCGACATCGGGTTCGGCGCAAGCCTTCAGCCAGGCCAGCAGGTCATGCGCCTCTTGCGCGGCGAAGACCGAGTCCTTGTCCGAGAGATAAACACTGCGTACCCCGCGGGCGGCGAGTTCGCTGCGTACGGCTTGAGCCTCTTTACCGTCGCGGACGAGGATCGCGATGTCCGAAGGACGCAAACCTCGGAAGTCGTCTGCCTGAATGAACCCCGCGCTGCCGGTTTGCCCGCCATTGAGCAGTGCGGTGATCTCGCTGGCGCAGGCAGCGGCCATTTGCTGGCGATAGACTGCGCCGGACAGCGGTTGATCGCTCGGCAGTAGCCAGACATTCAGCGCAGCGACGTCTTGCCCGGCGATCTGCAGCGTTTCTTTGCGGCCTTGAGATTCTACGGGCAGAAACGGCACCGGGTTCTCGCCGCTTTTCTCGCGAAACAAAAACGCGCCGCGTCCCTGTTCTCGGGACTCGGCGCGTTCGAATACGTGATTGACCGCTGTCACCATGCCGTGGCTGGAGCGGAAGTTGGTGCCGAGCGTATGCAAGCGGCCGGTGGTGGCCTGACGGGCGCGCAGGTAGGTGTAGATGTCAGCTCCGCGAAAGGCATAGATCGCCTGCTTGGGATCGCCGATCAGGAACAGGCCGGTCTCAGGGTGATTGTCTTCGATGCGGTAAATGCTCTCGAAGATGCGATATTGCACCGGATCGGTGTCCTGGAATTCGTCGATCAGTGCCACCGGAAACTGCTCGCGGATCAGCGTCGCCAGACGCTCGCCGCCTTCCGATTGCAAGGCGGCATCCAGACGCAGCAGCATGTCGTCGAAACCCATTTCCGCGCGACGACGCTTCTCTTCTTCAAAACGCGTGCCCACCCACTTGGCAGCGTGTTGCAGCACCGCGGCATCGGGCGTCGGCAAGGCATCGAGGCTCGACTTGAGCCCGGACATGGCGTCCAGCCCCGGATGACTCGGCGCCTGACCTTTCCAGGCCTCGGCCATGCCATCAGGTGTCAGTCGAGTGAAGCCGGTGCCAATGTCCAGTTGCTCAAGCGACTCGTCTTCGGCCCAGGTCTTGAGCTTCTCGAACCAGGGTTCGAAATAACGCGCCTGCATCTTGCGGCCATCGACGGCTTTGCTGGCGACGCCCTCATGGCAGAGAGCAAGCAGCTCGTCTGCCCAGTCACGCCAAGGCATTTTCAGTTCGACCAACGCCGCTCGCCGCTCCTGTAAACATGCTGCGATCAGCTCCGTCGGCACCTTGCCTTCATCTGTATCACGCGCGCTGGCGAACAAGCCGCGGACCCGAGGCAACAACGCGGCGGGGCCACCCCAATTGCTGCGCACCCAGTTCAACGCATCGCCCTGCATCGGGTAGCAGAACAGACGCCAGTAATCGCGCAGCACCTCGCCGAGCAAATCGCTGTGATCGGTTTCCAGCGACTGCGTGAACAGGCTGCCGCTGTCGAACGCGTGCTCACGCAACATGCGCTGACACCAGCTGTGGATGGTCGAGACGGCGGCTTCGTCCATCCACTGCGCGGCGATATCGAGGCGGTTGGCGCAGCCCGACCATTGCAATGGATCGAACTGATCGCGAAGTTCGGCAATCAGTCCGTCAGGAGCGGGAATCTCGTCGCGGAAAAAACGCGCAGCCTCGGCCAGGCGGGTTCGGATGCGCTCACGCAGCTCTTTGGTGGCAGCGTCGGTGAACGTCACTACGAGGATTTGCGGCGGCAGCAATTCGCGTGCGAAACCGCTTGTCTCGCCGCCATGGCCGAGAATCAGCCGCAGATAAAGCGCCGAGATCGTGAAGGTCTTGCCGGTGCCGGCGCTCGCTTCGATCAACTGACTGCCGCGCAACGGGAAGGCCAGAGCCAACGGTGTCCTGGTACTCATGAACGTGCGCCTTCGTTGGACAAGGAACGCCAGGGCGCTTCGAATAATGGGCGGTATAGCGCATCGCACCAGCCGGTGAAGGTTTCGTCTGCCAACAATGCATCGAAGTCGGGATATTGTCGGAGCAGCGCCGGGCTTTCGCGCCGCTCGCCGTCGCTGGTCTGGCCGTCACCCTCATAGGCTTTTCGCGCCGCGGCTTCGGCTTTCATCGGGTCGGACTGCGACAGCCAGGCGAATGCGGTTTTTATCGCAATCGGCAAGGGCTGGCGCATGCCGGTTTGCCAGGCGAGCAGCAGGTCACCGAGGAACCGCAGCGCTCGGTCTCGCTCCATGGGTTCAAGCAACAATGTGTCGTCACTCGCGACCAATGCCGTGGTCAACGCATGCCCGCTGGCGCAGGCAACCAGATGGGTCACCCACGGTTTGGTCAGCCGATGCCACTTGCGCGTTTTGATCGAGCCGATGCTGTTGGGAATGGTGGTGACTGACAGCAGTCCGCCATCGCCGCGTTGATGCAGGCTGGCGAGCCAGCCCTCCAGCCGCACACCTTGCAAGTCGAGACTGACCGGGATCGCACTGGACAACGGCGTCGGCCATAACGTCAGCAATTGCTGATAACGCTGCAGAAGATCCGGCAGCGGTTCGATCAACTCTCGCTGCAGGCATTCGCCGAAACCCGCCATCGGCAACAAACCACTGTTTTGCAAGCGCAGCGCCCGGGCTTGCAGTGCTTGATCGACATCGTCCGGCTGGCCGAGTGCGGCCTCCAGCAAACTGTCGCTCAGCGTGTAGCGCTGCAACGCGTCCAGCACGAAAGGTTCTTCATCGGCCAACGGCGCTTGCGCGGCCTCGAAGTAAACCTTGAGTCGCTGGGTGAAAAAATGCCTCACCGGGTTGCGCAGAAAATCCTGCAGTAAGGCCAGCGTCAGCGGTTCTTCCTGAACATACGGCGCGAGTAATGGCGTCTCGCTTTGATGCGTTTGCTCTTGATGCAACACTTGCCATTCGCTGGCGTAGCTGAACAGTTGCTCGCCTTCGTGATAATAGCGGGCGCTGAAAGGTTGCAGAGGGTGTTCTTCGGTCAGCGCCTCTAATAGATCCTGGCTCGGGTCGATTGATTGCCAGCCGCTGGCGAGGTGGTCGCGCAACTGGCCGATCAGCACCGAGGCGGGTCGCTCACTGTTGTCGCGGATGCTGCGACCGACCCAACTGATGTAGAGCTGATTGCGTGCAGACAACAGCGCTTCGAGTAACAGATAGCGGTCGTCTTCGCGCCGTGAACGGTCGCCTGGGCGGTAATCGCTGCCCATCAGGTCGAAATCCAGGGGCGGTTGGGCGCGGGGATAATCGCCGTCATTCATGCCCAGCAGACAGACCAGTTTGAAAGGAATGGCACGCATCGGCATCAAGGTGCAAAAATTCACCGCACCGGCGAGGAATCGTTGCGATAAACGCCCCTGATCCAGCCCAGCGAGCCAGGCCTCTCTAACGACAGTCAGCGGCAGCTCGTCAGTCAGACCGACTGCCTCGCAGGTCTCGAGCCAGGTTTCGCGAAGCTCTTCCAGTTGGGCCAACAGGTAGTCGTCATGCTCGTTGCTGGCCTGGAAAAATACCTGCATCAGCGCCTGCAAGCGCAGGCCCCACTCCTTCGGTTGAGCCGGTTGGGTGAGCTGCTGGTGAGCAATTTCCAACGCATCCAGCAGCGCGACGAGCGGTCCGATCAAGGCAGCGTCAAGCCCACCAATTTCATCGTAAGGTTCGATACCTGCACACGCGTCGGCACTGCCGACGGCGTAGCCCAGCAGCATTCGGCGCAGGCCGAAATGCCAGCTGTTCTGCTCCAGTTCCTCCGGCAAACCGAGACCGGCCCGTTGCTCGGCGCTCATGCCCCAACGCACACCGGCGCCTTCGATCCAGCGGTGCAGAGTTGGCAGGTCACGTTCCTCTACGCCAAAGCGAGCACGCAGAGCTGGAACATCGAGCAGGTCGAGAATCTCGCTGACCGGGAAACGGCTGTCCGGCAGCTTGAGCAGGTGCTCGACGGCGATTAGTAATGGATCACGTCCTCGCTGGCCCTGGTCCGCCAAAGTGAACGGAATGAAGCGCGGGTCAGATCGATCGAGCTGACCGAAAACCGCGCGGATATGCGGGGCATAGCTGTCGATATCCGGGACCATCACGATCACGTCCCGTGGGCGAAGAGCCGGGTCGGCGCTGAAACGCGCCAGGAGTTGATCGTGCAGGATTTCGACTTCGCGCTGGGCACTGTGGGCGATGTGAAACCGGATGGAATGGTCTTGCGTTGCATCGACCGCTGGCCAGAGTTCGCGCGTCTCGTTGAGCGGACGCAATTCGAGAATGTCGTCCTGAAGCTGGTTAAGCATGTTGTGCGGCTGGGCCTCGCTGAACAGGTCGATGCGCCCGTCACGAAAGGCTGCGCGGTAGCTGCTGGGGTCGTCGTAGCTGTCGAGCAGGTTGATGTAGTCGCGACCTTGTTTGCCCCACGCGGCCAATAGGGGATGCGCGTGCTGATGCAGAGTCTCGGCATCGAGCACGACGGGCATGCCGCTTTTGCGCTGCTGACGTTTGTACTGATGCCGCAACAGATCCTTGTCGGCGACGATATCCGCCCAGTGATGGCGGCAAGGATTGTGTACGCAAAGCAGTACCTGGCTGAAGCGAGCCAGACCGGCGAGAGCTTCAAGTACCTGCGCAGGCAACGAAGAGATACCAAAGACGATCACTCGCGGTGGCAGCGCCGCGGGAGCCTTGTCGAGTGTGTTGATGCGCTCCATGAAGCGTTGATGAACGCCGGCACGACTCTGCGCCATGCCTTGTTCGCCGACGTCATCCAGCAGCGCTCGCCACAACTCTGCCTGCCAGCAACTGGTTGCTGGCAGAGGCTTGATTTCACCTCGCACATTGCGCAGTTGGTGGCGGCCTTCCGCCCAATCTTCCAGCCAGTCGGCCCTGTACACCTGATATTGGTCAAACAGGTCGGCCAGACGCTCTGACAATTGATAGCGCTTGCGCAGATCGCTGTCATGGGTGAGGAAGCGTTGCAGCGGCTCGAAATGTGGGCGGTCGATTACCTGTGGCAAAAGGCGCATCAGGCGCCAGGTCAGCGGAGCTTTGTCGAGCAGGGATTTCGCCGGAATCTCTTCTCGCCCTAAGACCATGCGATAGAGCTGCCACATGAAACTGCCGGGTAGTTGAACGTCAATCGCCGCAGCGATCCCGCAACCGCCAAGGTCGTCTTCTTCAGGATCTTCGGCCAATGCCAGTTTGAGCCATTGGGCGATGCCGTTGCTTTGCACCAAAGCGATTTCGTTCTCCAAGGGTGCCAGTGGGTAGCGCCGCATGATGCTGACCACAAGACTGCGCAGCTCATCGAGACTGTTGCTCTGAACCACCATGAATGCAGCGTTGAGGGACTGGGCGTCCGACATATGGATTCCTTGGAAAATCGCTAAAGCCGAGGCAGAACCTTAGCATTGTCGGCCGGCTGTGACAGCCGGACGAGGGCTGCGAAGGCTGTAAGAACTTTCTCGCAGGCAAAACAAAACCCCAACTGCTTTCGCAATTGGGGTTTCGGAATTTAATCTTGACGATGACCTACTCTCACATGGGGAAACCCCACACTACCATCGGCGATGCATCGTTTCACTGCTGAGTTCGGGATGGGATCAGGTGGTTCCAACGCTCTATGGTCGTCAAGAAATTCGGGTACTGACTCGTGACCGGATGGCCTCGCTTCAGCAAATTGGGTATGTGACAGCTGGTGTTTGTGCGTTTCGAACTTTCGGTTCGTTTCGTCTTCACACACCGCAATCTGGTGCTCTCTCACTTTTCAGCTTGAAGCATGCAAATTGCTTGGGTGTTATATGGTCAAGCCTCACGGGCAATTAGTATTGGTTAGCTCAACGCCTCACAGCGCTTACACACCCAACCTATCAACG